>JBKJOK010000289.1:0-1652 GCA_046595595.1 Candidatus Limnocylindrales bacterium
TGGTACACCCGGATCCTCGATCCGCGGACCCAGGTCGTGACCGGGCTGACCCGGAACGGCGTCTGGCTGATCGAGGACGGACGGATCGTCCGGCCGGTCACGAACCTGCGGTTCACGCAGTCGTTCCTCGACGCGCTCGGGCCCGGCGCGGTTCGGGGGATCGTGCGCGAGCGGGCCGTGATCCTCGGTGGCTGGGACTCGATCTACCTGGTGCCCAGCCTCCATCTCGCAAGCTGGAACTTCAGCGGCGGCGCCCGAGGTTGAGTCGGAGCCACGGGATCGTGCGTCGGCGATCGACCTGGCTGATCAGATCCGAGTCAACACGCTCGGCGGTGCGGCTGGACGCCCTGAATCATGCGGCTCGTGCTGACGGCCACGCTCGTCCACTGCGAATTTGATCGACCAAGCTGATCGCTCACTGGTGGCCGGCAGATCCACGACCAGGGAGTGCACAATCCGGCGATGACCGACCTCGATTACGGCGCCTTCGACGCCCTGACGTTCGACACCTACGGGACACTGATCGACTGGGAAGCGGGCATCCTCGCCGCGCTCCGGACGGTGCTGCCCCCCGGATCGGCCGAGACGGATGACGACGAGGCGCTCCTCGTCGAGTACGCCAACGCCGAGGCGACACTCGAGGCCGGCGCGTACCGCCGCTATCGTGAGATCGTCGGTGAGGGCCTCGCGGCGGTGGCTCGGGCCCACGGCGCCGTCCCCACCGCGGACGACATCGCACGGCTCGCCGGCTCGGTCGCGGACTGGCCGGCGTTCCCCGACTCGCATGACGCGCTCGCCCGGCTCAAGACCCGCTTCCGGCTCGGCGTCCTCACGAACTGTGACGACGACCTGTTCGCGGCCTCGAACGCCCGGCTCGGTGTCGAGTTCGACTGGATCGTGACGGCCCAGCAGGTCGGCTCGTACAAGCCCGACGAGCGCAACTTCACGGCCCTCGTCAAGCGGCTCGGCGCGGACGCGATCGCCCAATCGCGCATCCTGCACGTCGCGCAGAGCCAGTTCCACGATCATGAGCCGGCGCAGCGGTTGGGCTTCCGATCCGTCTGGATCGATCGTCGCCACGATCGCGCCGGCGCCGGGGCGACCCCGATCGCCAACGCCCGCCCCGACGCCACGTTCCCGTCGATGGCCGCCTTCGCCGCGGCCGCCGCACCCGGCTGACGCCCGAGCGGTCAGGCCGGCAGCGCTTCCGCTCGAGCCGCGCGGATCTGGTCGGCGTGCTCGTGGGCGTGGGCCGAGTAGATCCGGAGCCAGTCGGCCACGGCGTATGAGCCAGATTCGCTGTGCGTCCCGGCCCGCGTCCACTCGGCGTCGTCGAGTGTCTGGAGGAGCTGGAGGCTCGCGGCCCGGACGGCCGCCAGGACCGCCAGTGAGGGACCGATCGGGCGGTCGTAATGGAGCCGGCGGGCCCACTCGGGCTCGTCGTAGCCCGTGATCGGCGGGTCGTCCTCGGCGATCAGGCGGCGCAGCCGGACATAGGCCATCGCCTCGCTATCGGCGAGGTGGTGGGCGACGGCCCGGGCGGTCCACGCCTCGGGGTCGGCGGGTGCCCGGTCCAGCTCCCCGTCGGTGATCCCGGCGAGGGCGTCCTCGACGTCGGCCGTGCCGGTCCGGAAGCGCTCGATCAGCTCGGT
>JBKJOK010000331.1:0-5977 GCA_046595595.1 Candidatus Limnocylindrales bacterium
GCACGGCCGGGCCGGGGCGACGGTCCTCGCCGGGACCCGGGAGGAGCCCCTGACCTTCGACGTGGCGACGACGCAACTCGAGGCGCACGACACGACCGGCGCCGGCGACGCGTTCGAGGCGGGGTTCCTCGTCGCCTGGCTCGGCGCCGCGTCGGACACGCGGAACCGCCCGGCGGCACTCCGCCGGGCGGTCCTGTCCGGGCATCGGGCGGCGGCCCGCCAACTTACGAGCGAGCCCCGCGAGCTGTCCCTGGGCTGAGCTGCGGGTGTGGCGACGTGCAGGCTCGCGAGGTCGGTCAGCTCGGCGGCACCTGGATGACCGGGCAGAGGAAGTACCGGATCGGCGCGCCGATCGAGATCAGCCCGGCGTCGGCCCAGGCCGTGACCTGCTCGGCGTTCGTCAGCTGGATGGGGGTCGTATGCCACGTGACCGGCATGACCGCCCAGCGGCCGCCGTTGAAGTCACGATCGCCGGGCTTCGACTCCGCCACGTTGACAAGGCCGTTGCCGAGCGCGTAGATCGCGTCGTACGTGCTGGCTGGCGCGCCCGTGCCGGAGAAGTCGGTCGGCGTACCGAGAGTCCGATAGCGGATGTCGTCGACGTAGAACGCCAGCGACGGCGGACCGCCGGCCGAGGCGATGCCGGCGAATACGGACAGGGCGAGCGTTCCGCCGACGACGGCCGAGATGAGACGACGCATGGATCTGGTCCTCCTGGGCACCGTACCGGCGGGTCCCTCGCCGGTCCCGTCGAAGGCGGCGGGACGCTTTGCATCCTCTCGACTGCCGATGTCGTCGAGATGGAGGTGGCGCGACGGTTGCGCGTCGGCGCGATGACGGCGCGGTTACGCTGATCCCGTGATCGCCGATCGACTCCAGCTCACCGCCGAGGTTGCCGCGGCGCTGGCCGCGTCGCGTCCGGTCGTGGCCCTCGAGTCGACGCTGATCAGCCACGGGCTGCCCTACCCGGCCAACCTCGAGGTCGCTCGCGCGTCCGAGGCGGCGGTCCGCGAGAGCGGCGCGGTGCCCGCGACCGTGGCGATCCGCGCTGGGCGGCTGCTCGTCGGGCTCGACGAGGCGGCGCTCGAGGCGCTGGCAACCGCCCCGGCGGGGTCGGTCCGGAAGGCCGCCCGACCGAGCCTGGCCGTGGCGCTCGCTGGCGGCGGGTGGGCCGCCACGACGGTGTCGGCGACGATGATCGCGGCTCACGCCGTGGGGATCCGGGTCTTCGCGACGGGCGGGATCGGCGGGGTCCATCGCGGCGCGCTCGCGGGCTCGGCGGGCGCCGCCGGCTCGTTGGGCGCCGCGCCGCCGAGCCTCGACATCTCGTCCGACCTCGAGGAGCTCGGCCGGACCCCGATGGCCGTGGTGTGCGCTGGCCCGAAGGCGATCCTCGACGTGCCGGCGACGCTCGAGTATCTCGAGACGCACGGCGTGCCGGTCGTGACGGTCGGCCAGGCCGAACTGCCCGGGTTCTATTCGCGCATGTCGGGGATCGCCTCGCCGCAGGTCGCCGCCGACATCGCGGGCGCCGCCTCCATCGTCCAGGTCCACATCGAGCTCGGGCTCGGCGGGGTGCTCGTGTGTGTGCCGGCGCCCGAGACCGAGGCCCTCCCCGGTGACGTGGCACGGGATGCGATCGACCGAGCGATACGCGAGGCCGAGGCGGCCGGCATCCGCGGCCCGGCCACGACCCCGTGGCTCCTGGCAAGGGTCGCCGAGATCACCGATGGCGCCTCGGTCCGGGCCAACACCGCGCTCATCGTCAACGATGCCCGAGTCGCGGGTCAGCTCGCGGCGCTTCTCGCCCGCTGATCCGTGGCGGGGCGCTGACCCGAAATTGCCGTACGCGTCGCCAACGCGCGTTCGCCGGTGCGGCGAGGCGGGACGTCGCTGTTCCTTCGTCATTCGCAACCCAGGCGCGCAGATGGCCAGGATTCGGGCCCTCAGCATCGGATGAACTGCTCATCGGCGGATCGTGGCCGGGCGAACTCTCACTCCCGTGACGTATGGCGATCGTTGGGAGCCTGAGCGCCATCATGTTCGATGCCCGTCTCACACGTGGACGATGACACCCTTCCCAAACCGGCGGCGCTGGCGTACACTCCCGGTCCCTCCAGCCGCTCGTTCCGGGGATCGCCTTGTCCACGTCCGCGCCGACCACGCAGCCCCAGCTCTGCCGGCAAGACGACGCTGATCAAGATCCTGACGACCCTCATCCTGCCGTCGCAGGGAATGGCCCGCATCTTCGGCTTCGACGTCGAGCGCGGACCGATCCCGTCCTGTTCTTCATCTACTCGGTCGCGAAGCCGCTTGCGTCAGCGCTGATCCTGGTGGTCATGCTCGACGTCATCAGCGGCGGGGCCAAGCCCGAGTACCGCGCCTTCGTCATCGTCGGCAGTGCGCTGTGGTCCTTCGTGATCGCCGGCGTGAGCGGCCTCGCCTGGACGATCCTCGACGATCGCGAGCGCTACCGGATGCTGAAGTACGTGTACGTCAGCCCGAGCGACTTCCTGGCGGTGATCTTCGGCCGCGGCGTGGGCCCGGATCGGGGTCGGGGCGATGGGCGCCGCGATCACGCTCGGCGTCGGCGTCGTCCTCCTGGGCGTCCCGTTCGACCTCGGCCGGTTCGACTGGCTGCTCCTCGTCCCGGTCCTGATCCTCGGCATCGTCTCGAGCCTGGCGATCGGGCTCCTGATGGCCGCGATCTGTCTGCAGACCAGGCAGGAGTCGTGGTCGTATCCGGAGGCCGCGTCGGGTGCGCTGTTCCTCGTCTCTGGCGTCGTGTTCCCGCTCAGCGTCCTGCCGCTGCCCGTCCAGGCGATCGGGCTCGCCACGCCCCTGACCTGGTGGATCGAGGGCATCCGACTCGCGCTCTTTCCGGGCGGCGTCAGCGCGATCGGCGGCGCCGGGTCGCTGTTCGGCCAATGGACCGGAACTGCCGCGCCGAGCGCAACGACGATCAGCCTCGTATTGCTGGCGACCGGGACGGTGGCTACACTCGGTGCAGTGGCCATGTTCCGGGTGAGCGACCGACGGGCGAAGGATCGAGGACTCCTCGACCAGACCACCGGCTCCTGACCGAGGCCGAACGGGGAACGCGCCGGACGCAGGGACCGGCCGGCTGAATGAGGGAGGCCCGATGCGCATCTACGAGGGAAGCCCGCGCCAGGACTTCGAGGAGGTCTTCCGGTCGATCGGAGCCTTCATCGATCAGCGCGGGATGCGCGACGTGCTTCTCGTCGAGGCGCCCGACGGCTTCATCGTCCAGGGCGTCGTCACGGCCGGGGCCGCCGGTGGCACGTGGTCGGAGTCGATGGGTTCGCAGACCAAGGAGACCCTGACCTTCCTCGATGACGACATCGCCCGGTTCATGGAAGAATCGGTTGCGCGGCGAGGCGCGTCGGGTCCCGAGCCGCAGACCGACGCCGGCTTCTACGAGACGGCGCTCCGCGTGATCGGCCGGTACATCGACGAGCAGAAGCCGCGCGACGTGTTCTTCTTCGAGCAGGACGGCGCATTCGTCGTCCGCCTCTTCCACGTCGGCCACGCGGGTTCTCACCACAGCCTCGCCGAGTTCACCCGCGACGACATCAGCCAGATGGTCAACCAGGGTCCGACCCTGCGGGTGCCGATCCCGGCCAAGCCCGCCAAGGCCTGATCCAGCCCATCCAATCAGCGCACGGAGGAACCGATCCATGAAGGCTCTCAAGACCGTCGCCGTCGCCCTCGGCATCACCCTTGCCGCCCTGATCGTCATCCCGTTGATCGTCCTTGCCGGACTCTTCGTCTGGCTGAAGGTCACCGAGGAGCAGGATGAGGATCTCCTCGAGCTGGATCGCGAAGGCGCCTAGCATCGACGCCCCCGAAGCGGCCGACGGGGCCGCGCCGACGCCGCGAACGCCCGCCGGTCGCCCGGCGGGCGTCGACGTTCCTGCCTCCGAGCGACGCCTGGCCGAGGTCGCCGTCCTGGCGGTCATGGTCGTCTGGGCGGGCAACTTCATCGTCGTGAAGTCCGCTCTGGAGGTCCTGCCGCCGGTCGGCTTCACGTTCCTTCGGTTCGCCCTCGCCTCGACCACGCTGATGGTCCTCCTCCGCTGGCGCGAGGGCTCGATCGGGCTGCCGCGGCGCGACCTGATCGCGATCTGCGGGCTCGGTGCCCTCGGGTTCGGGCTCTACCAGATCCTGTGGACGACTGGGCTCCAGCAGATCGCCGCCGGCGACTCGGCGCTGATCATCGCCTCGACCCCGGTCCTCGTCGCCTTCCTGGCGGTCATCGCCCGGTCCGACGTCCTGACCCCGGGCAAGCTGATCGGCGGGATCGTGTCGTTCGTCGGCGTGGCCGCGGTCATCGCCAGCGGCTCCGGGCTGAGCATCGGTGGATCGCTCGTCGGCGAGGCAATAACCCTGCTCGCCGCGATCTGCTGGTCGATCTACACCGCGTTCGGCGCGCCGTTCCTGCGCCGTCACTCGCCGCTTCGGACCACGGCCTGGGCGACGGTCGCCGGAACCATCGTGCTCGCGCCACTGGCCACCACCCAGCTCGCTTCGGCGGGTGGACCCGTGCTCACGCCGGGCGTCGTCGGCGCGATTCTCTACTCCGGTTTCCTCGCCGCCGGCGTCGCCAATGTCATCGTCCTCAACGGCGTCCGCGTCGTCGGCCCGACCCGCACGTCGGCCTACCAGTTCCTCGTCCCTGCCCTGGCGGTCGTCCTCGCGGCTCTGTTCCTGAGCGAGTCGATCCGGTTGGGCCAGGTGATCGGCGGGGCCGTGATCATCGTCGGTGTCCTGATCACCCGCGGCGGGGCACCGTTCCGGATCGTGCGCGCGCGCTTCTGATGCCGCGCCCACGCTCGTGATGGCGCGCCGCGCGGCGCGTGATCGACTGAACGTTTGGGTTTCGCCGGCCACTCATCCGGGTACCCGGGCCTCGGCGCCCCCTGGGTGCCGGGATCCGTGCCGGAGGACGGCACCCATTCGACGACTCCATTCAGCGGCGGCGATCCCGACGCGCTCGCGCCGTTGTGCAACGCGCCGGCCTGAGCGCTGCTGCGCGCGGCAACCCTGAGATGACCCGGCGGCGAACGCAGGGAGAGTGATGTCAACTGTGATAGCATGGCACCATGGATCGCACCACTCTCTCGCTCTCGGACGAGAGCCGCCGCCGGCTCCGTCGTCTCGCCGCGGAGCGCGGCGTGTCCATGGCCGCCTTGATCCGCGAGGCGATCGAGGAGAAGGTCCAACGACTCGCGACTCTGCCTCCCAAACCGCGCAGCCTCGGGATTGGCGCTTCGGGCACCTCCAACACCGCCCGCCGGTCCTCCGACGAGCGGCCGGAACCCCGCGCGTGGCGCTGATCCTCGACACGGGTCCGCTTTACGCCGCACTCGATCGGTCAGACGCCGACCACTCGGCCTGTCGATCCCTGATCGAGGCGGCCGAAGAGCCACTGGTGATCCCGTCGCCGGTCCTGGTCGAAGTCGACTACTGGATCGGGCAGCGGCTAAATCCGGGGGTCCTGGTCGCGTTGCTCGCGGACATCGAAGCCGGCGCCTTCGTCATCGCTGATCTCGGGCCATCGGATTACGTCCGCGTTCGCGAACTGTGCGATCGGTACGCCGACGCGGACATCGGCTTCGTCGACGCCGCCGTCCTCGCGATCGTCGAACGACTGAACGAGCCCAAGCTCGCCACCCTGGACCGGCGCCACTTCGGGCTGCTGCGCCCGCGCCACCGGGAATCGATCGAGCTACTTCCGGTCTGAACTCGGCCGCAGCCGCGATGGTCCACAAGTCGCGCCTGGCCGGCGCAATGCGCCTCTGAGGCGCACATCGAGAACAGATCCCTCGTGAACGGGCGACCAGTCTGCCGTCGGGCGTCGACCTTGCGGTGGTTCACGAGGGGTTCATGTCCGTCCGGCGTCTGACAGGCGCAATGCGTCTGACAGGCGCAATGCGTCTGACGAGCGCGCCCGACC
>JBKJOK010000005.1:0-18850 GCA_046595595.1 Candidatus Limnocylindrales bacterium
AAAGCCGGAGCGGATCGGGATCTATCTCGGCAGCGCCCTTGGCGGGATCGCCTACGCCGAGGAGCAGCACGAGCGCTATCTCGAGCGCGGGATCAAGGCGGTCGCGCCGAACCTCGCCCTGGCGGTGTTCGGCGGGGCGGCGCCGGCCAACCTCGGGATCGCCCTTGGCGTCCGCGGCCCGATCCTCTCGACCGCCAACTCGTGCGCCTCGGGGGCGGTCGCGCTCGGCGAGGCGCTTGGCGCGATCCGGGCCGGCGACATCGATGCCGCGATCGCCGGCGGCGCCGAGGTCCCGTTGAGCTCGCTCGCGTTCGGGGCGTTCGACAACATCCGGGCGCTGTCGCCGGGCCGCAACGACGACCCTGGTCATGCTTGCCGGCCGTTCGATGCCGATCGCGACGGGTTCGTGATGGGCGAGGGCGCCGCGCTCCTCGTGCTCGAGGCTGAGGACGTCGCTCGGGCGCGCGGCGCCGAGCCGTATGCCGAGTTGATGGGCTACGCGGCGACGTCTGACGCGTACCACATGGTCCAGCCGCGGGCCGACGGACGCGAGGCCGGGCGGGCGGCGGTCGAGGCGCTCGCTGACGCGGGCGTGGCGCCCGACGAGATCGACTGGGTCAGCGCCCACGCGAGCTCGACGCCGCTCGGCGACATCGCCGAGGCACGGGCGATCGCACTGGCCCTCGGCGAGCGCGCCGCGTCCGTGCCCGTCAGCGGCACGAAGGCGCTCTACGGCCATCCGCTTGGCGCGTCGGGGGCGATCGAGGCGGCGATCTGCGCGCTCGCGATCCGCGACGGGTGGGTGCCGGCGTCGGCCAACCTCGAGACGGTCGATCCGGATGTCGGCGCGCTCCTGCCGGGTCTGGTCCGCGACCTCGAGGGCCGGGCCGGGACCTACCGCCGGATCCTGTCGACCTCGTTCGGGTTCGGCGGGCTCAACGCGGCGCTCGTCCTCGGCGCGGTCGACGACTGACGTATCGGTCGAACGACTTGGCCAATCTTCCATCCACGGAATGATGGGTCCGATCAAGGTCGGACTGATCATCGTTTCAGACCTGAGCCGTGCGTGAATGCGGTGGACCACGTCGAATCGGATCGGATCGGCCGGGATTCCGAGCCCAACGTTCTGTCCATGCACATCTGGCCATGTCGAGACCAATGATCGGCGTAAATCGGCGGATCAGCGGGCGGGCGTACGATCAGCAGGCTGCCGCGCACAGGAGACCGACCCCATGGCCGTCGCCAGCCCCGCCCCGACCTTCGTCGGCTTCCGTCCCGAGGCCGTCCAGTTCCTCGCAGACCTCACGGCGAACAACGACCGCGCGTGGTTCCAGCCGCGCAAGGCCGAGTACGAGGAGCTTCTGAAGCGGCCGCTCGAGGCGCTTGTCGCCGCGCTCGCCGAAGAGTTCGCGGCTCGCGGGCTGCCGCTCCGGGCCGATCCCGCGAAGTCGCCGTTCCGGATCTATCGCGACGTCCGGTTCGCCAAGGACAAGTCGCCGTACAAGACCAACGTCGGCGCGAGCTTTCCGTGGACCGGCGAGCCGGGCACGGACGTCGAAGGCCGGTCACACACGGCGAACGTCCCCTCGAGCGGCGGCTACTTCCACCTCTCGCCGGGCGAGATCTACGTCGGCGGCGGCTACTGGCGCCCGGAGAAGCCCTGGCTCGACGCCTTCCGCCGGAGGGTCGCCGACGAACCCGAGGAGTTCCGATCCCTCCTCGATGCGCCCGCCTTCCGCGCGACGTTCGGCAAGCTGAGCACCCATGGCCACGCCCTGCAGCGGATCCCCGCCGGCTACCCGCCGGATCACCCCGAGGCAGACACGATCAAGCTCCGGGACGTCGTGTTCGGGCGCAACCTGTCGGATGCGGATGCCCAGTCGCCGGACCTGCCCGCGGTCATCGCCGACAGCCTGGCCGCCGGCAAGCCGCTGCTCGCCTGGCTGGCCCGCCTCGGCTGAGGATTGGTCGTGCCGCCCTCAGTCCAGCGTGAAGTGGTCCGGGCCCTGGTAGCGGCCCGTCCGCTCCTTCTCGATCTGCATCAAGACGTCGTTCAGGAGCGATGACGCGCCGAAGCGGAACCAGTCCGGGCTCATCCAGCGCGGCCCGAGGGTCTCGTACAGGACGACGAGATACTGGATCGCCTCCTTGGCAACTTTGATCCCGCCGGCCGGCTTCATCCCGACCTGGCGACCGGTCTGGCGCTCGAAGTCGCGGATCGCCTCGAGCATCACGAGCGTCACCGGGAGCGTCGCGGCCGGCACGACCTTGCCGGTCGAGGTCTTGATAAAATCGGCGCCGGCGGCCATGGCGAGCACGGAGGCGCGCCGGACGTTGTCGTAGGTCTCGAGCTCGCCGGTCTCGAGAATCACCTTGAGATGCGCCGCGCCCGCGGCCTCCTTGACGTCGACGATCTCCTCGAAGACCGACAGGTAGTCGCCGCTCAGGAATGCGCCGCGGTCGATGACCATGTCGATCTCGTCGGCGCCGGCCTCGGCGGCAGCGCGGGTCTCGGCGAGCTTGATGTCGCGGAATGTCTGGCCCGACGGGAAGCCGGTCGCCACCGAGGCGACCTTGACGGTCGAGCCCGTGAGGGCCTCCTTGGCGTCGGCCACGAGCGCCGGGTAGACGCAGATCGCGGCAACGGACGGGATCGTCGGGTCGCCCGGCTGGGGGGTCATCGCCTTCTGGCAGAGGGCCCGGACCTTGCCCCGGGTGTCCTTCCCCTCGAGTGTGGTCAGATCCATCATCCGGATCGCGAGATCGAGCGCCCAGAGCTTTGAGGCCTTCTTGATCGAGCGTGTCTTCAGCGCCGCGATCCGCTCCTCGACCCCGACCTGGTCGACGCTGCTCACCCGTCCGAGCAGGCTCCCGAGAGCACCCGGGCGCCCGTCCCAGGAGCGGACGAGCTCGTGGGCGCGCTCGCGGGAGAGGGTGTCGGGGCGGGTGGAAGTGGCCATCGGACGGTGAGGATACACCGGGGTCCGGCGCCGCCCGGGCCCGCGGCGGATCGCTGAGCCCGGGCCCGCGGCGGATCGCTGAGCCCGGGCCCGCCGCGGATCGCTGAGCCCGCCGCGGATCGCTGAGCCCGGGCGCGCCGCTGAGCCCGCCCCGCCCCGGCCCGGCCGAGAACTTCGCCATCTACTCCCTCGGGGACTGGTACGGCGTCAATCCGAGGCGATCAGGCCGCCGACACGCCGATGCTGAGCGTGCGACCGGCGTTGGGCAGCGCCCGGACAGCCCGATTCCCGCCGTACGAGTCCGGCCGAGACTATTGAGCGAAGTTCGGGGGCGCGGCCCGCCCGAGAATTTCGCCGTCTACTCCCTCGGGGACTGGTACGGCGTCAATCCGAGGCGATCGGGCCGCCGACACGCCGGCGCTGAGCGTGAACGCGACGCAGGACGGCGCCCAGGCCGCCCAATTCCTGCCGTACCAGTCTTCGGAGGACTCTTGAGCGAAGTCCCACTGGTCCCGGCGGCTCCGCGAATGGGTGACGGTCGCGGCGCGGCGATCGGGCCTAGCGGCCGGCCCGAATCTTCGGCAGCGGCGGCAGGCTGCGCTTGCCCTCGACGAGGAAGTGGTGGAACCAGTCGCGCACGACGTTGAGGTTCTCGACCCGCCGGAACGGGGTCCCGGATCGGGTCAGCTCGTGCGTCTCCTCGGGGACGCGCAGGAGGCGGACTGGCCGCTTCTTCGAGCGCAGGACCGTGAACAGCGATTCGGCCTGGGCCATCGTCGTCCGGATGTCCTTGTCGCTGTGCTGGATCAGGAGCGGCGTCCGGATCGCGTCGGCGTAGGTGATCGGCGAGATCTCGCGAAAGTAGGCCGCGTCCTCCCAGGGCAGGGCCTTGAACTCGAAGCGTGGCCAGAATCCGCTCCCGATGTCGCCGGTCAGGAACAGCAGGCTCATGTCGGCGACCGACCGGCAGGTCATCGCCGCGGCGAAGCGCTGATCATGGCCGACGATCCAGTTCGTCAGGTACCCGCCGTAGGAGCCGCCGGTGAGCCCGAGTCGCTCCGGGTCGGCGAGACCGTCGGCCACGAGCGCGTCCACTCCGGCCAGGACGTCGCGCATCGGGCCCGGGCCCCAGTCGCGGATATTCGCCTCGTTGAAGTCGCGGCCATAGCCCTCGGAACCCCGCGGGTTGGAGAAGAAGACGCCGATCCCGGTCGCGGCGAGGAGCTGGAACTCGAGCATCGGCGACCAGCCGTAGAGGGTGTGTGGTCCGCCGTGGATCTGGGTGACCACCGGGGCCGGTGCGCCAGAGCTGGCGGTGGTCGCCGCACCGCCGACCCCAGACGCCGGCGCGAGGTACCAGCCCTGGATCCGCCGGCCGTCGACCTCGGCCCAGCGCTCGACCGGCGCGACCAGCTCGACCTCGCGCAGGACGTCGCCGTTCAGGTCGGTCAGCCGGCGCGGGGCACCGCTGGCGCCGTCCCGGACCCACACGTCGCTCAGCTCCGTCGGCGACGAGCGCAGCCACGCCGTCCTCGACCGACCCCGGCCGAGGTCGATCTGGTCGAAGGACGAGACGTAGTGGCGGCCCTCGGTCAGGCGCTCGACCGCGCCGTCGGCGGTCGCGACGCGCCACAGCTCCATGCTCCCGTCGGTCGGCGCCTGGAAGGTGACCCAGCGCCCGTCGGCCGAGGCCACGAGCCAGCCGGCCTCGCCGGGCACGATGTCGCTGTTCATCGACGTCGCGAGCATCAGGTCGTGGCGGACCGTCAGGTTGCGCCCGCCGGCCCTGGTCCCGGCGTCGGATCCGTCGGCGGCGATCAGCCACAGGTCGGCGGTGTAGAAGTTGTCCGGCAGGTATCCGCCGATCGCTGCGATCGTCCGGCCATCGGGCAGCCAGACCGGGGCGTCGAACGTGGCGAGATCGCCGGTCAGGCGGCGCGACTGTCCGCTCTCGACATCGAGAACGATCAGGTGGGCCCTCGGCTCCAGGTCGTGGTCGCGGCGCAGGTTCGCGGTGTACACGATCTCGGTGCCGTCGGGCGACCAGGCCGCGTCGCCGACGCCGGCCGGCTCGTCGGTCAGCCGGCGCGCCTCAGCGGTCTCGATGTCGACGACCCACAGCTGGCCGGTCAGGTGGTAGACGTAGCCCTTCCCGTTGTATAGATAGCCGAGCCGGTCGACGAAGTGGTAGTCGGACTCGGGCGCCTCGCCCGGCTTCGGCTTGTCGGTCCGGCCGCGCTTCCGCCGATCGTCGTCCTTCGTCGCGCCACGGGACGCCGTCCGGACGAGGAGCCGGGCGCCGTCCGGCGACCACCAGAAGGCGTCCACGCCGCGGGGCAGGTCGGTGACCCGGCGCGCCTCGCCGCCGTCGAGCGGCAGCTTGTGGACCTGGATGCCGTCCTCGCGATCCATGGCCTCACCCGCGGTCGGCTCTTCCTCGACGTGCAGTCGGCGATCGGACAGGAACGCGATCGACCGGCCGTCCGGGGCGAACCGTGGGTGGCGATCGTGGCGGGCGCCGATCGTGAGCCGCCGGGCGCGACCGTCGCCGTCGGTCTCGACCGCCCAGAGCGCATGACGGTAGCCGTCCTTGCCGGGCGCGACGGTCTGCATCGTGAACACGATGAGCGCCCCGTCGGGCGACAGGCGTGGGTCGGTCGCGACCCGGAACTGGTAGAGGTCGTCGGGGCGGAACGAGCGGGTCACGAGACGGCAGCCTCCGGGCCCGATCGCTGCCGGGCGGGTTTGGGCGGGGTAGGCGGCCGAGTCTAGCGCTACCATCGGCCGACGATGCGCGACCAGCTGTCGCTGCGGCTCGAGCCTGAGATCGCGACGCTGCCGAACCTGCCCGACGGCCTCCGGCCGATGCTTCCCCGACCGGCCGGCGAGCCGTTCGATTCGGCGGCGCACCTGTTCGAGCCGGCGTGGGGCGGCCTCCGGGCGCTGGCCTTCATCGGGCCGGCCGACGCCCCGGGCGGCGGAACGGTCCGGATCATCGACGGTGACGGCCGGGACGTGGGTGGGGCGCTCCCGGAGCTGGCGGGCATGGCCGTCCGGATCGATGCCCGGTCGGCGGTTCTCGACGGCGAGCTCGTCGCGGTCGACGACGCCGGTCGAGCGGACAACGAGGAGCTCGAGCGCCGGATCGCGGGCCGGCCGGGACGGGCCGTCGCGTTCCTCGCCTTCGACCTCCTCCACGTCGACGGCCGATCGCTCCTGACGACGCCCCTCCACCGGCGGCGCGAACTGCTGAAGAAGATCCTCCACCCGGGCGACGAGGTCGTCGCAGTCCCGGCGATCGCGGCCGAGGGCCGGGCGCTCCACGATGCCGCGACGGCGCAGGGGATCGGGGGCGTCCTCGCCCGGCAGCGGACGAGTCCCTACCTGTCGGGCGTCACGTCGCGGCTCTGGCTGTTCATCCCGGTCGCGCCGGTTGATGCAACTGCGCGCCCGGCGCAGGCAATGCCGGCTCCGGATCACGAGGAGCACGCCCCGACGGCCGCGGCGCCGGTGCTGGCGCTGATCAGCCGGCTGCCCCTCCTCTTCGACGAGTAGCACGGTCGCCTGCCGGCGGATTCTCGTTCCCCGATCGCATCCGACAGCCAGATCTGCTCGTCTCGCGAGGCGACCGATCAGCCGTGACGCGCCGCCGCGATGTACGCCCGCAGCCCGGGCCGCTGGCCGTAGAGCAGGACCCCAGCGGCGTAGATCCGGATCGCGACGATGCCCACGACCAGGATCGACACGAGCAGCAACGAGATCGACACGACGAGCTCCAGCGGATCCACCCGCCCGACCGACAGCCGGGTCATCATCACGAACGGGCTCCAGAACGGAACCAGCGACGAGAAGCGGATGAACCCGGTGATCCCGCCGGTCAGCGCCAGGATCGCCTGGAGGTAGCCGACGATCGCGAGGAGCGACAGCGGCAGGGCGATGATCTGGAGGTCCTCGGGGCGGCTGACGAGCGAGCCGGCGGCCGCGTAGATCAGCGAGTAGAGCGCGAACCCGAGGGTGTAGTACACGCTGAATCCGAGAAGCAACATCGGCGACAACGCCTGGAGCGACGGCGCGATCCCGGCGTCGGGTCCGAGGATCACCGTCGCGATCCGGTCCTCGACGAGGAGCGTCAGGATCGCCGGAGTGAGGACCAGGACGTACTGCGTCGCCCCGGCGAGGCCGATCCCGAGAGCTTTACCAACGACCAGCTGGCGCGGCGACGCAGCGCTGATCAGGAGTTCCATGACCCGGCTCGACTTCTCGGCAACGACACCGGCCGCGACCCACATCCCGTAGATCACGATCGTGATGAAGATCAGGACCCCGAACACCGCGCCGACGATCAGGCGACTCGCGAAGTTCGACGCGCTGTACGGCGCGGCGGCGGCCCCGTCGCCGGCCTGGCGGAACACCGAGAGCTCCGGCAACTGGAAACCGGTGACCGGATTGCGAGCAGAGAAGTCGAGGACGGCCACCCCGAAGATTCCGATCGAGAGCTGCTGGAGGGCGCTGTCACCCATCGTCTCGCCGAGCCGGAAGTCGAACGCGAGCCGGCCGTTGTCGGCGCGCCGGGCGAGGAGCGCCGCGTCGTAGAGCCGGTCGTCGACACCGCTGACCGCCGCAGCCTCGTCGGTCAGCGGAATCAACGTGAAGGCACCGGACGTGCCCGCTGTGCCCTGGTTCAGCAATTGGTCGAGGATCCCGATCGTGCGACTGGAGAGCTCCGCGTCGCTGGCCACAACAGCCACCCGGGTCACGCTGCCGCGCTCGGTCAGGCTGGCGACGATCGGGAGCAGGGCGACGACGATCGCCAGAACCGCAAGCGTCACCGTCGAGACATGGAAGAGCCGGGACCGGACGAGCTCGCCGTATTCGCGCCGCGCTATGTGGGTCGTGTTCGGGAACGTCGGCTCGTGACGCTCGGGTGTCATGTCGGTCATGCGGCGTCCTTGGCCGTGGCCGACGTTGGCTTCGGAGCGTCGGGCTCGGGCCCTGGCTCGGGCGGGGCGAGCCGGCCGTCCTCGTCGGGCGCCCGCCCGACGTGGTCGATGAAGATCTGCTCCAGCGACGGTTCGGCGACCTCGAAATGGCTGACCCGGGCGCCGGCCGCGATCGCCGCGGCCAGAATCGAGTCGGGCTCGATTCCGTCGTCGAGCTCGATCTCCGTCCGGTCGATGCCCGGCCGCAGGATCCGCGCCCCCGGCAAGCCGGCCAGCCATGCCAGCCGGTGATCGCCGTCGACAGACAGGTGGACCACCCGCCGGCCGCTCCTCCGCTTGACCTCGCGGAGGGGCCCGCCGACCACGACCCGCCCGTGATCGACGATCGCGATCGACTCGCACATCGCCTCGACCGTCTCCATCTGGTGGGTCGAGAAGATCAGCGTCCGGCCCTCGTCGCGGAGCTCCAGGAACGCTTCGCGCAGGAGGGCAACGTTGACCGGGTCGAGTCCGGTGAACGGCTCGTCCATCAGCAGCACGGGCGGGTTGTGGAGGATCGCCGAGATCAGCTGGATCTTCTGCTGGTTGCCCTTGCTGAGCTCCTCGGCCTTGCGCTCGGCAAGGTCGCTCACACGCAGGCGATGGAGCCAGCCGAGGGCGTCGCGCCGGGCGATGTCGCGCGGGACGCCGTGGAGCGAGGCGAAGAACACGAGCTGGTCGAGGACGACCATTCGCGGATACAGCCCACGCTCCTCGGGCAGGTAGCCCCAGGTCGCCCGCGGCAGGGTCCGCGTGTCGGTGCCATCCCAGACGACCCGGCCGGCGTTCGCGGCGAGGACTCCGATCGCGATCCGCATCGTCGTCGTCTTGCCCGCGCCGTTCGCCCCGAGGAAGCCGAAGATCTGGCCGCGCGGGACCTCGAAGGTCAGCCCGTCGAGGGCCACGACGCGACCGAACGTCTTGTGGAGGTCGTCGACGAGGAGGCTCACCGGCCGAGCATAGCCCGGGTCGAACCGACCCGCGCTCGGACGATGGTCCCGGGAGGTGCGATGATGACCCCGTGACCGATACCCGGGTTTCCCCTGATTCGAGCGTGGCCGATGCCGGTGCGACGCCCACGGGCTCCCCGACTGCGCCCCTGAAGATCCACGCCGAGCGCGCCGCCCGGACCCTCGCAGTTGACTGGGCCGACGGCCACGCCACGGTCTACGACTTCACCGCCCTGCGCTGGCTGTGCCCGTGCGCCTACTGCCGGGGCGAAGCCGGACTGCCCGGCTGGCTTGACAGCGCCCCGACCCTGACCGACGAGCAGACCCGGATGACCGACATCCATCTCGTCGGCAACTACGCGGTGTCGCCCCACTGGGGCGACGGCCACTCGACCGGCTTCTACACGTACGCCCTGCTCCGCGACCGCTGCCCGTGCCCCGTCTGCACGGCACGTCGCACCCAGGCAGGCCACCAGCACGACTGAGGGAGATCACATGATCGTTGCCACGACCCCGTTCATCGCCGGCCAGCGCGTCGTCGAGACAAAGGGACAGGTCTTCGGACTCGTGGTCCGCAGCCGGGGCCTGTCCGGCAACCTGATCGCGAGCCTGCGCTCGATCGGTGGCGGTGAGATCAAGGAGTACACCTCGCTCCTCGAGGACACCCGCCGCCAGGCGCTTGATCGCCTTGTCAAGAACGCGACCCTGATGGGCGCCAACGCGGTGATCTCGATGCGCTTCGACAGCTCCGAGATGGCGACGACGATGACCGAGATCGTGGCCTACGGCACGGCCGTCGTGATCGAGCCCGACGCGTCCGCCCAGCCCACGACCGAGTAGGCCGATGCTCAGCGCGACCACCCGCCTGGCCATCGCCGTCGTCGCGACCCTGATGCTCCTCGGCGGGCTCGGCGCGATCGCCGTCGGCGGCGCCCTCGGCGCTTCCGGCCTGTGGCTCGTCATCGGCGGCGCCGTCGCCCTGGTCGCCCTCGCCATCGAGCGCAATCGCTACCGTTCCGAGGCGGCCGAGTCCTCGTTCGAGTCGGCCGGCCCCGGTGGCGGCGAGCCGACGCGCGAGCTCGAGCCGCGCTTCCAGGCGACCGCCGAGTCGTTCGTCGATCCGACGACCAACACGACCATGCGCGTCTTCGTCGATGGCCGGACCGGCGAGCGGCGCTACGTGGCCGACGCCTGAGCGGGTCGTCCGGAAGCGCGGCGGACGCGTGGTATTCTCGCCGGCCCGAACCGCGCCGCGAGCCGGCCGGCCGGCAGCCTGGAGCGCGACCCAGTCACCGATGACGGACACCATCCGAGCGACCTCCGCCGCGTCGCCCGCCCGGCGACCCGGGTCAGCCCGATCGGCCACGCCCGGAACCGCGTCCGCGTCGAAGAAATCGAGTTCGGCCGGCCGGGCCGGCAACGGCCGGCTCGCCAACCCGTACATCAACCGTGAGCTGTCCTGGCTCGAGTTCAACGCTCGCGTCCTGCACGAGGCTCGCGATGAGCGCAATCCGCTGATCGAGCGGGTCCGCTTCCTGACGATCTTCGCGAGCAACCTCGACGAGTTCTTTCAGGTCCGGATCGCCGGCCTCCGCCAGCAGGTCGCGACCGGCTCGACCTCGAAGGCGCCCGACGAGCGGACCGCCGCGGAACAGATCGCGGCCGCCCGTGCCCGCGTCCTCGAGCTCGTCGCCGACCACAGCACCGCCTGGGTGGACATCCGCAAGGGCCTGGCGGGCCATGGCATCGAGGTCGTCAAGTACGGCGCCGTCGCTGAGCACCACGCGATCCTGCGGCAGCGCTTCATCGACGAGATCTACCCCGTCCTGACGCCGCTCGCGGTCGATCCCGGGCATCCCTTCCCGTACATCTCGACCCTGAGCCTGTCGATCGCGGTCGGGCTGGTGGATCCCGAGACGGGCGAGAACCATTTCGCCCGGGTCAAGGTGCCCCAGGTCCTGCCCCGCCTCTACGAGGTCGAGCCCCACCGCTTCGTCCTCCTCGACCAGATCATCGAGGCGAATCTGGACCTCCTGTTCACCGGGATGGAGGTCGTCGAGCACCACCTGTTCCGGGTCACCCGCAACGCCGATCTCGCGATCGAGGAGGACGAGGCCGACGACCTCCTCA
The DNA here is from genome assembly GCA_046595595.1 of Candidatus Limnocylindrales bacterium. Lineage (GTDB taxonomy): Bacteria > Chloroflexota > Limnocylindria > Limnocylindrales > CSP1-4 > CF-46. The sequence continues at coordinate 11,020 of JBKJOK010000005.1, forward strand.
TGGCGATCGAGGAGGAGCTCCGGCGACGGCGCTTCGGGGAAGCGGTCCGGCTCGAGGTGGAGCGCTCGATGCCGGCCAAGACCCGGGCGATCCTCCTCCGCGGCCTCGGCCTCCAGGACGACGACGCGTACGAGGTCAAGGGGATGCTCGACCTCACCGGCCTGCGCGACATCGTCGAGCTCGACCGGCCGGACCTCAAGAGCGTGCCGTGGACGCCGGTGACACCGCCCCGCCTCGTCCCACCCGACGAGGACGAGCCGGCCGACGCGCTGGCAGCCATCCGGGCCGGCGACATTCTCGTCCATCACCCGTACGAGAGCTTCGCGACCTCGGTCGAGCGGTTCATCGGCCAGGCGGTGGACGATCCCGAGGTCCTCACGATCAAGATGACCCTGTATCGGACGTCGGGCGACTCGCCGATCGTGCGCGACCTGATCCGGGCCGCCGAGCGCGGCAAGCAGGTCGTCGTCCTGGTCGAGATCAAGGCCCGCTTCGACGAGGAGGCGAACATCGTCTGGGCGCGCAAGCTGGAGCAGGCCGGCGCCCACGTGGTCTACGGCCTGGTCGGGCTGAAGACGCACTCGAAGACGTGTCTCGTCGTCCGGCGCGAGGGCTCCGGGCTGCGCCGCTACGTCCACATCGGAACCGGCAACTACAACCATCGGACGGCCCGCCTGTACACGGACCTCGGCCTGCTCAGCTGCCGGCCGGAGCTCGGCGCCGACGTGACCGACCTGTTCAATGTCCTGACCGGTCTGTCCCGCCAGCGGACGTTCCGTCGGCTGCTCGTCGCGCCGCACAGCCTCCGCTCGCGGTTCCTCGAGCTCGTGGACCGCGAGATCGACCACGCCGCACTGGGCCACGAGGCGCGGATCGTCGTCAAGCTCAACGCCCTCGTGGACCAGCCGTCGATCGAGGCGCTCTACCGCGCGTCGCAGCGCGGCGTCCGGGTTGACGTCATTGCCCGCGCGGCGTGCTCGCTCCTGCCCGGCGTCAAGGGCGTCTCGACCGGGATCACGGTCCGCTCGATCGTCGGCGAGTTCCTCGAGCACTCCCGGATCTGGGGCTTCGAGAACGGCGGCCAGGCCGAGTGGTACATCGGCTCGGCCGACCTCATGGATCGCAACCTGGACCGGCGGGTCGAGGCGATGGTCCCGGTCGAGGATCACGACGCGCGGGCCCGGATCGCCGAGATCATCGACGTGATGCTGTCCGACGACCGTCGATCGTGGGAGCTGGGGCCGGACGGGCGCTGGACACGTGTCGAGGAGATCCTCGGCCGGCCCGGCACGTGCGATACGCACGCAGAGCTCAAGACCCGGGCCCTGGCCTCGGTGACGGCGGCCACGACCCCGCATCGCCCGCGAGCCGGCATCGGTTCGCTGGATCCCCGGGCATGACGACGACGAGCCGCTCGGGCAAGCCGATCGAGATCGAGCTGAAGTACCGGGTGCTCGATGCGACTGCCGGCGACCGCTATCTCGCGGCCGACGTGCTCGCCGGCTTCCGTCCGACGTCGGCCGTGCGATCGACCCAGGTCGAGGATCGCTACATCGACACGGCCGATGGGGCGATGGCCCGGGCCGGGTTCGCGGCTCGGCTGCGCCAGACCGCCAAGCACACGATCATCGCCGTCAAGTCGTCGGCCCGGCGGGTCGGCACGAGCAACGTCCACCGGCGCGAGGAGCTCGAGGGACCAGCCGATCGAACTGCCCACCCGCGCGATTGGCCGCCGTCGGACGCGCGGTCGCTCCTCCTCGAGCAGTGCGGCGACGCGCCCCTCGTCGAGGTCGTCACGATCCGCCAGCTCCGACGGAAGCGGATCCTCGAGCTGGACGGGACGTCGGTCGAGCTGAGCCTCGACGAGGTGGACGCGGTGAGCCGGAGCCGGGTCGTCGGCCGGTTCGTCGAGCTCGAGGTGGAGCTGGTTCGTGGCGACGAAGCTCGCCTGGCGGCGATCGATGCCGTCCTGGCCCAGGACCCGGGCCTCGCCCCGGCCGACACCTCCAAGCTCCAGTCGGCGCTCCGGGCCGCCGCCGTCGCCGAGCCGAAGAAGGGCAGGCGGGCGAGCCTGCTCGCCTCCACCGACGAGGATCCGCCCTCGATCCAGGCGCCGGCCCAGCCGCCGATCGCCGAGATCGTGGAGGCCGTCCTGGCCGAGCTGGAGGCGAGCGGAGCGGCCGACGACGAGCCCCCCGACCAGCCCGATGGCCCGGCCGACCATGGGCCCGGCGAACCGGCGGCGACCGCTGGCCTGACACGGGCGCCGGGTGTCGAGGCTGACCACGCGGCCCACCAGCCGAGCGGCGCTGACGTCGCAACGGCGGCGGCGTCCGACGGCGGCGACGCCAGATCGGTCCCGCGGCGCAAGAAGACGAAAGCCGCGGACGCGGCCGATCCCGCCGAGACCGAGCGGCCGCGCCTCGTCGTCGGCAAGACGCCAGGGGTCGTCGCCGACGACCACGTCGCCGAGGCCGGGCGGAAAGTCCTTCGATTCCACCTCGCCCGGATGATCGCCCGCGAGGCCGGCACCCGGTCCGGCGAGAACGTCGAGGACCTCCACGGGATGCGGGTCGCCACTCGCCGCCAGCGGGCCGCCTGGCGCGTCTTCGGCGACGCCTTCCGGCCGGCCCGGACGAAGAGCCACCGAGCCCGACTCCGCGAGGTCGCCGCCCGCCTCGGTGCCGTGCGCGACCTCGACGTCCTGGTCGAGGCCGCCGACGGGTATCGGGCGGACCTGCCGGTCGCCGAGCAACGCGCCCTGGAGCCGCTCCTCGCCGCCTGGCGGATCCACCGCGAGGACGCCCGGAACCTGCTCGTCCGGGAACTCGATTCCGACGGCTACAAGCGCTGGCTGGACGACTATGCCGAGTTCGTCCGCCACGACGGCCTCGGAGCCAGGACGGTGATCCCGACCGAGCCGCACCGCGTCCGCGACACCGCCGCATCCCGGATCCAATCGGCCTACGAGCAGGTCCGGGCCTACGAGCCGGTCCTGCGCTGGGCCGACGTCGAGACCCTCCACGAGCTCCGGATCCACGGCAAGTGGCTGCGCTACTCGCTCGAGTTCGTCCGCGAGGCCCTCGGGCCGGACGTCGACGGACTGATCGCCCGGGTCACGGCCCTCCAGGACCACCTTGGCCTTCTCAACGACGCGGATGTCTGCGCCCACCTCGCTCGCGACTTCCTCGTCGAGCACGCGGGCTCACTGAGCGATCTCGAGAGCGGCGCGATCGCGCGCTACCTCGTGAGCCGCGAGAAGGAGGTCGCCCGCCTTCGCCGGACGGTCGGGCGGTCATGGCGCGGCGTGTCGGGGATCGCGTTCCGGCGCGGGCTGGGACGGGCGCTCGCGAGCCTCTAGGGCTGCAACGCGCCTGCAAGCGTGCCGGCTCTCCCAGCATCGGAATGCAGCGAGCCGGCGACCACACTCCGGTCATGAACGGATTGCAGTCGCCCGATCGCCGCCCGATCCTCACCCCGACCGACGGACGTGGCTGGCGGTTTTCCGCCACCCGACGGCTGACCGGCCGGCGCCATCCATCCCCGGACCAGGCGTCCCGTGCCGCGTGGCTGCTCCTCGGCGACGGCCGGCCGGCCCTCGGGATCTCGCGCCCCGGCTGACGAGCTCAGCCCGACGGCACGATCGCTGACCGTCCGGTAACCCGTCGTTGACCCTGGCTCTCGACGCTGGGACCGGACCACTCGGTCAGCTCAAGGAGGCACCCCATGGATCACGTCTTCATCCGCCCCGCCGCCCTCGTCTACGGCGTGGCCGTGGCGATCCTGGTCATCTGCGCGTTCCTGCTCGCCGCCTGGTGACCGGTCGGCCGGCGTCCGTCGGCTGATCGCGGCTCGGAGACGGCGCGTTCCGTCAGGTCATCCACCCGTGGGCCAACTCCTCGAGCCGCTCGCGCCAGCCTGATCCCGCTCGATCGGCGGCGATGATCGCCCCCTCGCGGATCCCGCTGTCGGCGACCCGGATCCGGTCCACCCCGGTCCGATCGAGAACGACCTCGATGATCGCCGCGCCGGCGGCCAGCAGCCGGATTCGCGCGTCGCGCATCAGGTACTGAGCGGCCAGCAGCTCGGCCGGGTTCTGGCCGACAAGGGCCCGCACCACCTCGAGCGATCCGCGATCGAGGGTGTCGAGATTCTCCCGACCCTGGCTTCGACGCAGGAGCTTCAGGACGTTCGACGCGGTCCCGCCGACCGCCACCACCTCGGCCGGCGGACGGCTCGGCGTCCAGGCGAACACGGCGTCAGCAGCGACCAGGAGGGCGCTCATCTCCGCGTCCGTCGGCGGATCGTGCTCGACGATCGCACGGGTCAGGCGCCCTGCCCCGACCCCGACGCCGGCAGCCCGGGCCGGGCGATCCGGTCCGATCTCCACGAGCTCGCTGCTGCCGCCGCCGATGTCGACCACGACGAGTTCGTGCTCGACCACCCGGCCCGCGGTCAGCCCGATGAGGGTCAGCAAGGCTTCCTCCTCGTGCTCGAGAACGTGGAGCGTCGTCCGGCACGCGGCCGACACCTCGGCCACGATCCGGTCGGCGTCGGTCAGGCGCCGAAGTGGCTCGGTGCCCATCACGATCGGGGCTTCGGCACCATGGGCACGCGCGCGCTCGACATACCCGCCCACGGTCGCCGTCAGGAGCGCCCGACCCTCATCGCCGAGCGATCCCGGCCCATCGACCGCCGCGCCGAGGCCCAGGAACGCCGACTCATCCTCGATGCTGATCAGCCCGCCGTCGACCACCTGGGCGACGAGAAGATGGACGGACGTCGAGCCGAGATCGATCGCGGCGGCGGGCGGTCTGGCCACGAACGCCGCCGGTCAGCCGGCGGTCGCGGAGGTCGAGCGCTTGCGTCGCGGGGTCGAGGTCGTCGGATTCGCGGCCGAGGCCGCGGTCGCGGGTCGCTTGCCGGTTCCATTCTTCGAGCCCGGTGGGCGACCACGGCGGCGCGGCGTCGTGGTCGGCGCGAGCGCGGCCCGCCGCTCGAGGTCGCGAATCCCGGTCAGGAGCGCCGTCAGCTCCTCGATCTCGGCGACGACCTCGGCGAGCCGATCGGTCCGCTTGGGGCGGTTGCCCTTCGTCGCCTTGGCCAGGCGCTCGCGCCGCCAGCGCTCTTCGGCGGTCGCTGCCCCGAGGGCGAAATCGAGCCACTCGACGTGGCGAGCCAGGGCCGCGGCCGGGGTCATCGCGAGCGACGCGCCCAGCACGCCCTCTCCCGCTGCGAACGTCCCGTTGAGATCCGCCACGGCCGTGTCGCTGTCGGATCGCCGGCCGGCCGGCCGGTCGGTCGATTGGTCTGCCATGTTCTCCTCCTGCGTGTCCCCGCGGCCATTGTCGGCCTTCTACGCAATTCCCGGGCGGGATGTGCGGTTAACGAGGCGTTAACACACGAGGAAATGGCCGTTGATCGCGCGATCCGAGTCTTCGCTGGGCAAGAGACCCATTGGCGGCCGATGTGCGGCCCTGACCGGCGACGAGTCGCCACACCACGGCATCCCGAGTGCCCAGGAGCACAAGGGTGCCACGGAGGAGGACATTGCACGTGATCAATTCCGGGACCAAGCGACTTGCGGCCCTGACCATGCTCGTCGCGGTCGCTGCGAGCGCCTGCGGCAGTGCCGCCTCGCCGACGCCGAGCAGCGCGTCACCGAGCACGGCCGGCGGTGCGTCGGCGCCCGTCGCGGCCCTGGCGGGGACCATCACGATCGACGGATCGAGCACCGTCTATCCGATCACCGAGGCCGTCGCCGAGGACTTCCAGGCCGCCAACAGCGGCGTCCGGGTGCCGACCTCCCTGTCGGGGACGGGCGGCGGCTTCAAGAAGTTCTGCAAGGGCGAGACCGACATCAACGACGCGTCGCGGCCGATCAAGGCCGAGGACGAAGGTGAAGGCCTGGCCTGCAAGGCGAACAACATCGAGTATGTGGAGCTCCAGGTGGCCATCGATGGCCTGACCGTCGTCGTCAACCCGGCGAATACCTTCGCCACCTGCCTGACGGTCGATGAGCTCAAGAAGATCTACGGGCCGGACTCGCCCAAGGAGCTCAAGTGGAGCGATGTCCGGGCCGGCTTCCCGGGTGAGACCGTCAACCGCTTCATGCCGGGTGCCGACTCGGGGACATTCGACTACTTCACCGAAGAGATCAACGGAAAGACCGACGCCGCCACCCAGAATGCGACCCAGTCCGAGGATGACAACGTCCTGGTGACCGGCGTCGCGCGCGACATCAATGCCATCGCCTTCTTCGGATATGCGTACTACGTCGAGAACACCGACAAGCTGAAGTCGGTCCAGGTCGACGGTGGCGCCGGCTGCGTCGCGCCGACCGAGGCCACGATCAACGACGGGACGTACACGCCTCTCTCGCGTCCGCTGTTCATCTACCCCGACGTGGGCAAGGCAAAGACTCGACCCGAGGTCAAGGCGTTCGTGGACTTCTACCTGGAGAATACGAACGCCCTGTCGGCCGAGGTCGGCTACATCGCGATGCCGACCGATCTCCTCCAGAAGGAAAAGGACGAGTGGACAACCGCCGTCGGCGGCTGACCCGGAGGACCTGAACACTCCGATGCACGCACCGGCTCGAAGCTCGGATCGAGTCGGTGCGTTGCCCTTTCCGCTCAAGCCTGACGTACGCTACGAGCCGTGATCCTCGACGAGGAGCCTCCCATCGCATGACCAGCGCTGTCCGACCGCTCACCCGCCGCCGGCCCGCGTCCGAGCGGATCATCGAGGTCCTCCTGTTCCTGTCGGCTGCGATCGGCGTCGTCACGACGCTCGGGATCGTTGCCGTCCTCATGTTCGAGACGCTGGACTTCTTCGTCGAGGTCGACCCGCTCGCCTTCTTCACCGGCACGTTCTGGTCGGCCTCGATCGAGCCCCGGGCATGGGGCGTCCTGGCCCTGGTGTCGGGAACGGTCCTGGTCGCGGCGATCGCCCTGATCATCGCGATCCCGCTGGGCCTCCTGTCGGCAGTCCTCCTCGCCGACTACGCCTCGCCCCGGGTCCGGACGCTGGTCAAGCCGATCCTCGAGACGATCGCGGGCATCCCGACGATCGTCCTCGGGTTCTTCGCGGTCAACGTGATCTCGCCGCAGCTCCTCGTCCCGCTCCTCGGGCGCCAGAACATCGGCGGCTTCTCGGCCCTCGCGGGCGGCATCGTGGTGGGCCTCCTGGTCACGCCCCTGATCGCGTCGATCTCCGAGGATGCGATGCGGGCCGTGCCGCGCGGCATGCGCGAGGGCGCCTACGCGATGGGCGCGACCAGGTTCGAGGTCGTTCGGAAGGTGGTCTTTCCGGCCGCGGTCTCGGGAATCATGGCCTCGATCATCCTGGCGATGAGCCGGGCGATCGGCGAGACGATGGCCGTCCTCCTGGCCGTCGGCGCGAAACCGCAGTTCACGCTCGATCCGACCGAGAGCGTCCAGACGATGACCGCATTCATTGCCGCGATCAGCCTCGGCGAGACGGCCCAGGGCTCGATCGAGTTCAAGTCGCTGTTCGCGGTGGGCCTGACCCTCTTCGGCATGACCCTCGTCCTGAACCTCCTGAGCGGCTGGTTCGTGCGCAAGTACCGGACGGCGTACTGATGGCCGCGTCCGCCTCGGCCGCGACCCCCGCCACGCCGTCCACGCCGGTCGTCCCGCGCTTCGAGCCGGCCCTGATGCGCCGGAAGCTGACGGGCACGATCTTCTACGGCGCCTGCCTCGCATCGATCGGGGTGCTCCTGCTGGCCCTGACGTTCCTCCTCATCGACGTCTTCAGCCGCGGCCTGCCCTGGCTCGACCTCGACTTCGTCACCGGGGTCCCGTCGCGC
>JBKJOK010000132.1:0-1581 GCA_046595595.1 Candidatus Limnocylindrales bacterium
CGGAGAGCCCTCCTGCTGTGCAAGTCGAGTGGCGGGCGGTCGCCGCGCCGGCCGGGAGTGTAGGCGTCCCGGACAGATCTCGTCAACCCGGGGAGTTGACGATGTCGGCGACGCGACCGATGACGTATGGCGGGAGATCAGCCTGGCTGATCGGATCGACCGTCGGCAGGCTTGACCAGCAGCTCATCCGACGGACTTGTGACCGCCTGGCACACCGCCCAGCACGATCAGAGCCGATCTGATCGACGACACTGATCAGGCGCCCCGGGCCGCAGCGGCCGCGGTCGCGCCTGCGTCGGCCCCCGGGCCCGGACGTCAGCATGCGACGCTGCGCATCTTCGGTCCGCATGAGGTGAGCGACGATGTCCACGCGATCCGACGACCATCACCTGGATCCGGACACTGCGTACTGGCTGGAGATGGCCGAGGTCAACGCCACTCGCGACTACTTCGCCGCGGCGATCGAGGGGATGCCCGGCAATCCGCTCGGGCTGGCGACGCTCGACATCGGCGGTGGCCTGGCGGTCGCCATGGAAGCCCAGGAGAACTCGTTCTTCAACCGAACGATCGGGCTCGGACTCGACCAACCGGCGACCGAGTCGGATCTCGACGCGGTGATCGCGTTCTACGCCGAGCACGACCGGACGTCCGTCTCGATCCCGATCGCGCCGCAGGCCCGGCCGGCCGAGCTGACGGCGTGGGCGACGGAACGCGGCTTTCCAGTGAGCCGGCGCTGGCCGAAGATGTGGCGATCGCTCGCCGAGCTGCCTCCGAGCCCGCCGACGGATCTCCGGATCGAGGCGATCGGGCGCGAGCTGGCCGATGACTTCGCGACGGTCGTGAATGCAGCGTTCGAGTTCGGCGACGAGCTGAAGCCGATGTTGCCGCACACGGTCGGCCGGGCGGGATGGACCCACTATCTCGGTTGCGATGGCACCACGCCGGTCGCGGCCGGCGGCTTGTACGTTCTCGGCGACATCGCCTGGCTCGGTTTCGGGGCGACGCTCGCGACCCACCGCGGTCGCGGGGGTCAGTCCGCGATCTTCCATCGCAGGTTGCGCGACGCGCGCGAGGCGGGCTGCCGGCTGGCGATCACCGAAACCGGGCCGGATACGCCCGAGGAGCCGAATCCCTCGTTCCACAACATGATCCGGCTGGGGTTCAACGTCGGTTACGACCGGCCGAACTACGTCCGGCGGCCAGCCGAGGACGAGTCGTAGCCGACCGGCGTCGCGGTCGCGCCCTCGCGGCCCGTGCCGATACGGGAGCCGTATCAAATCCGGCCTCGGCAAGCGTGGCCAGACACGAGTCCCGACGCGGCCACGCTCGCTGGGCCTCGATTCGATACGCCAGCGGTATTCGAGGCGCCGAAGTTGCGGGCGGGTGGGCGTTACCGGCGGGCTACGGGTCCATGGCCGGCCGGTGCGGCGGGCGGGATCGATCGGCGGAGCCTTCGTCGTTCGCGCGGCACGTGCCATGAAGCAATCCTGGCCCGGCGAATCGTCAGGCCCTGTCATCATCGGCCCGTGATCGACGACCCGTTCGCCGCGCTCCGCGCAGCCGCCGCCCCGCCACGCCGCT
>JBKJOK010000184.1:0-54326 GCA_046595595.1 Candidatus Limnocylindrales bacterium
CGGGCCGTCTCGATCTCGGCGTTGATGATCGGGACGAGGTTCGCGCCGCCGTGGACCGACAGGCCGCCCGAAGGGTCGGCGAAGTCGTTCTGGAGGTCGACGATCACGAGGGCCGTCCGGCGGTCGTAGCGCTGCATCCGCCTACGCTAGCAAACGGCGACGGCGGCGCCCACGTGGGACGCCGCCGTTGCGCTGGGGATGCGATCCGAATCGGCACGAGGAGCGCCGATTCGGAGGTTGGTCAGACGCTGGGCTCGCGCCGGAAGATGCCGACCGCGGCGAGGATCAGGGCCTCGAGGATCGTCCAGCCGACGAGGGCGAGGACGGCCGCGAGGTCGAAGATCGACCCGCCGGTGGTCAGGGCGTTCGTCCGGAGGATGCCCTCGAACGGGCCGACGAAGATCTGGCTCGTATTCAGGATGAACGCGACCAGGTCGTTGCCTTCGCGGGCGTCGAGCAGGAGCAGGACGATCCGGGCGATGATGAACACTTGGACGATTCCGAACAGGAGGATCACGACGCGGCCGGCCATCTCGCCGCCGCTCGGGGTCCGCGTGACGCGACGCTGGACGACGGTCGAGCCGCCGGTGGTCACGCCTGGCGAGGCGACGACGCCGGGATCGTCTTCACGCACCGTGCGCTCTTCGTAGGTCATGGCAGTGGTCCCTTCCATCCGATGCCGCCCAGGCGGCGGGAACCGAGCGTACGAAGAGCCGGGCTGCGGACCGACCGGCACAATCCCCGCCGGCCTTGCAACGCCATATCGATCCGCTTCGACCACGAGACGACGGCGACACAGAGCGGCGCCCGTCCTTCGACGGGCGCCGCTCTCGTTGACCTGATCAGGAGCGGTCAGCCGACCGGAGCGGCCGTCTCCTTGCCGTTCTCCTCGACCGCATCATCACCGACCTCGGCGATCTCATCGGGCGCGTCCTCGGGACCGCCCCCGGCCGTGCCCTCGACGTCGAGGAGGTAGCCGATGCCCTGGAACGTCCGGATCCGGCCGGGCTCACCGGGCTTCGCGCCCAGCTTGCGGCGGACCCGGCTGATCCAGACCCGGAGGTACTGGAGATCGTCGCGGTACTCGGGGCCCCAGACCTTGGTCAGGAGCTCGGTGTGGAGGACGACCTTGCCGGGGTGGGTGGCGAGGTGCTGGAGGAGCAGCCATTCGGTGCGCGACAGCTGGACGAGCTCGCCGCCGCGCCGGACCATGCGCCGCTCCAGGTCGATCTCGACGTCGTCGAAGGCGACCACGCCGGCCCCCGGCTCGACGCCGGTCGAGCGCCGGATGACGGCTCGGACGCGGGCCGCCAGCTCGTCGGGGTGGAAGGGCTTGGCGATGTAGTCGTCGGCACCGAGGTCGAGCCCCTTGGCCTTGTCGGCCGTGGCACCCTTGGCGGTCAGCAGGATGACCGGGACCGGGCGCTGCTCGCGGAGCTGACGCATGACCTCGATCCCGTCGAGATCGGGCATGACGATGTCGAGGAGGACGATGTCGGGGCGGATCTCCTCGGCCTTGGCGAGAGCGTCCTCGCCGCCGGTCGCGGTGACGACCCGGAAGCCCTCTTCGCTCAGGGCGATCGACACGAGCTTCGTGATCCGGGGCTCGTCGTCGGCGACGAGGACCAGGGGCTGGGTTCCCACGCAACACCTCTCTTGGCTGATCGACTGACCTGATGGTGACGGTTCGGCGGGTTCGTCGTTCAATCGGGGCTCGGCGCGTTCGGTCGATGCGCGTCGCCTGCTGGCTGCGAGCCTGCGGCCGAGTTCGTTCCGGCAACTCGACAGCGACATTGCAGAACCCTTGCATGGGCATATCAATTCCGGCCGGTCGAGCTCGCCGGAGGCTCGGTCCGTCCCTGTCCCGAGGGGATCGGCTACGCTTTCGGCGATGAGCTTTGCCACCGACGACCTCGCCCGGATCGATGCCGCGCAGGAGGTCGAGATCGAGACCCAGGCTCCCGACGGGCCGGTCCACCGGACGATCATCTGGGCCGTCGTCGACGACGCCGAGGTCCTGATCCGGTCGTATCGGGGAGCCACCGCTCGCTGGTATCGGGAGGCCCTCGCGAATCCCGCGGTCGCCCTCTACGTGGACGGCCGGCGGCTGGCCGCGACCGCGATCCCGGCCACCGACCCTGACGCGATCGAGCGGACCTCCGCCGGCTTCCGGGCCAAGTACGCGGCCGACCCCGCCACCGATGCGATGGTCGCCGACGACGTCCTCGCCACGACCCTCCGACTCGAACCGACCTGACCGACCCCCCACCGATCGTCATCGGCACCCTTCCGAGGCAGCGATGTACTTCGACGAATTCAAGCACCAGCTCCCCGACATCGACGCGGCCGAGACCAGCGAGTGGCTCGAGTCCTTCGATCAGCTCGTCGAGCAGGAGGGAGAGAGCCGAGCCCGGTTCCTCGTCTACAAGCTCCTGAAGCGGGCGCGCCAGCTCCAGGTCGGTCTGCCGCCGCTGACCCAGACCCGCTACATCAACACGATCAGCCCGGAGCAGGAGCCCTTCTTCCCGGGTGACGAGTCGATCGAGCACCGGATTCGGCGGATCGTCCGCTGGAACGCCGTGGCGATGGTCCTGCGGGCGAACAACCGGTTCTCCGGGATCGGCGGCCACCTCGCGACGTATGCCTCGGCGGCCAGCCTGTACGAGGTCGGATTCAACCACTTCTTCCGGGGCAAGGACGGCGACAGCGCCGGCGACCAGATCTTCTACCAGGGCCATGCCGCGCCCGGGATGTACGCCCGGGCCTATCTCGAGGGCCGGCTCTCCGAGGACCAGCTCGACCACTTCCGGCGCGAGTCGGTGCCCGGCCAGGGGCTGTCGTCGTACCCCCATCCGCGGCTCATGCCCGACTTCTGGGAGTTCCCGACGGTCTCGATGGGCCTTGGGCCGATCAGTGCGATCTACCAGGCCCGCTACAACCGCTATCTTCAGAACCGCGGCCTTCTCGACACCAGCGGCTCGCGCGTGTGGGCCTTCCTCGGCGACGGCGAGACCGACGAGCCCGAGTCGCTCGGGGCGCTCCACGTCGCCGCCCGCGAGGGCCTCGACAACCTGACGTTCGTCGTGAACTGCAACCTCCAGCGCCTCGACGGCCCGGTCCGCGGCAACGGCAAGATCATGCAGGAGCTCGAGGCCGTCTTCCGCGGTTCAGGCTGGAACGTGATCAAGGTCGTGTGGGCGCGCGAGTGGGACGAGCTCCTCGCCCGCGACGTCGACGGCGTCCTCGTCGAGCAGATGAACAACACCCTCGACGGCGAGTTCCAGAAGTACTCGGTTGCCGGCGGGGCGTACATCCGGGAGCACTTCTTCGGGCCCGACCCGCGTCTGCGCAAGCTCGTCGACCACTTGTCCGACGACGACCTCGCCAAGCTCCGCCGCGGCGGCCACGACTACCGCAAGGTCTACGCCGCGTACAAGGCTGCCACTGAGTCGACCGGCGCGCCGACCGTGATCCTGGCCCACACCGTGAAGGGCTGGACACTCGGGACCGGGGTCGAGGCCCGGAACATCACCCACCAGGCGAAGAAGTTGTCCGAGGCCGAGCTCCGGATCTTCCGCGATCGGCTCGAGCTGCCGATCCCCGACGCCAAGCTCAAGGACGCCCCGTACTACCACCCCGGCCCCGACTCGGAGGAGGTCCAGTACCTGCGCGAACGGCGGGCTGCGCTCGGCGGGCCGCTTCCGAAGCGGATCGTCCGGAAGGCGCCGCTGCCGAAGCCGGCCGCCTCGGTCGACCAGGAGTTTGCGTCGGGCTCTGATACGGCCGTCTCGACGACGATGGTCTTCACCCGGCTGCTGCGCAACCTGATCCGGGACAAGGAGCTCGGCGCACGGATCGTCCCGATCATCCCCGACGAGGCGCGCACCTTCGGCATGGACCCGCTCTTCAAGGAGGTCGGGATCTACGCCCAGCTGGGCCAGCGCTACGACCCGGTCGATTCGGACCTCGTCCTCTCCTACCGCGAGGCGAAGGACGGCCAGGTCCTCGAGGAGGGGATCACCGAGGCGGGCTCGATGGCGTCGCTCCAGGCGGCGTCGACCTCGTACGCGACCCACGGCTACCCGGTCATCCCGTTCTACATCTTCTATTCGATGTTCGGGTTCCAGCGGACCGGCGACCAGATCTGGGCCCTGGCCGACGCGCGCGGCCGGGGCTTCATGATGGGCGCGACCGCCGGCCGGACCACGCTCACCGGCGAGGGCCTCCAGCACGACGACGGCCACTCGCACATCCTCGCCCAGACCGTGCCCAACGTCCGGGCCTATGACCCGGCCTTCGCCTACGAGCTCGCCGCGATCGTCCGCGACGGGATCGAGCGGATGTACCACGCGGGCGAGGACGTCTTCTACTACATCAGCCTGTACAACGAGAACTACGCTCAGCCGAAGAAGGCCGACGGGATCGACGAGGGGATCATCCGCGGGATCTACCGCTTCGCCGAGGCGCCCGACCTCGGGCCGAAGGCCCAGCGTGCCCGGCTCGTCGGCTCGGGCTCGATCCTCCAGCAGGTGATCGCGGCCCGCGACCTGCTCGCCGAGAAGGCCGGGATCGCGGCCGAGATCTACTCGGCGCCGTCGTTCCCGCTCCTCCGTCGCGACGCTCTCGAGGCCGAGCGCTGGAACCGGCTCCACCCGAAGGAGACCGCGCGCGTTCCCTACGTCTCGACGGTCCTCGGGCCGGACGGCGGACCGATCGTCGCCGCCACCGACTGGATGAAAGCCCTGCCCGACATGGTCTCGCGCTGGCTGCCGCCGTATTACGTCTCGCTCGGGACCGACGGATTCGGCCGGAGCGACACCCGCGAGGCGCTCCGGACGCTGTTCGAGATCGACCCGCCGCACATCGCCGCGGCGGCCCTGGCCGAGCTCGGCCGGTGTGGAGCGATGACGCCCGACAAGGTCGCGAAGGCAATGGCGACCCTCGATGTGGACCCGGCGAAGCTGGACCCCGCCGCCCTGTAGGGCCGTCGCTCGAGCGGCGCGCAGCGCCCGCCCGGCGATGGCCGGCCCTCGTCACGCGGCTGATATGCCGTTCCGCCGCGGCGATGCGCGGTCGCGTCCCGGCAGTCCCTACCGTCGGGGTTGTTGAACGACGACCGTCGATCTCTCGTCGGTCGCGACCCAGACGCACAGGGAGATTGACGATGTCACACGACGACACGAACGATCTGAACCGCACGACCGACAACCGGCCGCTCGACGCAAACGTGGACGCCGGCGCCAGCACCGACGAGCACGGCAACGAGGCCATCGGCGCCGGCGCCGGGGCCCTCGGCGGCGCGGCCGTCGGCATGGCGGTCGGCGGCCCTCCGGGTGCCCTCATCGGTGGCGCGATCGGCGCCGTCGGTGGCGCGATCGCCGGTGAGAGCACCGAAGGCAACGACGAGGCCGGCGCGGCCGCTGGTGGGCTCGGTGGCGGACTCGCCGGCGCGGCCATCGGTGGCGTGATCGCCGGACCTCCCGGTGCGGTCGTCGGTGGCGCAATCGGCGCCGCGGGCGGCGCGGGCGCCGGCGACAAGGTCGAGGAAGACGCCACGGACTCCGACGGGCTCGATCCGGTCGACCAGTCCCGCGTGTAGCCCCGTCTGAACCAGCCGCGGCCGCCCGCGGCGCCCGTTTCGACGGAGCCGCGGCCGTTTCATCTCCGCTGGGGGACCCATTGAACCGAACACTCCGAATCGCCCAGGCCGCACCGCCGTCCGAGCGGGTCCCGCCTGAGGCATATGGTGGAACGGAGCGGGTCGTCTTCGAGCTCGTCAGCGAGCTCGTCCGGCGCGGCCACGAGGTCACGACCTTCGCCTCGGGTGACTCCGAGCTGCCGGGAAACCTCGTCCCGACCGTTCCGCGCGCCCTCCGGCCGCTCGGCCATGGCGGCGACATCGGCGGCTACCTGATCACGACGATGCTCCAGGTCCTCGATCGGGCCGACGAGTTCGACATCATCCACAGCCACCTCGAGTGGTACTCGCTGGCCCTCCGCCGGGCGTCGCCCCGGCCGGTGGTCGCCACGTTCCACGGTCGACTCGACCTGCCCTGGTCGCGCGACGCCTTCGCCGACCGGCCCGACGGCATGGTCGCGATCAGCGAGTCGCAGGCGTCGGTCCACCCGGACGTCCCGTGGACGATCGTCCACAACGGCCTGACCCTCGAGGCCTCGCCGTTCGAGCGGCGCCGGACCGACGCCCTCGTCTTCGTCGGTCGGGTCACCCCGGAGAAGGGGATCGTCGAGGCCATCGACATCGCCGAGCGCGCCGGGCGGCCGCTGAAGATCGCGGCCAAGGTCGGGCCGACGCCCAAGGAACAGGACTTCAACGAGCAGGTCTTCCAGCCGGCGCTGAAGGCCGCCGGGTCGCGGGTCGAGTTCCTCGGCGAGCTGTCGGGCGCCGATCGCGATGCCCTGTTCGCCGAGAGCCACGCGGTCCTGATGCCGGGCTCATGGCCCGAGCCGTTCGGGCTGGTCGCGATCGAGGCGCTGGCTTGCGGCACGCCGGTCGTGGCGCGCCGGGTCGGCGGCCTCGACGAGATCATCCGCGAGGGGATCGACGGCTTCTTCGGCGACGACGTCACCGAGATGTCGTTCCTTGTCGAGGCGGTCGCGGACCTGGACCGGGAGGCGATCCGGGCATCGGTCGTGGACCGGTTCTCGGCAACCCGGATGGCCGATGGGTATGAGGCGCTCTATGCCCGGATGCTCGGCCGGGAAGGCGAGGGCGAGGGCCACGGAGCGGGCGGCGGATTGACCGGCCCGAGCCTCGTCAGCGTGCCGGCCGTTCGCGTTGAATCCGACGAGCACATCTCCGCGGCGACGCCCGCCTGACCCGTCCCGTGCGGCGACTGCGACCCGCGTATTCGCCTCCGTCGCGGGCCCGCCGTCAGACGCTACCCCGATGCGCACCAGCCTCGCGAATCACTCGAGTCCGCGGCATATGCACCGCCAGCGAGGCGTATGGCGACAATGCGGCGGGATTCGGAGCCGACGAGCGAGCTGACGCCACCCACCGGAGCGTATGGCGAAGTTCGGCCGGGCTCGGGCTTGCCGCACCGGCCAACTCCGTCCCGTGCCGGGGTCAACGTGTCGCCATCCGCCACCCCGGTGCGCACTGGCCATGAACCGCACTCGGATCCGCGTCACTTGCGTCGCCGGCGAGGCGGATGGCAACGATCGGGCATGAATCGGAGCCCAAGGGCAGGCTAACGCCACCCACCTGAGCAAATGGCGAGATTCGGGCCGGCTCTCCGGGTCACGCGACGAACCCGCCGAGCCGCCGCGATCACGCCCGGGCCATCACCCGCCGGAGGAGCAGCCAGGCGCCAAGGATGTAGCCGGCCGACAGCCCGCCCAGGACCCAGATCTGCCAGACGGCGACGGTGCCACCGCGAAACATGAAGTCGCCCAGGAGGCGGATCCCGCTGGCCACGGGCAGGGCGTAGATCATCGACCGGACCGGCTCGCTGAACTCGCTGATCGCGAGCACGAAGCCCGAGAAGAACACCGACGCGAGCAGGACGAGCAGCGACAGCTGGACCGTCTGCGGCTCCGAGTCGGAGACCGCCGCGATGAGCAGCCCGAGCCCGAGTGACGACGCGATCAGGAGCAGGATGACAAGCCCGATCCAACCCGGCTGGGCGAGCATCGGCACCCCGAGGCCGAAGACCAGGAGCGCGATCGTGACGAGCGCGACCGCACCGGCGAACAGGCCGTAGGCGACGAGCTTGCCCGTCACGAGCTCGGCGGTCGTGATCGGCGAGATCCGGAACAGCTCGAACAGGCCACTGTTCTTCTCGCGGACCACCGACAGCGCGATCAGCGTGATGGCCATGTGCTGGAGGATCAGGGCAAGCACCGCCGGACCGAAGAACTGGACGACGGTCGGTGCCGACTGGGCGACGTTCTCGAGGATCGCCTCGGTCGGCGCTGCGATGACCTCGGGCGGGATCCGGGCGGCATCCGGGGCGCCCTGGTCGATCGCGTAGCCCTGGCCCTCGGCCACCGCTCGGGCGATGATCTGGCGGTTCAAGGCCGCCTCGAGGCCTCGGGCGAGGAAGATCGCATAGGTCCGCTGGACGGGATCGGTCAGGTTGACCCGGACATCGATCTCCGTCCGCTTGCCGGCCTCGAAGTTGGACTGGAGGTCGGCCGGCGCCACGAGGACGACATCGACCTCCTGGTTGGCGAGACGGGCCATCGAGGTCGCCTCGTCCTCGGTCACAGCGTCGATCCGGAGGCCCTCGCCGGCCACGTCCTGGTACGTCTGCGGATCGGTCGGGAGGTTCGTTCCGGCCGGGATCACGACGATCGTTTCGAGCGGCCGGCGGAACCCGCTGTAGCCCACACCGAACAGGGCCATGATCAGGAACGGCCCGAGCACGAGGCTGAGCAGGGCGCCCGGCCGGCGCAGGATGGAGACCAGCTCCTTGCCGACGATCGCGAGGATCCGGGTCAGCGTCTTGAACGGGCTCATGCCGCCGCCTCCTGGCCATCGCCGCCGCGGTCACCGGCCGCGACCGTGGCCGCGCGGGCGGCACGCTCGCGCTCGTGGTGGGCCACGAGGATCGCGAAGATCTCGTCGAACGAGAGGCGGTGCTCGCGGGCGGAGGTGACCTCGACGCCCGAGGCCTTGATCTTCTCGACGACCGACGGCAGGGCGCTGCCGGCATCTTGGACGACGACCCGGAAATGGCGCGGGCCGTCCTGGTTGATCTCGCGGACGCCGTCCAGCCCGGCGAGGGCCGAGCCGTCGAACAGGGCCGACGTCTCGATGTCGAGCAGGTCGCCGTGGGTCGCCAGGCGGCGCAGCTCGTCGGGTGGGGCGAGGGCGACGATCTCGCCGCCGACGATCATCGCGACCGCGTCGCACTCGTCGGCTTCGCTGACGTGCTGGGTGGTGACCAGGAGCGTGCGACCGCTGTCGCGCAGGCGGTGGAGCTCCTCCCAGATCGTGCCCCGGAGGAGGGGATCGATGCCCGCGGTGGGTTCGTCGAGGATGATCAGCTCGGGCTCGTGGACGAGGGCGCAGGCCAGCTCGAGGCGGCGCTGCATCCCGCCCGAGAGGCGTCCTGCCTGGCGACCACGCGCGTCCCACAGGTCGACGATGTGGAGGACCTCCTTCACGCGGCGTCGGCGGCGTCGCCAGAGCATCCCGAACAAGCTGGCCACGAAGTCGATGTTCTCGCCGGCGGTCAGGTCTTCGTAGAGCGTGAACTGCTGGGGCATGTAGCCGATCCGCTCGCGGTCAGAGCGCCGGAACTTGCGCGGGTCGCGACCCAGGACCGACACGTCGCCGGACGTCGGCGCGAGGGCGCCGGTGAGCATCCGGATCGTGGTCGTCTTGCCGGCCCCGGACGGACCGATGATGCCGAGTATCGTGCCCCGCGGAACGGCCAGATTCACGCCGCTCAGGACGACCCGGTCCTCGAAGCGGCGACTGACGCCGCGCATGGCGACGATGAGGTCGGGGTCGTCGAAGCGGACGTCGGAGGTCGGCGCGGCGCCGGGCTCGGCGCCGGGCTCGACGGCGGCCTGGATCGGCTCGGCGGTCGGCTCGCCAGCGCTTGGGATCGGCTCGATCGGACGGGGATCGGGAGCCATGCGTCCTCCTGGGGGTCGGGCGGCGGCTGGGGGTCGGTGCGGCTCGTTGCCGCCTGGGCAGGCGGAGTGTGGCGAGCCAGCCATCCCGTCGGCGTATGCGCGGCCACCCGCCACGCTACGAACGCATGACGACGACCGGTCGGCGGGCTGCAATGCGGCTGGCATCGCTCGGTCCCGCCCACCGCGCGTGGCCGCTACGGCCGATCGGCCAGTCTCGGGTCGATGAGCACCGTCGTCCGCCGCCGATGAGCACGACTCCGACCACGACCCCCGGCGGCGGCCTGCGCCACAGCAGCGACGACCGGCCCGGTCTCACCCGGCGCAGATCCGGGACGGGCTTCACGTACCGCGACGCGGACGGCGCCACGATCCGCGATGACGAAGTCCTCGACCGGATCCGTCGGCTCGCGATCCCACCGGCCTGGACTGACGTCTGGATCTGCCCGTGGCCCAACGGCCATCTCCAGGCCTGCGGCCGCGACGCGCGCGGCCGCAAGCAGTATCGCTACCACGCTCGCTACCGCGCGCGGCGTGAGGATGCCAAGTTCGAACGGCTCATCGCGTTCGCGAAGGCCCTGCCGGCGCTCCGCGAGCATGTGGAGCGCGACCTTGGTCGGACGGGGCTGCCGCGCGAGAAGGTCGTGGCGGCGGTCGTGCGACTGCTCGAGCTGACCCTGATCCGGGTCGGCAACGACGAATACGCCCGGCTCAACCGCTCGTTCGGGCTGACGACCCTGCGTGACCGCCACGCCCGGGTGGACGGGACCGCGATCACGTTCCGCTTCCGCGGCAAGTCCGGCAAGGATCACGAGGTCGGCCTGCGCGATCGGCGGCTCGCCTCGGTCGTCCGGCGCTGCCGCGACCTGCCCGGACAGGAGCTGTTCCAGTACGTCGATGGCGAGGGCCGGCCACAGGACGTCGCGTCCGACGACGTGAACGCCTACCTCGGCCGGATCGCGCCCGGGATCACCGCCAAGGAGTTCAGGACGTGGGCCGGGACCGTCCTCGCCTACCGCGCGTTGCGGGCTCTCGGCAAGGGCTCGACGGACCGCGAGAAGCAGAGCAACGTGAACGCGGCCATCCAGGCCACGGCCGACAACCTCGGCAACACGGCGGCCGTCGCGCGTCAGGCCTACGTCCACCCGGCCGTCGTCGACGCCTATTTCGACGGGCGGATCCGGGCCGCCCTCGTCCACGCCGCCGAGGACACCGACGAGGCGCCCGGCGCGACGAACGCCGACGAGGAGCGGGCGGTGATCGCCCTCCTCCGGGCGCGGATGCGAGAGGATGCCGGTCGTATGACCTCCCGGCGACCCGGACCGGCCGAGACGGGAAGTCCGGCCACGAGCCGGTCAGCGGCGGCCCGGCCGGCCAAACGCTCCACGACGGCCGACCGAGCTCGATCGGCGGGCTGACCGATGGCCACCCTCGCGGGGCTGTTCGGCATCATCGGCCGATTTGCCGGCAAGCTCCTGACGACGACGCTCGGCTGGGCGTCGAGCCTGCTGTTCGGGCGGGTGCCCCAGGATCGCCAGATCATCCTCGCCCTGATCACGTTTGGATCGGTGGTGTGGGCGGCCCTCCTGTTCGGCATCCTCGTCCCGGAGCTCGGAGCGTTCCTCGTGGCGGCCGTGCCCGCCCCGGACGTCGTCGATCGCGGCTGGCTCCGCCTCGCGATGCTGATCGGCGCAATCGTCGTCCCGATCGTCGTCGGGGTCGCGACGCTCTTCGTCGTCGACCCGACGAGTCGGCCGCACGGCACGGCGCTGGTCGGCCAGATCGTGCGCGGCTACCCGCTCTGCGCGGCCCTGGCCCTGACCCTCGTGATCCTGGCCGGCGTCGGGATCGCGCGGTTTGTCCATCACCGGGCGATCGGCTGGACGGACGCCCATGTGCCGATCGTCGTCCGGCCGGGTGGCTACGATCGGGTCGTGGCGGACCTCGAGGCGGCCCTCGACGACGCTGGCTTCGCGCTTGATCGTCGGCCGGCGCCGCTGCCGCTTGCGCTCCCTGGCCGGATGCTGGGCCGGATCGCCGGGCCTTCCATCCGGGCGCTCGTCCCGGACCGGCCGGTCGAGCTCGTCGGGCAGGACATCGCGATCGGCCTGTATCCGTCGGACATCGCGATCGCCGGCAAGAAGTTCGCAGTCGCCCGGGCACGTGCGGCGATCGCCACCCGGCTGACCTCGACGGCAGCCTCGATGACCACGTCGGCGGAGGCCCAGGAGGTCGAGGCGCAGCTCGAGGCCCTGACCCGGCCACGGGCGGCCGGCGCCCAGCCCGGATCGGACGGGCCGGTCGATCTCGTTGCGGCAGGTGCCGCCCTGGCTGCCATTGATACCCGGCTGGCCACGATCGAGGTGTCCCACGAGGAATGGGAGATCCTGTATCGACAGCGTCTCCAGGTGGAGCGCGACCTGCTCGCGGGCCGTTCGCCCGGGAGCGTCCAGCCGACCGAGGCCGGCTCGCCACTCGGTGCCTCGGTCGCACGCAGCGAGGTCGCCCATGTCGTCTCGCGCAAGCGGCGTGTCGCCGGGCAGGTCGTGGCGATCGTCGGTTTCGGGCTGATCGCGGCCGATGTCGTGGTCGCCGCTCTCGATCGCGGGCGCCGCCGCCGCTGACCGAGGAACCCGCCGCGCCGCGCCGCGCCGGCGCAAGCTCCGGCGGCGGCTCGGACCCTGACCGTCAGCCGCGCTAGTTCATCTTCAGAGCGAACCCGAATTCGACGCCGCCGAGCCCGTCGTCCCGATTGCCGGCCCACGTCCGGCCGCCCATCGCCTCGATGAGGTGTCGGCACACGAACGGTCCGATGCCGGCTCCGGCGAGCCGTCCGACGGCCGCCGGATCGGGCAGCTCGAACGCCCGTTCCAGCTCGACCTCGCCAAGGGCCGGTCCGCGATCGCGGACGATCACGGCAACCTCGTCCGCCGCGTGGTCCACTCGCAGCTCGACCTGAAGCGGTCGGTCCGGGGCGGGGCCGGCGAATCGGAGGGAGGTCATGACCAGGTTGCGACAGGCCTGCTCCACATAGGTCGAGTCCCCGTGGACTGCCGGCGCGTAGCTGGGTCCGATCCGCTCGATGGTTGCACCCGGGGCGCGGTCGCCGGCCATGCGGACGGTCGAATCGACTGCCCGGTGGAGCAGGACCGGCTCGTCGAGCGGGTCGAGCACCTGGCGCTCCAGGCGGGCCAGCACGAGCAGGTCCTCGACGAGGTCGTACAGGCGGGCCGCTTCGGCGCTGATGTCCCGGGCGAGGACCTGCGATGCCGGCTGGGCCAGCGCCGGCCGCCTGGCAAGGACCGACGAGCCGGCGTAGATCGTGGTGATCGGCGTGCGCAGCTCGTGGGACAGGACCGCGAGGAAGGCCTCGCGCTCGGGCTGCAGGTCGCGGCTGTCTGTGACATCGCGGAGCACGAAGACGGTCTGCCCGTCGCCGCTGTCGTCGCCGGAAGCGGTTTCGGGACCGCCTGCCGCGCCCCCGTCCAGGGGGATCGTCCGGAGTGCGTACCAGCGGTTGGGCCGGTGCCGCGACCGGACCGTGACCGGGCGCTGATCCGTGGTGCCTGGGACCTCGCCGGATCGGCGCCGATGACGATCGGGGGTGATCACCTCGAAGCGGGAGAGCAGATCCGCCCGATCGTGGATGGGCTGGCCCGCGAACAGCTGGTCCGCCGCCGGGTTCGTCAAGCGCAGTCCCCCGTCGTCGTCCATGACGAACACGGCTTCAGGCAGGGCGTCGATCACGGCTCGAACGCGGCCCAGGTCGGCGACCCCGGCAGCGACGGCGGGATCGGTCGGCCGAGGTTGGGGCGGGCTGGCTGGCTGGGTCTGGTCAAGCATGCGGTTCAAAGCATCGTTCGTGTGGTTCGACGGCTGGCTCCCATCCTCGGGCGGACACGTTGCGGGTCCATCGCAGGGTCGGACTGTGGGCGCGGCAGGTCGTCCGGCCCGGGACAGGGCGACGCCCCCGTCGAGGGCGACGGGGGCGTACCCGGTGCGCAGGAGCGGCCGACGCTCAGTGAGAGTGGTCGTCGGAGTTTCGGCGGACCTCGTCACCCGCGTTGCCCAGGGTGTCGCGGATGTCGTCGCCCACGTTGGCGACCTTGTCGGACAGGCTCTCCTCGCCGTCCGCCTTGCGCCACGTCTCCTTGGCCTCGTTGCCGACGTCGCGGGCACCGTGCTTGATGTCGGCCTTCGCGTCTTCGTAACCCATCGTGGAACCTCCGGGGGTGGTGGACCGATGGTCCGGTCCGCTGTCTCGAACGTAACGCGATCGGCGTTGCGCGAGCCTCCGCGGACCGCTGCCCGAGTGTCAGCGCGCTTGCAGTCGCGGCTGTCACGTCCCTGCAACCGGGTCCGGTCCGGCGGATGGCCGGCTGCTGCCCGCTGCGGCATACGGTGAGGCCATCACTCTCGACCCAACTCGACATCGGAGGTACCCCCACATGGCCACCACGACGAACGGCTCGACGACCTCGAGCGCAACGACCCTCGCCGACGAGGCGAGCGACCTCGCGACGACCGCCCGGGGCATCGCCAGCGATGTCGCCGACAAGGCCGTCGCCGCAGCCCAGCGCCTGCCCGAGGCCGCCAGCGCCACGGGCGTCCAGCTCGAGAAGGCCAATCAGATCATCCGGAGCGAGTCCGACGAAGTGCTCGCGGTCGGAACGTCGCTCTCGCTCGGCATGGCGATCGGCCTGCTGCTCGGTGGCGCGAACCGCCTCCTGGTGATCCTGGCCCTTGTCCCGGCAACCGCGATGGGCCTGACCCTCTTCGATCGCCACAACGGAACGCGGCCGACCCGCCCCCGTTGACCCGCGGCCGCCGAGCGGCGGACGGACCACTGAAGCCGGTCGGCGCATGCCGACCGGCTTCTTCATGGGCAGGGGATCCGCCGAATTGGTTCCGGACATGCGGAACGCCCGGAGGAGGGGGCTCCGGGCGTCCGCGGGGATCGAGGTGAAGGCGCCCCGTCACAAGCGCCCCCACACGGGTGTGATCAAGTGTCCGACCCGGCGGACGAACCGTCGAGCGTGCGGTGAAGGTAACTCTCGATCCGAACCCTCGATGTCACATTCGACGCTTGCGACCTTGCATCCGCATGTCGAAGGCGATCGCGTTCTGGACCGGCAGGATGAGGCATCGCGCGGCAGAGGGGGGTGATCGGGAATTGCGGGCTCCCGGACCCCCAGTGGTCAGAAGCCCGCGACATCAGTCTCGGGGCCGGTCGCTGTCGGGAGCGTCACCAAAGTCGGGCGGGAGGTTGCATCCGCCTCTTGCCCGCATTGCAGCCGGCCTCGCGCTCAGCCCATCGCGTCGGCCGTCAGGATCTCCAGGACCGCGTCGCGCAGGTCACGGGCGGTCGAGTCGCAGCGTGTCGGCCCAGGCGTCGCCGCGCGCGGGCCGATCAGGACGGTCCGCAGGCCCGGCTGGCGACCTCCGCAGGCCGCCGGATCCGCGGTCACGAACCAGGAGCCCTTGGGCGGTTCGTCGGGCAGGGCAGGAATCCGGGCCGCAAGCGCCATGTCGCCGGGTTCAACGTTCCGGGTGGTCACGAGGACGAGATCGTGGCCAGCTTCGACAAGGTGACCGAGGCGGTCGACGGCATCGGAGCCGGCCACCGCGGAGGGATCGAGATAGATCGTGGTCATGGATCGACCGTATCTCCGGTCGGACGCCAGCCGGCCCACGCCCCGGTCTCGGGCCGTTGCAGGCGACTGGCAATGGCCGTCGTCGCTCGGAGGACGCCCCGTCCCGGACACGACGACGCCGGCGGCCCGTGGCGGGCTGCCGGCGTCCCAGGGTTCACGGCTCGATCAGGTGTTGGTCTGGTCGACCTCACCGCGCCACGCCCCGGTGGCCGTGCCGCGCTCCTCGATGAACGCCTTGAAGCGCTCCATATCGCCCTTGACTCGGCCCTTGACCAGGCCGAGCGCGTCCCCGATGTTCTCGATCGGGCCCTCCGGATCGACGTCCAGCTGGAGCGTCACCCGGCTCTTGCCCTCGTCAAGGCGGTGGAACGTGACGACGCCCGCGTTGTGTGCGCCTTCGGTCGCCGTCCAGGCGATCCGCTGGTCGGGCTCCTGCTCGGTGATCTTCGCCTTCCAGGTCTTCTCCTTGCCCGCGACGCTGGCGACCCACTCGAGGGTCGTGTCGTCGAGCTGGCGAACGGACTTCACGCCGTCCATGAACTTCGGGAACGTCTCGAACTGGGTCCACTGGTCATAGGCCGTCTTGACGGGGACCTCGACGTCGATGGCCTCGAGGATCTCGGACATGTGCGACTCCTTTCGGGAGCGAGCGGAGAATCGGAACGCCCACCGTGGTGGTGGGCGTCCGATGGGCAGGAGCGGAGCATCGGGCCCCGCGAACGAGGCGCTGGGTCAGACCGCGCCGCGGCCCGACCGGCTCCGGCCGGTGACCATGTTCACGACGATCACGGTCAGGACCGCGCCGATGGTGGCGACGACAATCGAGCTGATGTCGAACGCGCCGTCGATCGGCTTGGTGTTGAAGATGGCGCTGGCCAGGAAGCCACCGACGAGCGCGCCGATGATCCCGAGGACGATGTGGCCGATGACGCCGAGACCTTCGTCGCCCTTGACGAGGAATCCGGCGAGATAGCCGGCGATCGCGCCGAGGATCAGCCAGGAGATGATGTTCATGAGAGTGGACCTCCATCCCGAATTTGAGTCCCGAAGCCGGGAACGAGGTGGATGATCCATCGGGCATACCGCCGGATCGGCAACGGCGACGGCCTTCCCCGTTGCAACGGAATGTCAGCCGGACCAGGCTCGCCGTCGTGGCGAGCCGGACCTGGCGAGCCGGATAGACGAATGCGGCGCTCCGCCGACATCGTCGTCTCGGCAAGCACCGCATCGTCTGACTGGTGGCTCGCGTCCGGCTGGGCCGGCCGCGAGCTCGATCCCCGATCGCCGCGTCGTTGAAGGGTCTCCTCCCGACGGCGTCGGAGCCGATTCGCAGGATCGGCGATGCGGGCTTGCAGCGGGGCGCGACCCGAGCCGATCCGCATGTCGCCCGCATTGCACCGTGTGGACCCGAACATGAAAACGCCCCCGGATCCGAGGGGATCCGGGGGCGTCGCGTTGGCGCGTCAGGAAGCGCTGGGCATCGCCGACATCATCGGGTCGGCCGACATCATCGGGTCGGCCGACATCATGTCGCTGGCGGCCGGCGTTGACGGGGTGACCGACGCGGGGCTCGTCGTCGCGGCCGGGGTGTTGCAGGCCAGGACGGCGCCGCCGAGCGAGGCGGCCAGGGCCAGGGCAAGCAGAATTCGCTTGAACATGGTGGGAAGGTCCTCCATTGGTCGGGGTGCCGGCGGTTCCGCTCACCTCACACGTGGCTCGCGGGCCGCGTCGGGACGGACCATACGAAGGGCGCCCGTACGGCCGGGTGACGCTCGACCTGAAGTCCGTTGCATGCGTCTCGCAGCCTTTGGAGCCTCGGCCGCGACGCCCCGGACGAGTGCAATGACCGTGAAAGGAGCCAGCCCCGGCGGCATCTGTCGCTGGCACCGTCGCCCTGACACGCTGCGCTCACAACGGCGGCACCTCCCCATTCCGGTGGTGTCGTCGACCAGATCAAGCGTCCCCAGATCGGCCGCACGCGACCGTCCCGACCGGCCGAGCCAACGAGAAAGGAGTCACATCGATGTTCCGGCAGACGGCTCTCCCGACCACCGAGTCCGATGTCGAAGATCACTCGATGCGCGTCGTCGAATGGGCGATGGCGCTCATCGCGGTCGTCACCGCGGGGATCCTCGCCCTCGTCCGTTGACCATGCGTGCCGTCCTGTACGACGCGAAAGGCCAGGATCGCGAGGTCGACCTGGTCGACGACACGGTCAAGGTCGACAAGGATCGCCTGCTCTGGATCGACATCGACGGCCGTGATCCCGACGACCTCGCTCGAGCGGGGGCCGCGATCGGCCTCGAGGGCAAGGGTCTCCGGCGCCTCGGCCGGGTGGACCGCCGGGCTCGCCTCCTGCGCCTGCCCGACCGGCTCGTCCTGACCCTCGGGACCGTCGAGCCCGATGACCCCGAGGCCGTCCGTCACGAGCTGGACATCGTCCTCGGCGCCAATCACATCGTCACCGTCCACGACGGGCCGCACTCGGCGGTCGACGAGTTCCGCAAGGAGATCGATCACGAGGAACTCGTCGGGAGACTCGATTCGGCGGCCTTCGTCGCCGGCCTGGTCGACTCGATCCTCACGGCCTATTTCCGCCAGCTCGAGGCGATCGAGCGCGACATCGATGCGCTCGATGAGGTGGCCGTCCGGAATCGCGCCGACGCGAGCTTCCTCGAGACCGTCGTGACGCTCCGGCGACGAATCGCCCGCCTCCGCCGGGCCCTCGCCCCGAACCGCGAGGCGCTCCTCCCCCTCGAGCGCCCCGACGTCGCCCTCACGTCCGATCTCGGGGCGGTCTGGCCGGGCATCGCCCAGCGCCTGGAACGGGCCATCGACGGGGTCGAGAATGCGCGCGAGCTGCTCGTCGGCTCGTTCGACCTCTATCTCGGGCGGTCCTCGCAGCGCACGAACGACGTGATGAAGATCCTGACCCTCGTGTCGGCGATCGCCCTGCCCGGGATTGTGCTCGCGGGGGTCATGGGCATGAACTTCGAGATGACGTTCTTCGACGACCCGAACAACTTCTTCGTCGTCGCCGGGGCGATGGTCGGGTTCGCGGTCGTGATCCTGACGATCGCCCGCTGGCGATCCTGGATCTGAGCTCGGCCGGAGTCGGCCCCGGGGCCGTCAGTCGCCCTCATCCATGACCCGCAACGCGAACCCGAACTCGGCGCCACCCTCGGGCCGGTTCGCCGCCCAGATCCGGCCACCCATCGCCCGGATGAGCCGGGCGCAGACGAACAGCCCGATCCCCGCACCGGCAGCCGCCCGGGCCGTGCCGGCCGAGCGAAAGAACAGCTCGAACAACCGATCTGCCTCGTTGTCGGGAAAGCCCGGTCCGTCGTCGGCGATCCGGACCTGGACCTCGCTGCCCGCGGCCACCACGGCCGCCCGCACCGTCGAGCCCGGGCCGCTGTACTTGGCCGCGTTGGACAACAGGTTCCGGATCACCTGTTCCACGTACGTCGGGTCGGCGGTCACCGTCGGCAGGCCCGGCTCGACCGCGAGTTCGAAGGCGACGCCTGGCCAGCGCGGCCGCTCGGAGTCCACGACCACGGGCAGGAGCCGCTGGAGGAGGACTGGCTCGGCGCCGACGTCCCCGCCCTCGTCGCCGAAGCGCTGCATCGCGACGACATCCTCGACGAGGCGATGGAGCCGTTCGGACTCGACCACGATGTCGTCGAAGATCTCGCGCCGGGTCGTCTCGGCCAGCTCGCCGGGCCGGGCCAGGACCTTGGCTCCGGCATAGATCGTGGTGACCGGCGTACGCAGCTCGTGCGACAGGACGCCGATGAACGTGTCCCGGACCGCCTGGCGCTGGCGCTGGTCGGTGACGTCCCGGAGGAGGACGATCGTCCCGTCGTGGCCGTCCTCGGCCTGCGTCTCGTCCGAGCCCACGGGCCACGTGCTCAGCTCGATCCAGCGCTCCTCGCCGCCCCGGACGCGGAGCTCGACCGGGCCGCCCCGCCGACCGAGCTTCGGCGCCTCGTCCTCGGGGTCGTCGATCTCCGCCAGGATGTCCCGATACGTCTGCTCCTCGACGTGCGGAAAGACGTCCTCGGCCGCCGGGTTGGCCAGCAGGATGCGTCCCTCCCGGTCGCACACGACGACCCCGTCGCCCATCGCGGTGATCACCCCGTTCAGCTCGGCCGCCCGGGCGTGCTCGGCCACGGCCAGCGCGCGGAGGCTCTCCTGGGCCTCGATCCGGTCGCGGATGTCGCGGGCGATCGCGAGGATCCGGGCCGGGGCGCCGTCGAGGGCGACCGCCTCGAAGCGGACTTCGACCGGGAGGAGCACGCCGTCGGGCCGGTGGAGGGCGAACGTCTCGGTCCGACCGCCCGCGCCGCTGTCCTGGATCGACGCGATCGTGGCATCGAGCGCCGCTCCGGTCGGTCCATCGACGTGGTCGCCGATCCGGGATCCGGTCAGCTCCTCGAGCGGCAATCCAAACTGGTCGGCCGCGCCGCGGTTGGCGTAGACGATCCGGCCGTCTCCTGGGTCGAGCATCAGCACCGCATCGCCGGTGGCGTCGAGCAGCCGCTTGAACCGGACCCCCTCGCGGAACAGGCGGGCATTCTCGATCGCGGCCGCCGCCCGGTCGGCGAGGTTCTCGGCGAACGCGACGTCCTCGGCCGCGAAGCGGTGGCCGCCTTCGGTGCCGACGAGGCTCAGGACGCCGCTGATCCGGCCGGCCGCCGTCAATGGGACGGCGAGATAGGACCGCAGTTCGAGGGTCCGGAGCAAGTCCCGGTGGACATCGTTCCTGGCCGCGGCGTCGATGATCTCGGGCGGGATGTCCGGCATCAGCTCGGACTTGCCCGTTCGCAGGATCGCGGCGGTGCCCGTGTCGGCGTCGGGATCGGCCGGGTACTCGTTCTGGAGCCGGATGGCGAGCTCGACCATCGCCGGATCGCGATGGGCGACCGCGATCCGCTCGGGCAGTCCCTCCTCACCCGCGACGTGGACGACGCACCAGTCTGCGAAGTGAGGGACCGCGAGGTCGGCGACGGCCTGGACCGTCTTCTCGTACTCCAGTGACGAGGCCAGGACCTCGGAGGCGCGGGCAAGGAAGGTCTCGCGTTCCTGGGCCCGGATCCGCTTCGTGACGTCGGCATAGGTCAGGACGGCCGCCTCGATCGCGCCCGACGGACCGGGGATCGGCGCGGCGCTCATCGCGAAGGTGAGGCGGGCACCGTTGTCGTAGGAGATCTCGATGCTCTCGTTCTCGACGGTCTCACCGCGCATCGCCCGGCGCATCGGCCAGTCGTCGGCGCCGAGCCGCGAGCCGTCGGCGGCAAACGCGTCGGCCAGCTCATAGGCCGGCGATTGGCCGATCTCGATCGGCAACGGCGACTGGCGGCGCGCGGCCTCGTTCGCGTACAGGATCCGGCCGTCGGGCGCGGATGCGAGGATGACCCCGATCGGCATCTGGCGAAGCACCGATTCGAGGCGCGCCCGTTCGGCCTCGTTGGCCAGGAGGAGGTGCTGACGGAGCGCCCCGAGACGCAGCCGGACAATCGCTCCGGCGCCGAGGTCGGCATACGCCCGGACGAGGCGCTTGTCCTCCGCCGTGATCGTCCGCCTGGCTCCGAACACCAGGCTGAGGCCGCCGATGGGTGCCTGACCGGCGACGAGCGGGACCGCCCACTCGGTCCCGGCGTGATCCGTCGAGGACACGTCAGGCGCGGCCGCGTCCGGTGCGGCCGGCCACACTGGCCGGTTCTCGCGAACCGCGATGGCGATCGGCAGATCCAACGCGAGGGGCACGGTCCGGCGCGAGATCGTCCCCGGGATGGGGCCCGCCTGCTCGACCACGTCGAGCCCGGACGCCGCCTCGTCGAGCAGCCCGATTGCCGCCCCGTCCGCGCCGAACGCCCGGCAGGCCTCGTCGATCACGATCCCGACCACATCCTCGACCGTCCCGACCTCGGCCAGGATCCGGGTCACCGCCAGGAGGCGCTCCATCCGGACCGCCAGCCGCTCGGCCGCCTCGCGGGCCCCCAGCTCGGCCTCGTACGAGACCGTGTTGGCGATCGCGATCCCGATCCGGGTGGCCATCTCGGCGCTCGCCGCGGTCGCGACATCGTCGTGGCGGCGTTCGCCCACCGTCGCGAAGACGATCGCCCCGATGACCTCGCCCCGGGCCAGCAAGGGCTCGGCAATGACCGACCGGATCCCCGTCGCCCGGAGAATTCGCCGCAGGTCGAGGTCGGGGGTCGCCTCGGCGGCCCAGAACGCCTCGACGTCGGGGACCACGACCGAGCTCCGGGCACTCACGGCCCGCCGGCTGACGCGGTCCGGGCTCTGCGTGGACGGATGGTCGCGGAGTGGCTCGACCAGGGCCTGCAACTCCGGGTCGCGCGCGGCCAGGCCGACGCGCCGGAGCGTCCCATCGGCCTGGAGCAGGTCGACCACGCACCAGTCGGCGACGATCGGGATCGAGGCCTCGGCGGCCAGCTGGACAACGGTGGCCACTTCGCGCGCCTCGTCGAGGCGGAGGGACGTGTCAGCGAGGTGGCGGGCGATCTGTTCGTCCCGGCGGCGCGCCTCGGCCAGCTCCCGAGTGCGCAATTCGCTGGCCCGGATCCGACGCTCGGTCTCGATCCGCGGCGTGACGTCGTGGAACGTGTTGATCGCGACGTGCCGGCCGTCCGCAAGCGTGGTGGCGCGAGCCCGGACGATCGACCAGCGTTCGGCCCCGTCGGCGAGCAGCCGAAAACCGATCAGCACCGCCTCGGCCGTCTGGCCGGCCAGGACTCGCCGGCCGGGTAGCCGATCGAACGGAAACGGCTCGCCGCGCTCGTCCACCATCTGGAACCGGTTGAGCATCTCGATCGGCGCCGCGGCGAGCATCTCCAGGGGGGAGTGGTAGCCGCTCAGGATCGCTGCGTCCTTGTTCACGAAGAGAAGGTGACCGCGGTCATCCTGGACCGTCACCCCGGCGGCGATCCCCTCGAGGATCGCGCGCAGGTCGATCGGCAGGTGGAGCCCGCCGGCCGCGTCCGAGGCGTCCCCGGGGGCGCGCGTCGGATCGGGACGCGTCGTCGCGCCGCCGACGCTCGATCCGATGCCATCCTGCGTCACGAGCACCCTCGAAATCGACGCGCTGCCCACACCCGCGACGTCCCGCTGCAGTAGCGCAGGCCGGGGGTCGCAGGGCGATCGATCGCAGGCGGTTTCAGGTTGCAGCGGTGTTGCAATCGGCTCGATGTTGCGCTCGGTCCGGTCGTCTTCGGGCGGGCCCGTGAGTCGTCGCGTTGCCGACCGTCAGCGCGTCGGCTTCGGCTCGGCCCGCCTCGGCTCGCCGTCGGCCGGACGCTGGTCAGGCTCGCCGGCGGCGTTGGTCTCGTCGTCGGTCGTCTCGCCGCTCGTCGGGTCCTGGGCGACCGGGACCTCGCGGGCCTGAAGTCCCTCGATCAGGACCTCGCCGGCGGCCGCGATCGGAACCGCCAGCAACGCCCCGACGAAGCCGCCGGCCGCGCCGCCGATCAGGACGCTGAGGATCACGAGGAACGGCGAGATCCCGATCGTGTTGCGCATCACGATCGGCACCAGGACATTGCCCTCGACGAACTGGAGAACGAGGTAGATCGCGGCGACCGCGATGGCCAGCTCCGGTGACACGGTCGCGGCGACGAGCACCGCCGGAATTGCACCGAGCAACGGCCCCACGATCGGAATCGCCTCGGCCACGGCGGCGATCAGGCCGAGCAGGAGGGCCGCCGGAACGCCGAGCAGGGTGTAGGCGATCGAGGTCGCGACGCCGATCGAGGCCATCAGGATCAGCTGGCCGCGGACCCACATCCCGAGCCGCGTCTCGGCGGCGTTCCAGACGTCACGGGCGCGCTTGCGACGATCCGTCGGGACGAACGCGAGCACGTAGCGCTGGAGTCGGGCGTGCTCGGTGAGCCAGAAGTAGACGACCGTCAGGAGGGTCACGACCGAGGTCAGCGTCTCGGCGACCGTCAGCCCGATCTGAACGACCTGGCCCGGGGCGGGAGTCGCGTCAGCCGGGCGGATCGTGCGCGCCGCGGCCTCGATCAGCGAGGTCACGCCGCGGCCCAGGCCCGCCGGACGGATCGTCGCCGCCCACTCCTTGGCCCGCTCCAGGAACGGCGGCAGCGACGCGATCGTCCGCTCCAGCTGGGCGAGCGCCGCCGGCAGGACGAACAGGGCCATCGCGATCACGACTGCGAGGAACAGACCGTAGACGAGCAGGATCGTCGGGCCGCGCCCGAGCGGGAGGTGGCCCCGGATCCAGGCGACGAACGGCTGAAGACCCGACGCGAGGATGATCGCGATGAGGACGAGGATCAGGACGTTGGCAGCGGCCAGGGCGAGGATGCCGAGGAGGGCCACCAGGCCCACTCCGATCGCCAGGCCCGCTCCGCGGACGACGGATCGGCCGAAGCCGTCATCGAGGATCACGGGGCTGGGGGAAGGGTCGGCCCGGGCTTGGCGCCACCACCACCGCCGCCACCGCCCGGATCGCCGGGGTCCTTGGGCGGCTTGATCGGCTCCTCGGGCTTCGGCTTCGGCGCGCAGGTCCCGAGCAGCGGACCACCCCAGCCCGACTTCTCCCAGAAGTACGCCGTTCGCGACTCGTACGGTCCCACGACCCCGACCCCGCGCCGCGCCCGACCCAGCCAGTTCGCCACGTCGTCGTCCCAGGCCCGCGGCCCGAGCTCGGCCTTGACCGGGTCCACGCGCCAGCCGCCACACGAGCGGGTGTAGAGCAGGCCCGGCGGGTCGATCGCCCGCGCTGCACCGGGCTGGGTCCCCGAGATGAACCACTCGCTCACGGTGTCGCGCGTCCAGGGGCCGGGCTTGCCGCCGGTCCAGGCATCGATCGTCGCCCGGACGACGCCCTTGGGCCGGGCGAAGTCGGCGATCGGCTGCTTGGCGGTGAGGTCCCGGACGAAGGCCCGCCAGAGCGGCGCCGCCGCGGTCAGCGACGTCGCGGGCTTGGCCGACTTCGGGTTCGAGTGGTCGCTGTTGCCCATCCAGATCCCGACGGCGTAGGCCGGCGCGTCGGCGTCGCTGGGCGGTGCGAGGTAGCCGTACGTCGCGAGGTCGCGGGCGTCGTTCGCGGTGCCCGTCTTGACGGCGGCCGGCCGATGCTGACCCTTCGGTCCGTTGCGCAGCTCGAGGGCCGCCGACCAGATCGGGTTCTGATTCGGCTGGGTGTTGCCGGACAGGATGTCCGTGACGAGGTACGCCGCCTGGGCGCTGACCGCCCGTGCTCCGGCCGGCTTCGGCGCGCTGTAGATCGTCGAGCCGGTCGCATCGCGGACCTCGAGGATCATCCGCGGCGGGACCCGGACGCCGCCGTTGGCAATCGCCCCGTACGCCGAGGTCAGAT
Source organism: Candidatus Limnocylindrales bacterium (assembly GCA_046595595.1). Taxonomy (GTDB): domain Bacteria; phylum Chloroflexota; class Limnocylindria; order Limnocylindrales; family CSP1-4; genus CF-46. Next base: position 24,625 of record JBKJOK010000184.1, read on the forward strand.
CGATCGGCCGGACCTCGACGGTCCCGATCGCCCCGGCCAGGCCGGACTGCAGGAAACCCTTGGTCCCCCCGGTGAAGCGGATCCCGAACTTCGCGGCGCGGGCCGCGACGGCCTCGTTGCCGACCCGCCCGAGGGCCCGGATCGCCGGCACGTTGAGCGAGTACTGGAGGGCCTTCCGGACGAGGACCGGGCCGCGATCGAGCTGGTCCGCGTCGCGCGGCGTCCAGCCCTTCCCGAACTCGGTCGTGATGTCGAGCAGGAGGCTGCCCGGCGAGAGCTTCTTCGCGTCGAACGCGCTGGCGTAGACGATCGGCTTGAACGCCGAGCCCGGCTGTCGGGCGCCGTCGCCGGCCGCGTCGTACTTGGGCTCGAACTTGCGGCTCGCGAGCTTGTCCTGGTAGTAGCCCGCGCTGCCGGCGTAGGCCAGGACGTCGCCCGTCCGGTAGTCGATCGTGACGAGCGCGGCGTTGTGCAGGTCCTTGCCGCGCAGGGCGTTGATCCAGCGACGATCGGCCGCGCCGATCTTCAGGCTCTTGAGCAGCGACGCCGAGCCCTTCGTCTTGAGGTTCGGGGCGATCGCCGAGGCGGCCAGCCACTTCTCGGCCAGGGCCTCCGCCTTCCAGTCGAGGGTCGTGATGACGGTGTAGCCGCCCGTCTCGATCGTGACGTCCGGGCCGAGGATCGCCTGGAGCTGGCGGCGGACCTGCCAGGTGAAGTGCGGCGCGCGGAAGGACAGGGGCACGTCGCCGGCGAGGACGACCGGCTCGTCCAGGGCGGCCTTGAGTTCGGCCTTCGTGAGGGTCGTCCAGCGCGAGGTCGAGATGTGGTTGAGGATGTAGTCGCGGCGCACGACCGGCGGGGCGTTGGCAGCGACCACGAGCCTGCCCTCGGCATCGGCCGTGGCGTAGCGGTACGGATCGAAGGTCGAGGGCGACTTCGGGAGGCCCGCCAGGAGCGCCGCCTGGGCGGCCGTCATCTTGGAGAGGTCTGTCACCCCGAAGTAGATCCGGGCCGCCGCGGCGACTCCGTAGGCGTCGTGACCGTAGAAGATCTCGTTCAGGTAGGCGGTGATGATCCGCTCCTTGCCCTCCTCGCCGGGAAAGGCCGTCGTGAGACGCGACGACTGGATCAGCTCCTTCGCCTTGCGCAGGTAGCGGTCGGATCCGGGTGCGACGACGTCCTCGGGCAGGAGGCGGGCCCGGACCAGCTGCTGGGTGATCGTCGACGCGCCGCGCTCACTCGTTCCGGCCACCTGGTCGCCGACGGCGGAGATGATCGCGGCCGGATCGAAGCCGCTGTTCTCCCAGAACGAGCGGTCCTCGGCGGTCGTCGTCGCGTCGAGGACGAGCCTGGGCACCTCGTCGTACGCGACCACCCGGCGTTGTTCGCGCTGGAACCGGCCGAGCTGGACCTTGCCAGTCCGGTCGTAGACGGTCGTCGGCTGGGAGAAGGTCAGGGCCGAGAGGTTCGTGGGATCGGGCAGGCCCTGCGACAGGGCGGTGACCAGCGCGACCGTCCCGACGGTGGCGACGCCGACGAGGGCGATCGACCCGACCAGGAATACCGCGAGCACGCTGACAAGGATCCGGGTCAGCCAACCCGACGGGCCGCTGCGCCTGGGCCGGTCGCGACCGGTCGCCGCGCGGCGGTGGGCGACGCCATAGCCGGAGCGCCGGCTCAGCACGAGGTGGGCCGCGCTCCGGCCGCCCGCCCGCGGCGCGGGCACACGAACCTGGCTGGGGGTCTGATCGTCCACGCACCGATCCTCGTCGCCCGCTCGTCACGACCCGACCCGTCACCGTGACAACCACCTTTCAGATCCATGTCGACCGTCGTGTCAGGCTCACCTGCGACGGCAATGCAAGGGCACTTGACCAATCGGGACAGGCGGCGCTAGATTCGGCCCGACGACCTGTCCCGGCAGCGTCCGCAGCCGGCAGACCGACATCGGAGATGTGTGCGTGGATCTGGGGTCTTATACCAGCGGCCTGTTGACCGGCCTGCGCGAGGGCGTCGAAGCCGCCCTGATCGTGAGCATCGTCCTCGCCTATCTCTCCCGGACGGGTCGCGGCGATCAGGCCGGGCGGGTCTGGCTCGGCGCCGGTCTGGCGGCCGGCCTGAGCCTCGTGATCGGGATCATCCTGTTCAACACGGTCGGCGCGTTCGAGGAGCCGTACGAACAGATCTTCGAGGGCACGATGTTGCTCGTGGCAGCCGGCGTCGTGACCTGGATGCTGTTCTGGATGCGCCGTCAGGCGGCCTCCGTCAAGGGCGAGCTGCAGGCCGCCGTCGATCGCGCCGTCGCGTCCGGGGCGAGCTGGGGCCTGGCCCTGCTGGCGTTCACCGCGGTCATCCGGGAGGGCCTCGAGACGTCGCTCTTCCTCGTCGGCCAGGCGACCTCGGCCCGGACCGATGCGGTCTGGGTCCTCCTCGGAGCGTTGACCGGCCTGGTCGTCGCGGCCGCGATCGGCTACGGGATCTATCGCGGTAGCCGGCGCCTGAATCTGGGTTCGTTCTTTCGCTGGACCGGGATCGCCCTCGTGTTCATCGCGGCCGGTTTGCTGAGCTACGGGATCCACGAGTTCGCCGAGATCGGGGCGTTCGGCAGCGGGCCATGGACCGCGACCGCCTATGACCTCAACGGCATCCTGTCCCACTCCCAGGGCATCGGCGCATTCCTCCGGGCGATCTTCGGCTACTCGGCGACGCCCGAGGTGATCACCCTCGTGGCCCACGTGACGTACGTCGTCGTCGTCCTGACCCTCTACCTTCGGCCGATCCGGCGGGTGACCCCGTCGGCGCCGAGTGCCGCCGCCGCGCGCTCGTGACCGCGGCCTCGACCGGCTCGCCCGGCACGATCAGCGTGCCGGGCCGGGGCGTCGTCGCGGTCGACCCCGACGTCGCGGTTCTCCGGCTCGGCGTCGTCATCGTCCGGCCGACCGCGGCCGCGGCCCGATCGACTGCCGCCACGACGATGCAGGCCGTCCTCGGCGCCCTGGCCGACGGCGGCGTCGAGCGGCGCGACCTGCAGACCACGCTCGTCGGACTCGACGCCGTCCGCGACTACTCGTCGGAGTCGGGGCCGACCATCACGGGCTACCAGCTCACGAACGCCGTCGAGGCGACGATCCGCGCGATCGCCACGGTGGGCGAACTGATCGACGCGGCCCTCGCCGCCGGCGCGACGAGCATGGATGGGCTGTCGTTCCGCCTCTCCGACCCGAGCGCCGCCTTGGACGGGGCGCGCCGCCGGGCCGTCGCTGATGCCCGGCAGCGGGCCGCGACCCTCGCTGCCGAGGCCGGGGTCGATCTGGGCGAGGTCGTCGCGATCGTGGAGGGCGGGGCCGTCGAACCCGGACCGCCATGGCCGACGGCCGAGCTCCGGATGAAGGCGATGGCCGACACGAGCACCCCGGTCGAGGCCGGCACGAGCGAGATCGAGATTTCGGTCAGCGTGACGTTCGCCATCGCCTGAGCGAGATCGCGGTCGCCGCGGGATTCGCGACCCGTCGCGGTCAGCGGCCGATCGCGGTCACCCGCAGGAGCCGGCCGCCGGCGATGTCGGTCGCGTACAGCTCGCCGGCCTCGTCCTCGCCGAAGGCGCTGAGGCCGGGGCCCATCTCCCCGACGACGGTCGGCGCCCGGAAGTCGTTCGTCGCCGGATCGATCGCCCACAGCCGCCCGGTGCAGTAGTCGCCGAACACGTAGCCGCCGACGAGTGCGGCCTGGGCCGTCCCGCGGTAGATGTTGCCGCCGATGACGGTGCAGCCCTGGTCGTGGCGGTACTCGCTGACCGGGTCGGTCAGTCCCGGGTCATCGCAGCCGTCGCGATAGCAGGCGATTCCCTCGCGCCGGTTCCAGCCGAAGTTCGTGCCGCCCGGAGCAGCGGCCCGCTGGACGTCGATCTCTTCGCGGTCGTCCTGGCCGACGTCACCGATCCACAGGTCGCCGGTCAGCCGGTCGAAGCTCAGGCGCCACGGGTTGCGCAGCCCGGCCAGCCAGATCTCCGGCCGGCGGTTGTCAGCACCATCGGCATACGGGTTGTCGGACGGAATGGCGTAGGCCATGTCGCCGGTGGTGGCGTCCACGTCGATCCGGAGGATCTTGCCGAGGAGGGCCGTGAGGTTCTGGCCGTTGCCCTGGGGATCGCCGCCGCCGCCGCCGTCGCCCATCGCGACGACGAGGAAGCCGTCCGGGCCGAACGCCACGGCGCCGCCGTTGTGATTGGGGTAGGGCTGCTGGACGAAGAGCAGGCGCCGCTCGCTGCCCGGATCCGCCCGGTCGGGGGTGGCCGGATCGACCGTGAACGACGAGATCCGGGTGTGGCCCTGCTCGTCGGTGTAGTCCACGAAGAAGCGCGGGTCGGTCGGGAAGTCCGGGTGGAATGCCAGGCCCAGCAGGCCGCGCTCACCGCCCGACGAGATCCGGTCGGCGATGTCGAGGAAGGGCTCGGAGACGAGGGTTTCGTCCCGGACGATCCGGATCCGGCCGCCCTGCTCGACGACGAACAGGCGATCGCTGTCGTCGCCGGCGTTGACGACCGCCAGGGGCGCATCGAGGCGGTCCACGACCGGCTCGACCGCGACGCTGACGCGGGCCGAGTCGAACGGACCGCCGGGCGGCGAGGCCGACGTGTCGCCCGGGACCGAGGGCCCGCTGGACGGGCCGACGGTCGCCGCGGGACCCGAGGACGGGCTGCCGGCTCCGGCCGACGTTCCACTCGACGGCCGGGACGCGGCCGGCGAACCGGTCGTCCCGCCGCAGGCGCCGGCCAGGACGACGAGGACGACGAGGAGCGCGCGGCGGGCGCCGCGGGCGAGACGGGTCGGCGAAACGGACGTCGGACGAGCGGGCATTCGATTCATCCTACGGTCAGTCGTCGTTTGCGGTTCCCGGCGCTGCTAGGCTCCGGTCATGGACGCCTTCGAACTGGCCGATCTCGTCGCCCGTCGGGACGCGAGCGGCAAGCCCTATCTCGAGTTCCTGAGCGTGCCCGATCTCAGCCTCGGCCTGTACGCGCTGGCCGTCGACCAGCCGGATCTCCAGCAGCCGCACGCCGAGGACGAGGCCTACTGCGTCGTCTCCGGCCGGGGACGGATCACGGTCGGCGACGAGGTCCGCGACGTTGGTCCCGGCTCCATCGTGTTCGTCGCCGCGACCGTCGCGCATCGCTTCCATGACATCAGCGAGGACCTGACCCTGCTCGTGATGTTCGGTCCGGCCGAGGGCTCGCGCGCGTCCGGCTGACCGCGCGCCGTCCGCGCGCGAACTGCGCCGAGCCAGCGATCAGGCGCCGAAGCCCGCCTCCGCCCCGAGCGCCGCGAACTCGATCGCCAGCTCCGCCCCACGCCCGACCTCGTCGTGCCGGAAGTAGACGTACGCGTCCACGCCGTCGGAGAGGAACGGCTCGAGCCGGTCCAGCCAGCGCCGGAGCTCGCCCGGGTCGTAGTCGGCCCGGCGCAGCCGGAGATACAGGAACGGCCCCATCCGGCGGATCGTCGGCAGCTCCGGGTCGTCCTCGTGGTCGGTCGTGACGAGGGCGGCCCCGACCGCCCGGATCGCGTCGTACACCTCGTCCACGTGCCAGCTCTGATCCTGGAACTCGAGGGCGAGCGGCAGGTCGGAGGGCCACGCTCCGAGCAGGCCGGCAAGGCGATGGTCATCCCGAACGACGCCGTCCGGCACCCGGAACAGAATCGTCCCGAGCCGGTCGCCGAACCGGCGCAGGGGACCGGTCAGCCAGGCGACGCTCTCGGCCGGATCGACCTGGAGGGTCCGGAACGAGGATCCTCGCTGGGCCTTGACCGAGAACCGGAAGTCGTCCGGCGTCGCGGCCAGCCAACCGTCGACCGCGGCCGGACTCGGCTGTCGGTAGAACGTGTTGTTCAGCTCGACCGTGGCCAGGCGCGACCCGTAGTGACGGAGCAGCGCCGGCCCCTTCAGGCCGGCCGGATAGAAGCGCGGCGACCAGGCGGGATACGCGAAGCCGCTCGTGCCCGTCCGGAGTCGTCCGCTCACGTGCCGGGCAGCGCAGCCGTCAGGCGTCGACGGGCGGACAGCCCTCGTGGGTCGTGCGCGTCCCTGACGCCAGCGGTTCGGCCACCCGGCCGAGGCTCGCCTCGAGACCGTCGAGCGCGGTTTCGTCCAGCCGGCCCAGGAACAGCCGACGGACGCCGTCGAGATGGGTCGTGGCCGCGGTCCGCAGTCGGTCGAGGCCGGCCTCGGTCAGGACGGCCTCCTGGCCGCGCGCGTCGGTGGCGCAGGCGATCCGCTCCACGGACCCGTCCGCCTCGAGCCGGTCGACGAGCCGGGTGATCCCGCTCCGCGACAGGATCACCCGTTCGGCGAGGACATTCATCCGGACCCGCCGACCCGGGGCGTGAGCGATCTGGAGGAGGGCGTCGTACTCCGCGAGGGACAGGCCATGGGCCGCCTGGAGTTCCTCATCGAGGCGCCGAGTGACCCGGGCATGGGCGGTCAGGAAGTTGCGCCAGGCGCCGATTCCGGGCTCGTCGGCGACGACCGCAGCGCTCGCGGGCGCCGCAGTCGGCGATTCCATGGTGATCGGCGGGCGTGACGGAACGGATGGCGATCGCATGTAGCGAGCATCCTACTCCGGTCCGGCGATGGTTGACAAGGCAACGATCTTGGAGATATGGTTGCGTCGTCAACGAACCGACCCAGCGACCATGCGACGGCGGGCATCGAACGGACAACCACTCCCGGAGGAGTCAACTCAATGAGCGCAACCACCTGGAAGCTCGACCCCGCCCACACCGACATCACGTTCTCGGCCAAGCACATGGTGATCACGACCGTCCGCGGCACCTTCGGCGACGTCGACGGCACCCTCGAGATCGACGACGCGACCCCGACGACCGCACGCGGTGAGATCCGGGTCCAGACCGCGAGCATCTCGACCGGCTTCGGCGCCCGCGACACGCACCTTCGCTCCGCCGACTTCTTCGACGTCGAGCAGTATCCCGAGATCGTCGTCCGCTTCGACGGCGTCGAGGCCCGCGCTGCCGACGACTACCGGGTCACGGCCGATCTCACGATCCGCGACGTCACCCGCCCGGTCACGTTCGACGTCGAGCATGTCGGCGAGACAAGGAACTTCCAGGGCACCCGGCACATCGCCTTCACGGTCAAGACCAATCTCGACCGCGAGGCATGGGGCCTGAACTGGAACATGGCCCTCGAGACCGGCGGCTGGCTCGTCGGCAAGGAGATCAAGCTCGTCGTCGAGGTTGTCGCCGATGAGGTCGTGCCGGCCACCGCTGCCGAGCGCGAGCTGTCCGCCGCCGCGGCCTGAGCCCCGGCGGGCCGGAGGACGCGCGACTGGACTACGATCAGCGGCGAACCTGGATGCCGGGTTCGCCGCTTTCGATTCCCCGGTCGGAGAGCCCGCCGGTCCGACCGCCAGCCGCTGAGGGTTCCGATGACCACGTTCGATGTCGAGGCGCTCCGGCGCCAGTTCCCGGCCCTCGCGATCGAGGACGGCGGCCGGCCGGTCGCCCTGTTCGACGGTCCGGGCGGCACCCAGGTCCCGGAGTCGGTGATCGCCGCGATCGGCGACTACTACCGGACCTCGAACGCGAACCACGACGGCCCGTTCCTGACCAGCCGGCGGAGCGACGAGCGGGTCCACGACGCGCACCAGGCGATGGCCGACATGCTCGGCGCGGCGTCGGCCGACGAGATCAAGTTCGGCGCCAACATGACGTCGCTCACGTTCCACGTCAGCCGCTCGATCGCGGCGACGATGAAGCCGGGCGACGAGATCGTCGTCACGATCCTCGACCACGAGGGCAACGTCGGACCGTGGAAGGCGATCGCCGCCGACCGCGGCCTGGTCGTCCGAACCGTCGACATCCGCGAGGCCGACGTGACCCTCGACCTCGCCACGCTCGATGCGGTCCTCAACGAACGGACGAAGCTTGTCGCGGTCGGCTGGGCGTCCAACGCGGTCGGAACGATCAACCCGGTGGCCGAGATCGTCCGGCGGGCGCATGCGGTCGGCGCCTGGACATACATCGACGCGGTCCACGCCGCGCCCCATCTGCCGATCGACGTCCAGGCGCTCGGGACGGACTTCCTGGCCTGTTCGACCTACAAGTTCTTCGGCCCGCACGCCGGCGTTCTGTATGGACGGCAGGAGATCCTCGACGCGCTGCCGGCTTACAAGCTGCGACCGGCGTCGGATCGGTTCGAGACCGGGACGGGCAACTTCGAGGGACTGGCCGGGGTGACGGCGGCGGTCGAATACCTGGCCGACATCGGCGTGGCGTACGGGGGCGCGCGAGCCGATCGGACGCGTCGCGAGCGCGTCCTCGGGGGCATGAGCGCGATCCGGAACTACGAGCTGGAGCTGTACCGGCGCCTGGCGGCCGGACTGACGGCCGTCCCGGGTCTGACGCTGTACGGAATCACCGATCCGACCCGCTTCGACGAACGGACGCCGACCGCGGCGCTGACGCTCGACGGGGTCGCGCCGCGGGCCGTGGCGGAGGCCCTCGGCGACGAGGGGATCGCGGTCTGGGACGGCGACTTCTACGCGACGGGGTTGATCGAGCGGCTCGGCCTGGCCGATGGCGGCGGCGTGGTCCGGATCGGGCTGACCCACTACAACACGGCCGACGAGGTCGACCGGCTCATCGAGGCTCTCGGGCGGATCGCTACCGGCGCTGGCGCCGGATCGACCGCCACGCCCGTCGCGGCGCGCTGACCGGCCCGCCTCGCGAGCGCGATCCTCGGTGACCCCGAGCAGTTCACGGGCTCCACGGACCCGGCCCGCACGGGGAGCCCATTCGAGGCGTGATCAGGTGCGCCAGGAGTTCGGGTCGAACAGGAAGAACGTCAGCTGCGACCAGCGGTCGCGCGCGGCGAGCAGGCGCTCGCTGATCGGGCTGGGGCGTGAGTCGTCGCGCGGGACCGCCTCGATGACGATCGCCGTGATCAGCGCCGGTTTCGTCGGTTCGTCGGCAACGATCGCGGGCCGTTCGCCACGGGCGAGCCGCGGCGCGGCCGACACGATCCGGGCCAAGGCGACGTAGCCGCTCATCGGCTGAGCGTACCGCGCCGGACCGTGTTCGGGAAGCGCTCAGCCTCGCCGCCGTCGTATCCTGCGGCGGTGATGACGACCGATCGACGCCATGGCGTCCGGAGCTCCACCGCCGCCCTCCGCGACGTCCTCGTGAAGCGACCGGGCCCGGCGTTTGGACGGGCATTCGAGGATCCCGCCCACGGCTTCCTTCGGCCGGTCGACCTCGAGCGGGCGCAGCGCGAGCACGACGGCCTCGTCGCCGCCCTCGACCGGCTTGGCGTGCGTGTCCATCGGCTCGACGAGGAACCAGAGACCGATCCCGACCTCGTCTACGTCTTCGACCCGCTTCTCGTCATCGCCGACGGCGCCGTGCCGCTCCGGCCGGGCAAGCCGAACCGCGCGGCTGAGCCCGCGACGATGGAGCGCTGGACGGCCGCGAACGGGATCGCGACGGTCGGGCGGATCGAGGCGCCCGGGACGGTCGAGGCGGGCGACACGGTCTGGTTGCGCGACGATCTGTTCGTGATCGGGCGGACCCTCCGCACGAACGACGCGGGCGCCCGTCAACTGGCCGCGATCGTCGGCGGCGACATCCGGGTCGTCGACGTCCCGTACTGGAAGGGCCCGGCCGAGCTGGTCCACCTCATGTCGGTGATCTCCCCGGTCTCGGACGATCTCGCGGTCGTCTTCCTGCCGCTCCTGCCGGCCGGGCTCTGGGAGTGGCTGACCGAGCTCGGGATCCGGCTTGTCGAGGTGCCCGAGGACGAGTACCCGACCCTCGGCTGCAATGTCCTCGCGGTCCGCCCGGGCGTCGTGATCGTCGCCGACGGCAATCCCGTCACCCGGAGGGCCCTCGAAGCGGCGGGGGTCGAGGTCCACGCCGTCGCCCTCGGCGAGGTCGGCGAGAACGGCTCGGGCGGGGTCACCTGCCTGACCCGCCCGCTCCTGCGCGCGTGACGTCCCCGGTCGCGCTCGAGATCGATCGGGCGGCGCTCGTCAACGATCTCGTCGCGCTCGTCCGAATCCCGAGCATCACCGGCGCCGAGGAGGCGGTCGCCGCCGACGCCGCCGATCGTCTCCGGGCGGCCGGCATGGCGGTGGACCTCCTGAACCCCGACCCGGTCGCGATCCGGGCCGATCCGGCGTGGCCCGGCGAGGAAACTGAAAGGGTGGCGCTGCCGGTCGTCATCGGTCGTCTCGGGCGGCCCGGCGGGCGACGGATCGTGCTGTCCGGCCACATCGACGTGGTCCCGCCCGGCGATCCGGCGACGTGGACGGCCGACCCGTGGGGCGGCGAGATCCGTGACGGCGCACTGTTCGGCCGCGGTGCCTGCGACATGAAGGGCGGCGTGGCGGCGATCCTGGCGGCGGTCCGGGCGCTCGTGGCTTCGGGGGCGGCGGCGCGCTTCGAAGGCGAGTTGATCGTCGCCTTCGTCCCGGGCGAGGAGGACGGCGGGCAGGGGACGCTCGCGGCCATCCGGGCCGGCGCGACGGGCGACCTCGCGATCATCACCGAGCCCTCGAACCTCGACATCGTCGTCGCCCACGCCGGGGCGATCACGTTCCGGCTCACCGTCCCGGGTCGCGCCGCCCACGCCTCGCAGCGGCGCGAGGGCGTGTCCGCGCTCGACAACCTGTACGTGGTCCTGCGCGCCCTCGAGGCCGACGAGACGGAGCGGAACGCAGCCGCGACCGATCCGCTGATGACGGCGCTCGGCTTGCCCTACCCGACGATCGTCGGAATCGTGGCGGGCGGCGAGTGGGCCTCGACCGTGCTGGACCGGGTCGTGGCGGACGGCCGGTACGGGGTCCGGCTCGGGCAGACGCCGGCGGACGCGGCCGCGGACCTGCGGCGGGTGATCGAGGCGGCCAACGCGTCGGACCCGTTCCTGCGCGAGCATCCGGCCACGGTCGAGATCGTCGGAGGACGGTTCGGCTCGGGCCAGGTGCCGTCGGATCATCCGTTGCCGGTCGGGCTCGCGGACGTCGCGGAGGAGTTGACCGGTCGACGGCCGGCCCTGCTCGGCGAGCCGTACGGAGCGGACATGCGCCTGTTCATCAACGAGGGCGGTACGCCGTGCGTGATGTACGGCCCGGGCGACGTGAAGGTCGCCCACAGCGCCGATGAGCACGTGCCCCTGTCCGAAGTCGAGGAGTGCGCCCGGGTCCTGGCGGGGTGGGTCGTCCGGGAGCTCGGGGGCGGGGAGCGCAGCTGACGCGTCAGGCGAGCGTGGGACCGGAGACGGCAGCGCGGCGGGCGATGACGAGCAGCGTCGGGACCACGACGAGCGCCGCCCCGAGCAGTCCGAGCGTCGCGAAGCTGGCGGCGGCGACGACCACCCCGGATGCGAGGCTGGCCGCCGCCGCAGAGCTCCAGATCAGGCCGTCCGTCAAGCCCTGGATCCGCGTCCGTTCGGCCAGCGACAGCTCGTGGGTCAAGAGGGCCGATCCCGCCACGTAGCCGAGGTTCCAGCCGTACCCGAGCAGGAACAGGGCTACGAACAGGATCAGGCCGCCGTCCGGCGGGGCCACGGCCGCGAGCACCGCGGCAAGCGCGCTGACCACCATCCCGGCCAGGATCACCGGGATCGTGCCGAGGCGATCCGTGAGTCGGCCCGTCAGGGGTGACAACCCGAACATCCCGAGGGTGTGGCCGCTGATCACGACGCCGACCGCGCCGAGGTCGTGGCCATGGTCCGTCATGTGGAGCGGCGTCATCGTCATGATCAGGACCATCACGACCTGGACGGTCACGAGCGAGACAATCGCGACCGGCACGTTCGGGCGGCGGAGGACCGAGGCAAGCGACGCCGAGGTCGAGCGGTCGCCGCCCGGCTGATCGTGGCGCGACGACACATCCGCGAGAGCGTACGGGTCCGGGCGCAGGGCCAGGAGCGTCAGGAGCGCGGCGGCGCCGACGAACACCACCGGGACGAGGTATGCGCCGGACAGCTCGGGCAGCCCGAGGGCCACCGCGAGGGCGCCTGCGGGCGCGGCGAGGTTCGGCCCGACGACCGCCCCGATCGTCGCTCCCCAGACCACGATCCCGATCGCCGAAGCGCGCCGGTTGGACGGGAACAGGTCGGCCGCGACATAGCGCGACAGCTGGTTCGACGCGTTGCCGAAGCCGATCAGGACGGTCCCGACGAGGAGGAGCCCGAGGGAGCCGACAATGATCGCGACCGTCGAGACCAGCGCTCCGACGACCCCGACGCCGTAGCCCGAGGCCAGCCCGACCCGGCGACCGGAGCGGACCATGAACTGGGACAGGACGACCGCGCCGATCGCGGCACCGAGGACCACGGCGGCGCCAGGCGCACCGCTCCAAGCCGTGTTGCCGGCAATGTGTTGGGCCGCGATCGACGACACCGTCGATGCGGCGATGTGGCCCGTGCTCCCCAGCGCGACGCCGGCCACGAGCGACCAGTGGGTCCGCCGTCGCAGCCGGTTCAGCGTGGAGGCGGGGAGGTCGAGGGCGGCGATCGTCACCGCCGGATGATATGGCGCGGGCCCGCCCTCATCCCAGTCCGAGCGTCATGACCTCGACGACCGGAGACGCGCTGGCTCCGCCACTGGCGCCGACCATGGCAGGCACTGCCCGCGTCGCCTGCTCCGCAGCAACCTCGACGAGGCGACAGATCGCATTTGCCTTGCGCATCTCGTCGGGGCCGTGCGGCGCGACGAGGAGGAGGTCCGGGCTGGCCACGACCAGGGCCAGGCCCATCGCTCGCGAGACCGCGACGTTCAGCCGGTGGCCGTCGTACAGGAATGACATCCCCCGGGGCGCGTCATCGGCGGACGAGGCGGCCATCGAATAGATCGCGACCGGTGCCTCCTGGCCCTGGAAGCGGTCCACCGTGCCGACACGGGCCAGCTTCCCGAGTCGTCTCGTGGCCGCAGTCTGGATCGCCGCGACGTGGGCGTTGTACGGCGCGACGACCACGATGTCGTCGATACCGAGCTGGCGCGAGCGACCGTGGCGATCGACCCACGTCCGCCCGAGCAGGTCCTCGATTGCGTCCACGACGACCTGCGCCTCCGCGACCGACGACGAATCGTCGCCGTCGTGGGTGACCGGCAGCCAGCGGATCCCGGTGCCGCCGATCGGCGGGTCTCCGTCAAGCGACTGGCGGGCCGTCGCGGGGTCGGGTCCGAGCCTGCCCTCGTAGAAGATCTCGGCGATGTAGCCGTTGACGTCGGGGTGCATCCGGTACGTCGTCGGCAGGAGCAGGCCGCGCTCCGGCGCAACGGTCATGGCATCGCCGACGAGGTGCTCGAGTGCCGAGACGCCGGCGCCCTCCGGGTGGATGCCCTGGGTGACCTGGGGGAGCTGGTTCGGGTCGCCGAGCAGGACGAGCGATCGCGCGGCGCCGGCCACGGCCAGCGCGTTCGCCAGGCTGAGCTGACCGGCCTCGTCCACGAACAGCACGTCGACCGACTCGTCGAGGTCGGCTCGCGCCCAGAGCCAGGCCGTGCCCGCCGCGATCGGGAACGAGCCGGCGAGGAGCGGAGCGACCGCCGACGCCTCATCGACGACCCGAACTCCGGCCTTCTTCGAGCCGGCCTCGCCGTCGGACTTCTGGACCGCGCAGAACTCGAGGTGCCGTTCGGCGAACGCCTCGGCCGTCTTGTCGAGCAGGTTCGTGATCGCCTTGTGCGACTGGGCCGTGATGCCGACCTTCTTCCCGGCCGCCACAAGCGCGGCGATCATTCGTGCGCCGGTGTACGTCTTTCCGGAGCCCGGTGGTCCCTGAATCGGCAGGACGCCGTGGTTGAGATCGAGCGCCAGGCGGATGGCGGCGTCGAGGATCGGCTCGCCCTCCGTGACCAGCGGCGTCGTGGTGGGCATGCCGCCTTGATTCGCGAGGCGCGGTGTTGTCCGGGCGACGAGGTCGCGTCCCGCGCGCCGGTGCGGCAACCGGTCGGCCGGTTCGAGCCCGCGTTCGAGGACGTCGTCGGCGGCACGGCGTAGGGCGTCGCGCAGGACATCCACCTGGATCGGCTTGCCCGGGATCAGCGCCGCCGGGTGCCGGTCGAGCTTGGTGGCCGTCCGATGGAGGTCGATCCAGCCGCGCGCGTCGTCGATCGCGACGACGCGCCCCGCGTCGAGGCCATTCTCGCCATCGGGCTCGATCGCCGACCGGCCGACCCGGATCTTGTGATCCTGGGGCGTGAATCGATAGCGCCGGACGAACCCGCCGCGCCCGCGCTCCTCGAGGTCTGCCTCGAACTCGAGCCCGCCGATACCCTCGCCCGATTCGACGAGGTCGTCGACGCCGAGCTCGTTGAGGCGGTAGAAGTTCCACCACTCGGGTTTTGCGTCGCGGCCATGCCAGTCGAGGAGCTGGGCGAGAAGCCAGCGGTCGCGTTGGTCCGGCGTCGCATTCGAGCGGTCGGCGGGAACGTCGATGGTCAGGGCCTCGACCCGACGCGCCGTTTCTGCCTGTTGGGCACTCTGCTTCTCGCCCGGCAGTCCGTCGTCGACCGTCGGGCGGTCCATGGGCCAGCCGCGCGCGGTCGCCTCGCGCCGGCGGTCCTCGAGCCAGTCCCGGAGCAGCCACGTCGACACGCAGTCGTCGCGGTTGTAGTCGGCGAGGTCGGTCAGGTGCTGGGCGTCGCCGTCGCGAAGCCAGGTCTCATAGGCGACCACCGAGAACCCGGCGTCCGTGACCGGCCCTTCACGAGCCGGGAGGTAGAACTTCTCGATCCGCTTGATCGAGTACGACTCGACCGATGCGCGCACGCCCTGGCGGACGACGTTGTAGAGATCGACGAGGATGCCGCCGCGAAGGAGCCGATCGACCTCGTCGACGCGTGTCGCGTGACGCTGCATCAGGCGCTTGATCGCTCCCGTCTCGTAGCCGGCGTAGTGGTAGACGTGCATCGTCGGGTCGCGCGCGAGGCGCTCCAGGACGAGGTCGATGAACGTCTCGAACGCGGCCTTCTCAGCCGCTCGGTCGTGGCCCCAGAGCGCGCGGTATCCGGCCGATCCGCCGTCCACCTCGACGACGCCGAGGAGGTACTCGAGCCCGCCGTTCTCCATCCATGGGTCGGCCTCGATATCGAAGAAGAGGTCGAGCGGGGACGGCTCCGGCAGGAGCGCGAGGCCGCGGCCGGGCTCGTCCGGCACCGGCTCGATCAGCTCGTAGAGGAGCGTCCGACCGTCCTCGCCGGCCACCTGGATCCCCGCCTGGAGGCGGAGGCGGTCGAGCGTCCGCGGGTTCAGGTCGGCGACGACCCTTGCCGGATCGAGCGTTGCGAGGTCGCGTCGGGTCGGGACGCCAGCCTCCTGAAGGCGCTGGGTGACGGCACGAGTCATGCCGGCAACGATCGACGGATGGTCGTCGGCGCGGCGCCGGGCCATGCACGACGGGAACCAGGCGCAGACGCGGCAGTGGTCGACCGGATCCGGGTAGGTCGCCGGCGGATCGGCTCGAACGGCACCGAAGACGCGATCCTCGAACCGGCTACGCACCGCCCGGTAGAACGCCGCGAAGTCCTCGAGCCGGAGGGTGTGCGTCTCCGAGTCTCCGGTCACGACGTGAATCCGCGCCGGCCGTCGGCCCTGGACCCGCTCGAGCCGATCCGAGTACACGCACACCTGGAGAAGCGCCGAACCCTTCACTGACCGCGCCAGCTTCGTGTCCGCGACCTCGTAGTGCCAGTCGCCAAGCTCGGAATCGCCGTCCACGCGGAGCAGGAAGTCGGCGTGGCCACGCCATCGACCGTCGAACAGCGTCGCTTGGTAGATCACGTCGAAGCCGGCGTGCATCGCCGCAATCGTGTCGTCCTCGGCGGCGCGCAGGCGCTCCGGGGTCGTCAGCTCGTCCTTCGTCCCGACGTGAACCGACTTGCCCGCTGCTCGCAGCCGCTCGAGGTACGCGAGCTCGTGGGCGTCGCCGCGTTCCTGAAGGAGGACCACCTCGGGGTCCGTCCGTTGGTGTGGCTTCTCCCACAGCCCGTCGAGCCGGCCGAGCTCGAGGGTGGTCAGGTGGCCGCACTCGAGGAACCCGACGAGGTCCGTGGCGCTGACGACGACGGACCCGTCGACATGTCTCTGCACGCGAGAACCTTAGCCCGGCCGCGTGCCACCTTGCCTGTCACGGCTCGCCGGTCAGGCGGGCCGCAGCCCGCGCCACGTATCGAGCGCCCACTTCCAGTCCTGCGGGTCGTCGATCTCGATCCGGATCGCCGCCCCGCGACCGCGGACCGCGCTGAACCCCTCGACGGTCGCGACCTCGATCCCGGAGCTCGGGTCCGAGGCGAGCCGCGCCCGGCCGCGGACGACGCCGTCGTCGTGTTCGATCGCGTCGTGTCCGAGGTGGCCCGCAACCTGGCGCAGGAACAGGTCGGCCGACATCGGCTGACCACCCTGGGCAGTCTCCACGCCGGCCAGGGTGATGCTCCGGCCGGCCTCGCCACCGGCCCATTCCTCGGTCGTCCGGGTGCTCGTGAACGAGCCCGGGACCTCGAGCGCCCAGCCCTCGTGGACGATCGTGACCGGCCGGCGCCGATAGCCGATCGGGGCATCGCCCTCGGTGGCTGCGCCGCCCACCAGCGGTCCGGCGCCGCGATCGAGGAGCTGGCGCGTCGCCTGGTCGGGCAGTCCGCGGAGCTGGAACAGCTCGCGCCACTCGCGCCAGGGCCAGGCGATCCCGGGCTCCAGCGGGTAGGCGCGCCGGAGCAGCCCGAGCACCTCGTCGGCGAGGGCGGTTTCCTGGGCGTTGATCGGCGGGCGCCAGCGGACGTCGAGCCACAGCAGACACAGCGCTCGGTTGAACAGGTATCGGGCATCCATCGCGTCGGCGACCCACGGCCAGACGTCGGCCGCGACCCGCGGATCGGCCAACGCCCGCTCGAGCCAGGCGTCGTCGCGCGGCCCGAGAACCGTCGCAACGGCACCCTCGAAGGTGAAGCGAACGCCCGGCGGCGTCGCCAGGTGGAGGCCGTCGGCCCGCTGCCGGCGCGCGTCGCGGACCGCCGTCAGCGCCGATCGGAGCCAGCCCAGGTGTCCGCGTTCGGCATCACGCCGGTCGCCGGAGCCGAAGGCCCCGGTCGGATCGATCGAGCTCCCAGGATCGGCGGTGACCGCGCCGACGGCCACCCGCCCGGCCGCAATCGACGTCGGTGTCGCGAGCGAAGCCCAGGTGATGTCGTGCTCGTCGCCCATCCGCTCGAGCAGGCTGACGATGAAGGTGTGGTAGCCCGGGCCGACCGGCACGGTCATCGCGTTGACCGTGACGACGCCGAGCTGGGTGGTCTCGATCCGGATCGGACGGGCGGCCGGATGGAGCTGGACCTCGAGGGTGCCGTCGCCGGTCCGGGTGCCGGGGACGTGGCCGCGGAGAGCGTCGGCGGTGGCGCCGGGCAGCCACTCGTCGATCGAGGCGACGAGCGCGGCGGCCGTCGGGACGCGCCGCCGGGCGCCCCGCCGAGCAGCCTGGCCGACGGCCCGGATCGTGATGGACAAGATCAACCTCCCCGCGCGCGAACTCGCTCTCCCGACGATACCCGGTCGGGCGCCCGGTTGGACAGGAGGACGCTTGGCGGGTCGATCGCTATCCTTCTGGCGTGGACCGTCCGCACGAGCCCCTGATCGACCGCCAGATCCGCGAGGCTCGCGAAGCCGGTCAGTTCGACGATCTGCCGTTTCGCGGCGAGCCGATCCCGCTCGAGGACGACAGCGCCGCGGGCGATTGGGCGCTCGCCCACCGCGTCCTGAAGAACGCAAACATGGTCCCGCCCTGGATTGCCACCGATCGCGAGGTCCGCGAGTTCCTCACCCGGCGCGACACGATCGTCGCTCGCGCCGCGCAGTCCAGCGCGATCGGCCGGGAACGGGACCGGGCGGAGTTGCGGCGCGTCGTCGAAGACGCCAATCGCGCGATTGCGATCCTCAACAACGAAGCGCCGACCGACCGCCAGCATCGCCGCCGCCTGGATCTGGCAACCGAGCTCGCGGTGCTCGAGCGACTGTACGCGGGCGACGGCGAACCGGGCTAGCTCACGAGCGCGGCAACCGCCTCATCGAAGACCTCGGTGTGGCGATCCACGTCGGCGGCGACCGTCGCCGGGCTCATCAGGGCCATGTTGTGGAACGGGGTCATCAGCACGCCGCGATTCATCAGGGCGAGGTGCAGGTAGCGGTTGAGCAGGGGGTCGTCGCTCGCGACCTTCTCGGCGCCATCGCGCGGCGGGGTCGCGGAGAAGTGATATTCCGCCCGGGCCCCGAGCCGGATCACGTGCCACGGGACGCCGCGCGACCGGATCACCTCGTTGACGCCTGCCTCCCAGCGTTCCGCCAGGGGGATCATCCGGTCGAACGCCTCGTCGGTCAGAACCTCGCCGAGGGTCGCCCGGATCGCGGCCAGGGACAGGGCGTAGCCCGCGAGCGTGCCCCCGATCCCGCCGATGTCCGCTCGGGGCGGCAGGGCGGCCCGGACGCGCTCGGCGATGGCCTGGGTCATGCCGTAGGTTCCGACCGGGATCCCGCCGCCGATCGTCTTGCCGATGACGAGCATGTCGGGCTCGAGCCCGTCGCGGGCGGTCATCCCGCCGGGGCCGGCGCAGATCGTGTGCGTCTCGTCGATGATCAGGACGGTCCCGGCTCGACGGGTCAGGTCGCGCAGGGCGTCGTGATAGCCGGGCTCGGGCAGGACGATCCCCACGTTGGTGAGGGCCGGCTCGACAAGGACGGCCGCGACGTCCCCTTCTTCCAGAGCCCGCTCCAGGGCGAGCACGTCGTTGAACGGCACGACCCGGGTCGTCAGGGCGGGATCCACCGGCGGCCCGATGTTCAAATCGGTCGCGACGACTCGTCCATCCACATCAAGTGTGGCGAGGGTCTCGTCCACCGAGCCGTGGTAGCACTCGTCGTGGACGAGGATCTTCGACCGGCCCGTGATCGCCCGGGCGAGCCGGATCGAGAACCGGTTGGCGTCCGTCGCGGTCATCGTGAACTGCCACAGCGGCAGGCCGAACCGACGGGTCAGCTCGTCACCGGCCGCGATCGAATCCTCGGTCGGGAGCATGTGGGTGATCCCGCGACGCATCTGGCGCTCGACAGCGGCGATCGTGGCCGCCGGGCCGTGGCCGGCCATCGCGCCAGTGTCGCCGAGGCAGAAATCCACGTAGTCGTGGCCGTCGACGCAGCGGAAGCCGGCCCCGGACGCACTCTCGACGAAGAGCGGGAAGGGCGAGGCCCACTCGTTCATCCAGTTCATGGGGACACCGTCGAGGAGCGACGCCTTCGCCTGCTCGTGGAGCTTGCCGGACCGCGGATGGGCCCGGGCGAAGCGATCGAGCTCGGCTGCAAGCAGCCCGGCGAGGCGGTCGCGATCGACGGTGAAGGTCGGCGCCGGTGTCGTCATCCCGACGAGGATGCGTCAGCCGCGCAGAGCGAGCCGGACGATCCCGTGAGGCGCGACGCCGGCGGCCGCGGGCCGTCGCGGGTCCGTGCCGTGCCGCCTGCCGGTGCCGCCCCGAGCCCATCTGCTCGTTGCACGCCAGGCGAGCGTTACGACGCCCGGGACGGCCGCGCGGGGCCGGTCACGGGCCTTGCGACGAAGTTTTGAACGCCGGGCGTGCGATTCGGCGGCTGACGGGGAGCCGGGCCGGCCATCGGGCCCGTTCGTTCGTCACAACGCTCGCATGGCGCGCATTCGTTTGCTGGCAGGGGCGCGCGATGTTGAGCCGGCGCGTGGGCCGGCGCCTCGGCCCGGACGATCAGTGAGTGTGGCGGGTGAAGCCGCAGACGGGGCAGGTCGCGATCTCGGTGTCGGGATCCACGATCAGGAAGCTGGTGCAGCCGTTCGTGCTGCAGTAGGGACGGGTGGCGGTCGAGGCCCGGCGGCGCATGCGGCGCATGGCCACGGAGCGACCCGCCACCGAGGCGGTGGTGGTGCGAGTCATCATGTGTTCGTACTGGTTTCTTTCTGGCTCGCTCGTGGTCGCGGGCGCTGCTGGCGCTCGGCGCGGCACGACGGCCGGTTGACTGGTCCGCTCATCGGACGGCTCGGTGTCGGGAGCCGGAGCGGGTTGACGAATTCCTTTCCCGGGGCATCCGGGGGAGCAGGTTGCGCTCTACCGGTTGGATGCCACGACGGGTGACAAGGGGAATGATGCCGTTCCACCCCGATTCCGTCAAACGGTCCTATCGGGCGGCGTCGCCGAGGATTGGTCATGGCTGCCGCCGACGACGGTCCCCGATGTACGCAGATTCAGAAACTACAACCATGATCAAATCGAACCGAAGTTGCGCCAACCGCATCCAGTCGGCAGACTCCCATCCGTCCGAAGCATCCACATCGACGGAGGGATCCCTTGCCGACGTCCATGATCGCGCGCGTTCGGCGCAGTGCGATCGCCCTTGCCACGATGGCCGTGTTCCTCGTCGGGCTCGTGCCCGCCGTCGGTGCCGCCGACGTCCTCGCCGTCACGACACCGTATCCGTCGATCGCGGTCGCACCCGGCTCCAACGCCAGCTTCGACCTCAGCGTGACGACGGCGACCGAGGGGACCGTGGCGCTGGCGGTCAGCGGCGCACCGACCGGCTGGAAGGCGACCCTCCACGGCGGAGGCTTCGTGGTCTCGGGCGTGACCGCGGCCCCGGGCAAGCCGGGCTCGGCCCGCCTCGACGTCACGGTTCCGGGTGACGCCACCGGCAACGCCTCGCTGACCGTCACGGCGAAGCTCGGCGGTCAGACCGTCACTCTGCCGATCACTGTCGCGGTCAACGCCGACGTCGCGGGCGAGACCACCTTGACGACAAACTCACCGACCCTGACCGGCGCGAGCGACGCGACCTTCAGCTTCGACCTCACCCTCACCAACGGCTCCGCCCAGGACCAGACGGTGTCGGCGACCGCGACCGGACCGGCCGACTGGACGGTCGCGGCCAAGCTGTCGGCCGCCCAGGCCGCGAGCACCGTCGTCAAGGCCGGCGCCTCGACGACGATCACGGTCACCGCCAACCCCCCGCCGGACGCTCCCGCCGGCAAGACCGTGATCGCGGTGACCGCCAACGTCGGGACCCAGACGATCGAGCAGGCCCTTGGGGTGGAGATCACCGGAACCTTCTCGATGAGCCTCTCGACGCCCAACCAGCTCGTCTCGGCCCATGGCGCGGCCGGCGGCGGGACGATCCAGCAGATCGTGATCACGAACACCGGCACCGGGCCGCTGGCGAACGTTGCCCTGAGCGCGACCCAGCCGACGAATTGGACGGTGACCTTCGATCAGGAGACCATCCCGGTCATCCAGCCCGGCCCGGACGCGGCCGTGACGGTGACGGCCACGATCACCCCGATCGGCGAGGCGGTCACCGGCGACTACCAGGTCACGATCAGCGCGGCCGCTGCCGGCGAGGGTGGGGCGGGCGCGGCTCGGGGATCCCTGCCCATGACCTTCACCGTCGAGACCTCGCCGATCTGGCTCCTCGCCGGGTTCGGCCTGATCGTGGTCATCCTGGCCGCCCTGTTCTACGTCTTCCGGACATACGGCCGCCGATGACGGCCCCGTCGACCCGGCCGATCCGCCGCAAAGGCGGCCGGCCGCGACCCGGCACGGACACCGACCCCTCCGCCGCCGCGGCCGCCCGGGCGCGGCGACCGCGGACCGAGGGTGACGATCGGCCGCGCGCTCCGATCCGGACCCGCGGCCTGACCAAGGAATACGGTGACCTCGTCGCGGTGGACCACCTCGATCTCGAGGTTCAGGCGGGCGAGATCTTCGGGCTGCTCGGCCAGAACGGGGCCGGCAAGACGACGACGATCCTGATGCTTCTCGGCCTGGCCGAACCGACCGCCGGCCAGGCCCGGGTCGTCGGGCTGGATCCTGCCCGGCATCCGCTCGAGGTCAAGCGCCGGGTCGGCTACCTGCCCGACGCCGTCGGGTTCTATGCCGACATGACCGGTCGCGACAACCTCCGCTACACGGCCCGCCTGAACCGGATCCCGCGGGACGAGGCCGAGCCCGCGATCGACGAGGCCCTCGAGCAGGTCGGGCTGGCCGCCCGGGCCGACTCGAAGACCGACACGTACTCGCGGGGCATGCTCCAGCGCCTCGGCATCGCCGATGCCCTGATCAAGGATCCGGATGTCCTCATCCTCGACGAGCCGACGACCGCGATCGATCCGCTCGGGGTCAAGGAGATCCTCGACCTCCTGCGCTCGCTCGTGACCGAACGCCAGATGGCAATCCTTCTCTCGAGCCACCTCCTCAACCAGGTCCAGTCGGTCTGCGACCGGATCGGGATCTTCGCTGCGGGCCGCCTGATCGGGCAGGGCACGATGTCCGAACTCGCTCACCGGTTCGGCGACGACCTGGCTCACGTCGAGGCCGAGTTCGAGACGACCGACGAGGCCGGGGTCGCCCGCGTCCGCGAGGTCCTGGCCGGCATCCCCGGCGTCGTGGACGTCGCGTCGCCGACGAAGCCCGACGGGGCCTGGCTGGCGTCGGTCAGCCCGGTCGGCGAGGAGACCCGCGTCCGCCGCACCATCCTTGCCGCGGCCGCTTCGACGGGGCTCGACCTCACGTCGGTTCGCTCGGTGCCGCCGTCACTTGACGACATCTACCGACGGGCCGTCGAGCGGGCCGCCCACGGCCACGCCCGGGACGTCCGATGACCGCCGATAGCACGCCGCTCCCCGTCGGTCCCGCCGCGGACCCGGCGCCCGATCCGGCCCCCGCTCCCGCGAAGCCCGCCCGTCGCCGTGACGCTGGCGCCACGCCGTCCCGGCGCGAGCGATCCGTGCCGCACGCCGGCTGGATGGTCGTTTCCGGCAAGGAGTTTGCAGACCACCTCCGCTCGGCCCGGTTCGGCGTCCTGCTCGTCCTGCTCGGTCTGGCCGCCCTGATCCCGATGTACTTCGCCGCCGACGCGATCCGGAACGTCGGCTCGCAGATCACCGGCCAATCGTCGATCTTCCTGTTCCTGTTCACGATCGCGCCACGGGTCGGCGAGGCCGCCGGAGCCGCCGCCGGCACGACCGGGACGCAGCTGCCCAGCTCGTGGGAGTTCATCGCCATCGTCGGCCCGCTGCTCGGCCTCGCGTTCGCGTTCGACGCCGTCAACGGCGAGCGCTCGGGCGGAACGCTGCCGCGCCTCCTGTCCCAGCCGATCTATCGCGACGACGTGATCAACGGCAAGTTCGCCGCCGGGCTGGCCGTGATCGGGCTGGTCCTGACCTGCATCATCGGCGTGATCGCCGCGTTCGGGATCATCCGCCTCGGCATCGTCCCGAGCGCCGAGGAGATCCTGCGGATCACGTTCTGGCTGATCGTCACGTTCCTGTATATCGCGCTGTGGCTCGCGTTCGGGCTGCTCCTGTCGGTCGTGATCCGGCGGGCGGCGACGTCCGCGCTGGTCGCGTTCGGGACGTGGCTGCTCCTGACGTTCTTCGGCGGCCTGATCACCCAGGTCATCAACGGCATTCTCGCTCCGGTCAGCGGCACGCTCGCGGAGCAGGCCCGGAACCTGTCGCTCCAGCAGACGATCACCCGACTCCTGCCCGACACCCTCTACCGGGAGGCGTCGCTGGCGATCCTGAACCCGCAGGTCTCGGCGGTCTCGAACCCGGCCACGATCGGTGGCTACCAGCAGGCGGCCGAGCGGATCCCGTCGCTCCAGTCGTTCGACCAGAGCATCCTCCTCGTCTGGCCGCACATGGTCACGATGCTGGCGATCGCGATCGCCTTCTTCGCGATCGGGTATGTCCGCTTCATGCGCCAAGAGGTGCGTGCGTAGCGTGACCGCGAATCGTCGCCCGAACGCCCGGTGCGCAGTCGGTGGCGCCGGGCCGCGGGGTGCGCGCCAGGTGAGCGTTACGGCGGACGGCAAGCGGTGGAGCCCCGGATTTCTCGTTGTCGATCGCCAACGTGCGCGTGACGCGCGCGGAACGGCGGGTGGGGAACTCGCTGGTGCCTGTCGAGCGCGTCCCGAACGTCGTAACGCGCGCTGGGCGAGCATCGCGCGTCCAGCGAAAGACGCGGATGGCATGGTCATGCTGGAATGTCGCCATGAACAGCGATGAAGATGAGGGGCACCCGGCGCCGTTGTCGGGATGCGCCTGCGCGATCGGCAATGAGTTCGGCGAGCGGCAGGCACGTCGGGACCAGAAAGCGTACCGCAGGAATGGGCCGGCGAAGACGACGGCCTGGCTGATCGACGGGCTGGCCGAGGGCGGCGTCGCCGGGCTGACTGTGCTCGACATCGGCGCCGGCGTTGGCGCCGTCCATCTCGGGCTGCTGGCGGCGGGAGCGGCTTCCGCGATCGACGTCGACGGGTCGCCCGCGTACGTCGCGGTCGCCCGCGAAGAGGCCGAGAAATCGTGGCGCGGCGTCGACGTCCGGTACGAGACCGGTGACTTCGTGGACATCGCGCCCCATCTCGAGGCCGCGGACCTCGTCGCCCTCGACCGCGTCGTCTGCTGCTATCCCGACATGGACGCCCTCGTCCGGCGGTCGGTCGCCCTGGCTCGCCGCCGGTATGGGCTCGTCTACCCCCGCAACACGTGGTGGATCCGGGCGGCGAGCGGGTCGCTGAACGCGGTCAGCCGCCTGTTTCGGCAGCGGTTCCGGATCTGGATCCACTCCATCGCCGACGTCGACGCGATCGTCCGGGCTGCCGGCTTCACGCCGCGACTCGAGCGCTCGGAGATCTTCTGGCAGGTGGTCGTCTACGAGCGAGTCGATCAGCGCGGCGGGTAGCCCGTGATCGCCATGATCTCCTCGTACAGCGGCTTCAGGCGGTCGTACATCCGCTTGTAGACGCGGCGATAGAGCTGGTCGTACAGACGGTGGCGCTCGGGGTCGGGGTCGAGCGTCTCGGCCAGGCGGGTCATCTCGGTGACCGCGACGTCGATCGACGAATGCAGCCCGAGCCCGACCGCCGCATCGATCGCGGCCCCGAGGCCCGACGTCTCGTGGGTGTGGGGCCGGCCCGTCGGCAGGCCGAAGATGTCGGCGGTCAACTGGACCGCGGCAGGGGACTGGGCGCCGCCGCCCGACACTCGCAGCTCGCGGAGGGGCACCTTCGCCCGGCCCGCCGCGCGCTCGCCGCCCTCGCGCAGGGCGTAGGCGAGGCCCTCCAAAATCGCCCGGTAGAGGTGGGCCCGGGTATGGACGTCGCCGAAGCCGATCATCGCGCCCTTCGCCTCGGGGCCGGGCACGCGAACTCCCGGCGTCCACGTCGGCTGGAGCATCAGGCCCATCGAGCCTGGCGGGGTCGCCCGAACGAGATCGTCGAACAGCGCCTCCGCCGCGATCCCGAGCGCGTCGGCCTGGGCGACCTCGGCGGCGCCGAACTGGCGCTTGAACCAATCCACCAGCCAGTAGCCGCGGTAGACCTGGACCTCGAGGCTCCACGCGCCGGGGACCGCGGCCGGGTACGGCGGAACGAGCGGGATCGCCTCCACGTAGCGGCGCTGGGTCGTATTGATCGTGGCGGTCGTGCCGTACGACAGCGACCCGATGTGCGGCTCAAGCGCGCCCGAGCCGAGGACCTCGCAGGCCTTGTCGGCCGCGGCCGAGATGACCGGCGTGCCGGCCGGCAGCCCGACGACCGCGGCGGCGTCGGCCGTCAGGTCGCCGAGCCGGCCGCCTGGCGCGATCAGCTCGGGCAGCCAGGCCGGGTCGATCGGGGCGGCCGTCCAGCGCCAGTCGCCGGTCTTCGCCCAGGCAAGGCGCTTGTAGTCGAACGGCAGATAGCCGACCTGGGCGGCCACCGAGTCGACGAACCGCCCCGTCAGGCGATGGGTGAGATAACCGCTCAGGAGGAGGTAGTGCCGGATCCGGCCGAAGAGCCCCGGCTCGTTGGCACGGAGCCAGTTGGCCTCGCAGTCGGCCTGGAACGCGGCCACGGTCCGGCGGACGCCGAGGGCGCGGAACGCGAGGCCGTTGACCCCGCCGATCGGCGCCACGTCCTCGGCTCGACGCTGGTCCAGCCAGACGATCGCGGGGCGGAGCGGGGTGCCGGCCTCGTCGGTCACGACGATCGTGGCCCGCTGGGTCGTGAGGGCGACGCCCGCGATCGCGTCGCGTCGCGCCACGCCGCCGGCCCACAGCGCGGCGCACGCCTCGCCGATCGCGCGCCAGTAGAGCTCGGCGTCCTGCTCGGCCCAGCCGGGCTGCGGCGACACGTACGGTTCGATCGGGATCCGGCTGTGGGCGACGAGCGTCCCGCGCGGATCGAAGACGAGCGCCCGAACCGACTGCGTGCCGACGTCGAGGGCGAGGACCTGATCGGCCGTCACGGCGCACCGCCCCCGTCGGCGGCCCCGAGCAACACGCCGCGGTTCAGGAGCCCGTCCGGATCGAGCCGCCGGGCGACATCGCCGAGCACCGCCAGCCCGAGCTCACCCTTCTCGGCAGCCAGCCACGGCCGGTGGTCGCGCCCGACGCCGTGCTGATGGCTGATCGTGCCGCCGTGGGCCACGATCGCGTCGCTCGCCGCCGTCTTCAGGCGCCGCCAGCGCTCGAGCGTCTCGTCGGGGTCGGGTGCGAGCCGGAAGACGTACGTCGCGTACAGGCTCGAGCCGCTCGGGTAGACGTGCGACAGGTGGCTGAACGCATGGACGCGCTCGCCGTCGAAGTCGGCCTCGAGGCCGTGGCGGAGCGCCCGTCCCACGGCCGCCGCGAGCTCCGGCAAACGCCGCCAATCGACCGACGTCTCGAGAGTGTCGATCGCGTAGCCCAGATCCCACAGCGCGTCGCGCAGGTCGGGCGTCCGGAAGCGGTTGCGGAGCCACTGCCGGCCGAGCGAGCCGCCGACGCCGGTTCCGCCGTGGCGCCGGACGATCGAGCCGACCTCGCGGACCGCGAGTTCCACGAGCTTCTCCGGGCCGGACGCGGCGACGAGCAGGAGGCACCGCTCGGGGCCGATCTTCCGGAAGCCGAGATAGGCGCGCAGGGCCCGGACCCCGCGGCTCTCGCCGGCGAGGGCCAGCAGCGTCGCGGTCTCGAGCGGCGTGGACAGTCGGACCATCGACAGGGGCAGGCCGGCCCGGGCGATCGCACGGGCCGCCTCGAGGGCGCGCGGCCAGTCCGGCAGGAACCACGACGGGACGGCCTCGGTCCGTGGCTTCGGCATGACCCGGACCGTCGCCTCGGTGACGATCCCGAAGCGGCCCTCCGAGCCGAGGACGAGCTGACGCAGGTCGGGTCCGACGGCCGACGCGGGGTGAGTCGGCAGGTCCAGGGTGCCTGCCGGCGCCTCAAGCCGCCCGCCGGCGAACAACGCCTCGATCCGCCCGAACCCGATCGATTGCTGGCCGGCCGAGCGCGCGGCGACCCAGCCACCGAGTGTCGAGCGTTCCCAGGACTGCGGGAAGTGCCCAAGGGTCAGGCCGTGCGGCGCAAGTGCTGCCTCGACGTCCGGCCCAAGCGTCCCGGCCCCGAACGTCGCGAGTCCGCTCCGCTCGTCGAGATCGTGCAACCCGGTCAGCGCGTCCATCGCGATCGTGATGACCGGCCGGTCGTCGTCGGGATCGGGCGTCACGCCGCCGACCACGCTCGTCCCGCCGCCGTACGGGATGAGGCCGGCCCCTCGCTCCCTCGCCAGGTCGAACAGCTCGCGAACCGCGGCCACGTCGGGCGGTCGAGCCACCGCGTCGGGCACGCGGGCCAGCCGCCCGCTCCGGAGCGCGAGCCAGTCGGGCAGGCTCTGGCCGCGGGCGTGGCGGATGCGATCGACCGGATCGATCGACAGGCGGCCGTCCCCGGCGTCATCGGCCAGCGGCGACGTCGGCAGCCCCGCGACCACGTCCTCGAGCCGCGCATCCGGGCTCGGCCGCCCCGGCCCGATCTCCGCTTCGAGCATCCGCAGGGCCGCGTCCGTCACGTGCGGCGGCGCGGCCCCCTCGTCGATCCATCCGTTCCATCGCCGCACGCCCATCGTACGAACCATGGTGCCCGATCCGCGAGACCGGGTGACGGACGACGAACAGCCGCGACGGTGGTCTGATCACTCTGCCCGCCGGCGCGGCCCGCCGGCGCGGCCCGCCTACGTTAGAACGGCGGCCAGGGGATCGCCGGCCAGTCGGCGCGCGGGAGCGGAAAGCGACGCGTCTCAAGCAGCGCGTCCACCCGCCGCCGGGTGGCCGCGATCTCGCCCCGCGACAACAGCCCGGCAAGGTCCCGGGCGAGCTCGCCACGCAGGGCCGTGCCGAGACGCGCCAGGCCGTCCAGCTCGTCGGGGGCCAATGCTTGTCCCCGCCAGGCCCAGAGCACGGTCCGGAGCTTCGGCTCCATCGAGAAGGTCACGCCGTGGTCGACGCCGAAGATGCGGCCGTCGCTCGTCGGCAGGAGGTGGCCCCCCTTGCGGTCGGTGTTGTTGAGCGCGGCGTCGAACACGGCGATCCGGCGCAGGCGCGGATCGGACTCGACGACCATCGCGACCACGTCCACCGCCGGGTCGACGTCGATCCAGAGCTGGAGCGATCCGTCGCCGAACGGCCCGTCGCGCCGGATCGTGGGCGGCACGATTCCCCAGCCGATCGCCTCGCTCGCCAGGTACGCCGCAACCTCGCGGTGCGACAGTGTCTCGGCCGGGAAGTCGTCGAGGGGCCGCTCGCCGGCCGTCGGCTTGTAGACGGCCTCGACGACGACCGGCTCCTCGGGCGGCGGGCAGGGCCGGCGAACCCGGCACAGCATCGCGTGGTTCGACGAGCCCATCAGCCGCCCGACGAGCTCGATCTCGCCCTCGCGCAGGACGTCAAGGGTCGTCGCCGGGTCCATCATCGGGCGGGGCGGGCCGGGATCAGTTGACGTAGTGGCCGTTGCGGCGCGGGCAGATGTGACCCTGCGGATCGAGCGGCTGGCCGCACAACGGACAGGGCAGGCGTCCGGCCGACACGACCTCGAGAGCCCGGTTCACGAACTCGCGGGCGACCTCCGCGGTCAGGCGGACACGGAGGATGTCGGGACCGTCGTCGTCGTCCTCGTCGATGCCCTCGAAGGCCGCGAGCAGCTCGCCGGCCGTCGAGCCGGCCAGGCCCTCGACGCTGGACAGGTCGATGACGTCCTCATCGTCCTCCTCCTCATCGTCGTCATCGTCCTCGTCGGTCTCACCGAGGTGGATGTGCTCGTCCTCGTCGGTCTCGGCGCGCGCCTCGACGAGGATCTGCTCCGTGTCCCCGTCCCAGCCGAGGGTCAGGGTCGTGGCCCGGAAGGTCTCGTTGATCGGCTCGTCGAGGGGCCCCGTGTCGGTCATCACGCCCTCGGCGGCCGCCGTGACGCCGCGGGCCTCGAGCTCGTCGAGGAGGACCCCGAGACGTTCGGCGAGGACGGCGACCTGGACCTTCTCGAGCACGACCGACACGATCTGGCCGGCCCGTCGGGCCTGGAGGAAGAACGTCCGGTTGCCGGGCTGGCCAACCGTGCCGGCGATGAAGCGATCAGGTGGGTCGAAGGAGAAGAGTCGTCGGGGCATCGAGGGACAATAGCCTGAGATCGGTCGGCGCGCCGCGGGCACCCTACCCGACGGACACCTCGATCGCGTGGTTGCCGCGGGCACCATCCGGGGCCGGCAGGGTCCGCTCGGCGGTCTGGACCGCACCCGTGCCGTCGGTCGCGCGGACCGTGATCGTGTGGTTGCCCGCCGGTGCGTCCCACGCGACGAGCCACTGGACCCAGGTCGCGTCCGAGATCGGAGTCGTGA
>JBKJOK010000231.1:0-6404 GCA_046595595.1 Candidatus Limnocylindrales bacterium
CGCGACGCTCGGCGCGAAGTACGACGTCGTCAACAGCTACAACCTCCGCGGCGCCGGGATCTGGGCCCTCGGCTACGACGGCACGCGGACAGAACTCTGGGCAGCCATCGAGAGCAAATTCGTGACGGACACGGTCCCTCCGACGGTGACATCGGCGTCGATCGGCGGGACGGCCTTCTCGCCGAACGGCGACGGCGTCGTCGACACGATCTCGTTCAGCCTCACGGCCAGCGGGGCCACCTCCTGGTCGTTCAGCGCGGCCCCGATCTCGGGAACGACGATCGGCCTGCCGGTACGGACCAGCTCGGGCAGTGGCGGCAGCGTGACGGTCGTGTGGGACGGCCGCGCGAACGGCGGCGCCGGCGTGGCCGACGGGATGTACCGCCTGACACTGACCGCGCGCGACGCCTCCGACAATCGCGTCAGCCGCGCCTGGGACGTCCGGCTCGACCGGAACGCGCCCGACATCGGGGCGACCGCTCCGGCCCGCTTCTCGCCGAACGGCGACGGGGCGGCTGACAGCGCGGCCCTCGTCTGGACGTCCTCGGAGACGGTCTCCGGGACCGCCCGGATCTATCGCGGCTCGACACTGATCCGATCGTGGACGATCTCGAGCGCAACCTCCGGCACGATCATCTGGACCGGGACCGACGCGACCGGCAAGGCCGTCGCTGACGGCACCTACAGCTTCCGGGTCGGCGCTCGCGACGTTGCCTCGAACGCCGCGTCGCGCTCGGTCGAGATCGTCGTCGACCGGACGGTCGGGCTGGTCCGCTGGAGCCGCGGCGCCTTCTATCCCCAGGACGGCGACGGGCTGATGGCCACCTCGCGTGTCACGTTCACCCTGAAGCGGACCTCCGTCGTCAGCCTCCGGATCTCGTCGGGCACGACCCTGATCCAGACCGTCTGGACCAAGCGGACCCTGGCAGCCGGGACGTACGGCTGGACCTGGAACGGCCGG
The DNA here is from genome assembly GCA_046595595.1 of Candidatus Limnocylindrales bacterium. Taxonomy (GTDB): domain Bacteria; phylum Chloroflexota; class Limnocylindria; order Limnocylindrales; family CSP1-4; genus CF-46. The sequence continues at coordinate 962 of JBKJOK010000231.1, forward strand.
AACAATGCCGGCGCCCTCGTCCCGCGCGGCAACTTCCAGGCCTGGGTCACCGCGACCAATGGCCTCGGCACTACGGTCCTCGGCCGGACGGTGGTCGCGGACGCCTTCCGGATCACCCGCTCGGCGACGACGCTTGCGGCCGGCCAGACGTTGACGCTCACCCTCACGACCACGGAGTCGCTCCGGGCCAGCCCGACCGTCTCGCTGACCCAGCCGAGCCGGAGCGCAGTGACCCGGACGGCCACGTCGCTCGGCTCCGGCAGGTACCGGGTCACGTTCAGGATCGCGGCCGGCACGGCCGGCACGGCGAAGATCAAGGTGACCGGGCGCGACTCGTCGAACGGGCTGAACTGGTCGACCGCGGCGGTCACGATCCGCTGATCGCTCGATACACTGGCCCTCGATGATCAGCCCGACCGAGCCGCCAGCGCCCGCCGACCCCGACCAGCCGACCGGCCCGACCGGTTCGACCGCGGACGGCCGACCGCGCGATGATCGAGCCGCGGTCGCGGGCCGCGGCGTCTGGGTGATCGTTCCGACGTACAACGAGGCCGACAACGTGGCCGGAATCTCGGCCGCGATCCTCGCGACCCTGCCGGCGGCGACGCTCCTCATCGTGGACGACGACTCGCCCGACGGGACCGGTCGCCTGGCCGACGATCTGGCCGGGGTCGATGCCCGGATCCGGGTCCTCCATCGACCGGCCAAGCAGGGCCTCGGCCGGGCGTATCTGGACGGATTCGGGGTCGCGCTCGGCGGCGACGCCGGAGTCGTCGTCCAGATGGACGCCGACTGGTCGCACGATCCGGATGCGTTGCCGTCACTGATCGGACCGGTCGTCGACGGCTCGGCCGACCTCGTCCTCGGGTCGCGCTACACGTCGGGCGGCGGCGTCGTCGACTGGGGGTTCGGACGACGCCTGATCTCGCGCGGCGGGAGCCTGTTCGCCCGGTTCGTCCTCGGCCTCGAACCGCGCGACCTGACCGGCGGGTTCAAGGCCTGGCGGGCGACAACGCTCGGCACCATCCCGTTCGATGGCGTCCATGCCGGCGGGTACGTCTTCCAGATCGAGATGACGTTCCGGGCCGCCCGCCTCGAATCCCGGATCCGGGAAGTCCCGATCACGTTCCGCGACCGCCGGGTCGGTCAGTCGAAGATGAGCCGGCGGATCGTCGTCGAGGCGCTTGTCGTCGTCGTCCAACTCCGGCTCGAGGAGATCGTTGCGCGCCTGCGCGGCCGATCGACGCCGGGAGCGATCGCCGGGTCATCGGTGGTCGTCGACCTGGCGCCGCCCGACCCCGCGCCCCCCGACCACCAGCGCGACCCGGAGCCCGAGCTCCGTTGAACGGGCCGGCGGCGCGGCTCGGGGCCGCCACGCCATCCCGACCGGCGGGCGTCCGGGTCGTCCTCGATGCCCGGCCGCTCCAGGAGCCGGAGCGCGCGCCGTTGACCTCGGCCTATCTCGAGGGACTACTCGGCGCGTTCGACGCCGAACCGCTCGCCGGCGAGTCGTTCGCCCTGCTCCTGCGGTCCGATCTCGACGACCCGACGACCGCCTTCGCGAGCCTTGACGTCGTCGGCCGGCGCCTCCTGCCGCCGACCCACCTCCTGCGCTCGGCCGCTCTCACGGTCGACGCCTTTGTCCTCAGTGGGGCCAGCATCGGTGCGGCCTGGCGGGCCACCGAGGGCGGAGCCGCCGGGGCGGTCTACCACGCGGTCGGCGGCGGCGTGCCGCTCGCGACGGGCCTGCCGCTCGTCGTGACGTTGCTCGATCTCGCCCCGTGGGAGCTGCCGGAGGCGTACCAGCGCAACCCGGCGACGCGGTTCGGGCAGCGCCTTCGGGGCCGGCTGCTGCGCGACGCGGCGGCGATCTTCGTCGGCACCGAGGCTGTCGCCGCGAGCGCCCGTCGGTTGCTTCATCTCCGGCGCGATCGGCTGCGGGTGGTGCCGTTCGCAGCGCGTCCCGCGTTCACGTTCCGGCCGGGCGGCAGACCCGGGGCCGCGAGCGACTCGATCCGGTCCGAGCGAACGCGCCTCGGCCTGCCCGAGCGCTACCTCGTCTACTTCGGCCGCTACGACGCCCGCCAGGACCTCGCGACGCTGCTCCGGGCGCTCGAGTCGATGGCCGCGGCCGGTCGTCCGGACGGCCTTGCCGGGGATGTCGCCTGGCCGCCGCGTGTGCTCCTGGTCGGGACGACGCCCGAGGATCGGACCGCCCTGGCCCGGGCGGCCGGACGGGTCGATGTCGGCGAGTCCCTGGCCTACGCCCCGCACCTGCCCGACGACCGTCTCGCCGCCCTCGTCCGGGGCGCCCGGGCGGCGATCCTGCCGGCCCTCTCGGATGCGACCGGCCTGCCGGCGATCGATGCGATCGCCTGCGGGACGCCGGTTGTCGCGTCCAACATCGGGGCGCTGCCGGAGATCGTCGGCACGGCCGGGATCCTGGTTCCGGTCCGCGACCACGCGCGCCTCGCGACGGCCCTCGCGACGGTCTGGACCAACGATGGCGTCCATGGCCGGCTCGCCGCCGCGGCCCGGGCACGTGGCGAGACCGACCCGCGCACCTGGGCCGACGTTGCGCACGAGACGCGCGAGGTCTACGCGGAGGTCGGCCGCCGGGTCTGACCGGGCGCGCCGTGATCAGCGTGGGTCGAGTCCCACCGGCATGGGATCGATCGGCGGCGGCTTGCCGGCGGTGAACGTGACCTTCGAGCCGATCGGCATCACCTGGATGAACGTCTGGCCGACGGTCAGCTTGATGGGCTTGCCGGCGGCGTCGAAGAATCGGGTCGGGCCGGTCAGCGACGCCTTCCGCCACGTTCCCTTGACCGTCACGCCGTTGGTCGAGACCCAGGCGGTGCCGCTTCCGATCACGTCGGCCTCGAGCCGCTTCTTGTTCGAGCCGTCGTCGAGCGGCCCGAATCGGACGAGCATCACGACCACGTTCTTCGGAGCGACCCGGCGCTTGGTCGAGCGGTCGATCTGGGCCTTCTCGCCGGTCACCGAGCGGAGATACGTGTTCGACAGGCGGTGGTAGTCGTAGCGGACCGCGTTCGCCAGGTAGGCGACCTGGGTCCGTCCGCCGACCGGCCGACTGGCGATCGGAGCGTCGGGCCCGAAGACCCACGGCGAGGTGATCGGCCCGTCGGCGGCCCCGCGCGTCGCGGCCAGGGCCCGGAGCTGCTTGCCGGTCGTGTACAGGTTGTGCGGAGCGTCGTTGAAGGCGACCCGCCGGAACGAACCGCCCCAAGCGAACTCGTCGGCGTTGTACACGAGCTTGCCGTTGCCCTGGGCGCGCAGGGTGGCGAGGGCCTGCGGCGAGCCGCCGGAGTGGACGTACAGGGCGCGCAGCTCGGCGGCCCACGCGAGGTAGTAGTAGCGCGCGCTGCGGACCGGCCCCACGTCGCCCGGGATCGACTCCTGGAACACGAGCATGTAGCGCGGGATCCCGCCCTCGGCCGGCGCCTGCCACACGACGGACGCCGTGCTGAAGCCGGATTGCGGTCGGGCCGCGGCGTGGTCGTCGACCATCACCGCGATCGGATGGCGAGCCGCGACCGCGGGGGTCACCAGCCGGCCGGTCAACGGGGCCGGGACGAGACTCGGCCGGGGGGTCGGGGTCGGAGTCGGTTCGGCCGACGGGCTGGGCTCCGGGCTGGGCGCCAACCCGACCGTCGCACCGGGGTCGCGCGTCGCGAGGGCACTCGGCCCCGGCGGCGGCGGCCCGCTGGCGACGCCCGCGACGAGGCCCGAGCCGCCCGACGACGAGCCCGACGGTCCGGCCTGGCCGCCGGCGAAGGCTGCGAACATGCCAAGGCCGAGCCCACCGAGGACGGCCAGCACGCCGAGTCCGAGCACGGCGAGGCGCGTCCTCATCGGTCCAGAGATCCGACCAAGCTTCAACCCCTCGGAGCGGCCGCGATCGGGGCGCGAACCCGGGCGGGAAGCCCGGTGCGGGTGGCGGCGGGAACGTGACGGCGCCCGGCGGGCAGGATACGCCACCCGGCCTTCACCGGTGTCGACGGCTCGACCGGCCCGTCCGTGACGGCGTCCGATCCGCGCGGTAGGCTGACGACCCCGGTCCCGATCGGGTTCCCGGAGCGACAGCGGTGGGAGACACAGACCGATGGCCGAGCGCGACAACCCCGTCCGGACGAGCGACGACCCGCTGGCCGGAGCCGAGGCCGAAGCGGCTCGCGAGGCCGCGAGCGAGGCCGCATCCGACGGCGTCAAGGTCGTGACGCCGCGTGCCCGAACGAGCAGCCGCCGGCCTGCCGCCGCCGTAGCCGGGCCCGCTCCCGCGGACTCGGCCGCGAAGGGCCGTTCGAGTCGCGCCGCGGTGAGCCCGAAGGCGGCCCAGGCGCCGACCCGCAAGGCCGCCGCGTCGTCCACTGCGTCGTCCACTGCGTCCGCCGCCACGGGACCCGCCGCAGCGCCCGCGGCTCGGCCCGCCCGCGCGGAGCGCGACGCCCCTCCGACGACGTCCGCGGCCGGCGCCTCGACGATCCGGCCCGGCCTGCCCGCAGAGGCGCCGCGCTCGGTGACGGGCGACACGCTCACGGTTCGCCAGGGCGGGCTCGAGGTCGCGAACGCCACCAACATCGATCTCCGCCAGGGCGGGATCGGGCGTGCCCGGGCCACGGACATCGCGATCACCCAGGGTGGGGTCGGTGCGGCCCGGGCCGACCGGGTCAGCGTCGAGCTCGGCGGGATCGGAGCGGCCCTGGCCGGCGAGGTGAGCATCACCCAGGGCGGAGCTGGATCAATCGTCGCCCGCGACGTCCGGATCGAGCAGTCGGCCGTCCGGCTGATCGTCGCCAACAACGTCCACATCGAGCGCACGACCGGCGTCCTGTTCCTGATCGCGAGGAAGGTCGACGGCAACGTCCGGACGCTCCTCGACTGGCGCGGCGCGATTGCCTTCGGCGCGGCGTTCGGGATCGTGACCTCGATCTTGCGGCGGCGCCGCTGACGGGCGACGCAAGCCGAGGTCGGCGCCAACCTGCCCAGCGAGTCTTCCGGGGACTCGTACGGCGCCAATCGGCCGTCACCACGGGGCTTGGTCGCGGCCGCCGAGCGTGGATCCGCGCCTGACTGTTGGGCGCCTGGACGATTGGGGTCGAACACCCGCCATACGAGTCGCTGTGCGACTGTTGAGCGAACTTTGGTGCGGGCTCAGGCGACCACGAGCGTCCGGAAGCGAGGCTCGGGATATACTCGCGGCCGCGTCGCGCACGCTCGTCGGGACGCCGGATCGCACCTTCGCCGGCGCAGGCGAACCCCAGCAAGGAGCCTTTGACCCAACCGTGATCGACCCCTCCGCGCGCGTCCACGCCACCGCCGACCTCGAGCCCGACGTGACCGTCGGAGCGGGCACCAGCATCTGGCATCGGGCCCAGATCCGGACAGGCGCCCGGCTCGGCAGCGACTGCGTGATCGGCCG
>JBKJOK010000313.1:0-5160 GCA_046595595.1 Candidatus Limnocylindrales bacterium
CGACGCCGCAACGATCCCCAGATACGCGACGTAGAAGAGCCCGCCGACGAGCAGGTTCTTGCCGAGCAGCCGGCCCGAGCGGGCCATCGGGATGAAGATCACCGCCGAGGCCGCGAACGCAATCCCGGCCGACAGGAACGCGACCCGACTGTCGGCGCTGAAGTGCCAGGCATCGGCTGCGAAGAGCAGGGCGACGACCGTTGGGATCGTCGACTGGAAGACCATCGCCCCGGTGATGTTGCCCATCGCCAGGGTGTCCTTGCCCTGGCGGACCCAGATCACCGAGTTGAACTTCTCGGGCAGCTCGGTCGCGATCGGGGCGATCACGAGGGTGAGGATGATGGGGTTGATCCCGATCGTCGTCGCGAGATGCTCGACCGAGCCGACGAAGAAGAACGCGCCGATGATGATCAGGCCGAGGGCGGCGAGGACCTGGAAGTTGACGACCCGGAGGCGCGGCACGGCGGTCGAATCGTTGGGCGTCGTCCGATCGATCCGATTGAAGCGCAGCGGCGCGAGGTCCTCGAGGTCGACGTTGGGGTCGTCCTCGAAATGGCCCTTCACGTACCAGCCGTAGATCGCGATCAGGACGAGGGCCACGATCCACTTCAGCCACGCCGGCTCGAGCGGCAGGAACGCCGCTCCGATCGCGATGGCGTAGGCGATGAAGAAGTAGCGCATGTCGTGGGCGAGAACCTTGGTGTCGACGAGCATCTCGTCGCGCTTCGGGCGGTTCCGCGCGACGTACAGCACCGCCACGCCCGTCACGAACATCGCCAGGGTGGAGAGCATGAACGGCGCGCCCAGGATCGCGCCGACGCCGATTCCGTTGGACGACTCGGAGCCGCCGCCGGACAGGATCGCGATGATCGGAATCATCGTCTCGGGCAGGGCCGTCCCGACCGCGGCGAGCACGGAGCCCACCGCTCCCTCGGCGAGCTCGAGCTTGCGCCCGAACCACTCGATGCCGTTCGTGAACAGCTCGGCGCCGATCAGGATGACGACGAACGCACCGATCAGGATCAGGATGTCCAACTCAGCCCTCCAGGCCCTTCGCGAGCGCCACGCTCACGGCGATGACGATGAGGATCAGGCCGGCGACCGCGACCAGCGGCCGTTCGCCGGCCCGGGCGAAGCCCACGAGCGAGGCGGCGACCCGGGCGGCCGGGGTGGCGACGACGACGAGGAGACCGAGCCACAGGAAGCCGGCCGGTCGGAGCGCGAGCACGTCCGGAACGAGCCGAGCGGGGTCGAGCGCGGGGCCGCCCGAGAGCGGATCGATGCCGGCCGCGAACATCAGCCCGAGGCCGATCGCCAGCAGCCCGATCGAGATATAGGTTCCGACCGTCAGGAGCCGCGCAATCGTCCGCTCCAGCGTGGCCGGATTGGCTGGCGGTCCCTCGGGGTCGGATGGTGAAGTTCCGGCGCCCGTCGCCGATCCGTACAGACCGCCCGGGGTCGAGGCGGTCATGCGATTGCTCGCTGAAGCATCTGCCACGCAGTGTAAAGCAGGATCGCGACGAACAGCCCGCGCAGGATCCGCAGGTCGATCCGGTGGGCGACCCGCGACCCGATGCTGGCCCCGACGAAGACCCCGATCGCGGTCGGGGCCGCGACGTACGGATCGATGCCGCCGCGCAGGAGGTAGATGATCGCGCTGGCCGAGGCCGTGATCCCGATCATCAGGTTGCTCGTCGCGGTCGCGACCCGCAACGGGACGCCCATGATCACGTGCATCACCGGGACCTTGACGAGCCCGCCGCCGATCCCCAGGAGGGCGGAGATCACGCCGGCCCCGACGCTGCCGATGGCCCCGAGCCCGAGCCGTCCGACCCGGTAGTCGGGGCCCGAGAGGCGATCGATGAAGGCGAGCCTCTCGTCGGCCGGCAACGTTCCAGCGAGCGTGGTCGAGGGCACGTCCGGCGACACGGCGGCGGCGATCGCGGGCTCGGGCTCCGGCCCGGTGGTCTTCGGATCCTTGCGCCGGAGCATTGTGACCGCGACCCACGCCAGGAGCGCGGCAAACAGCAGCTCCAGGACCCGCTCCGGCACGAGGAATGCGACGAGGCCGCCGACGAGGGCGCCCATCGCCGTGAACAGCTCGAGGGTCATCCCGAGCCGGAGATTCGCAACACGCCGCTCCAGGTAGACCCCGGATGCCGCGCCGCTCGTGACGATGACCGCCACGAGGCTGACTCCGACCGCCTGGATCAGGGGCAGGCCGAAGCCGAGCGTCAGGATCGGGACGATCAGGATTCCGCCGCCCAGCCCCAGGAGCGAGCCGAACAGCCCGGCAAGGACGCCCCCGCCGAGGAGCAGGATCCCGTCGATCATGGGTCGGGCGGCCAGCGCGGGTCAGCGGTTGCGACGACCCGCGATGACGCTACGGCCGGAGGTGCTGCGGGGCGTACGGCAGGAGCGCCACGATCCGGGCCCGCTTCAGGGCGACGGCCAGCTCGCGCTGGTGCTGGGCGCAGGTACCGGTCTTTCGGCGCGGCTCGATCTTGGCCCGCTCCGAGAGATAGCGGCGGAGGCGATTGACCTCCTTGTAATCGATCGAGACGGTCTTGTCGGCGCAGAACGCGCAGACCTTCCGGCGACGGCGGTCGCGGTAGTAGTCGTCGCGCTTCTTGGCTCGTGCTGCTGGCGGCATCGGTGTCTCCTGGTGGCGCGGCCCGCGGGCCGCACGTGCGGTCGGTTCAGGGTCGGACGCTCCACCGGCACGAGCCGGCGGGTCCGGAGTGGATCAGGCGGTCAGAACGGCAAGTCGTCGAGGTCGCCCGGACCGTCGTCGTAGCCGCCGCCACCGCCACGCGGAGCGCCGGCAGCGGCCGGGGCGCCGGCAATGGGAGTTCCGGCGGTCGCGCCCGGGCGCTGCGGCGCGGAGGCTGGACCGGACGATCCGAACTCGCCGCCGTCGTCGTCGCGCGACTTGCGCTCGAGGGCGATGACGTTGTCCGCGGTGATCTCGAGCGAGGTCCGCTTCGTGCCGTCCTTGGCGTCGTACTCGCGGGTCCGGAAGCGGCCCTCGACGAAGACGCGGTTGCCCTTCCGGAACTCCTCGGCGGCGCGCTCGGCGCGATCGCCCCAGACCGTGACCCGGAACCAGTCGGTCCCGAGGTCGGCCCACTCGCCGGATGCGGCATCCCGGCCGCGGTGGGTGACCGCGACGCTGAATTCGGTGACCTGACGACCGTTCGGCGTGTAGCGCATCTCGGGATCGCGCCCGAGATTGCCGATGATCATCACCTTGCTGAAGGCCATGGTCGTCCTCCCTCAGTCGATGGCGGCGGGGGCCGCCTCGGTCTCGGACTCGTCGATCCGCTCTTCGCGGTCGTCGCCGTCCTCCTCGTCCTCGGCCGACGGCAGGTCGGCGTCGTCGACATCCTCGTCCTCATCGCCGTCGGCGCCCGCGCGACCCGGCCGGGCCGGTCGGTCGTCCCGGGTCACGAGGTGGCGGAGGACCTCCTCGGTGATCTGGAGGGTCCGCTCGAGCTCGATCAGGGCCTCACCGGGGGCCTCGAAGAGAATGATGTGGTACGAGCCTTCTCGGAACCGGTCGATCTGGTAGGCCAGCCGACGGCGGCCCCAGGGGGCGACCTTCACGATCTGGCCGCCCGCGGCGACCAGTTGGCGAGTCGTCTTGTCGATGACCGCCTGGGCCTTGTCGTCGGCGACGTCGGGTCGCACGACGAGCATGAGTTCGTATCGGCGCATGCGCCAGTTCACTCCTTCCAATGGGGATCGTCCCGCTCACGGCAGAGCCGCGCGGAACCGAAAGGAAACAGCAGCGAGTCTAGCACGGGCCCCTGGAATCGCCGATCGGCGCGCCGGTCGGGCCGAACCTCCGGCCCCGCGCCTGTCGGGCGGCCGACGGCGGCCTGGCGAGCCCACGATGTATCCTCTCGGCCATCGGTCGCTCGATCGATGCCCAACCTTCCCCGCGTCCCCATTGGTCCCTGGAGGAAGCGTGCCCGCCAGCACCATCCTGCTCATCGACACCGATCCGGCGTTCAGCGAGACGATCAGCGCGGTCCTGTCGGGCGTCGGCTACACGGTCACCGCCCAGCCGGACCCCGACGCCGCGTTTGCCCAGGTCGCCGCCCACCAGCTCGTGATCATCGACGTCGTCGGCGCCGGCAAGTCCGCGGCCGACGTCTGTCGCGAGATCCGGGCCACCCCGTCGATGGCTCCGATCCCGGTCCTGTGCGTCAGCCAGACCGACGACGTCGAGGAGCGGATCCGCTTCCTCGAGGCCGGTGCCGACGACGTGATGGCCCGCCCGTTCGATGCCCGCGAGCTCGAGGCCCGGGTCGAGGCCCTGCTGCTCCGCTTCCAGCGCTCGAAGGACCTCGGCTCGGTCGTGTCGGCCGACGGGCTCACCGTGTCGAAGACGCGCCGGACCGTTGCGGTCCACAGCCCGAAGGGCGGCGTCGGGACGTCGACCGTGGCGGTCAACGTGGCGATGGCCGCCGCGCTGCGCAAGCCGGACCGCGTCGTCATCGTCGACCTCGACCTCCAGTTCGGCCAGGTCGCGACCCACCTCAACATCGAGCCCCGGCAGACCCTCGCGGACGTCATCCGCGAGGACGCCGCGATGCGCGAGGCCGAGCTCCTCCGGACCTACGCCACCAAGCACGACAGCGGCCTCCACGTCCTCGCCGCACCGACCGGCCCGGAGCAGGCCGGTCTCGTCACAGCCGAACATGTCGACCGGATCCTCGACACGCTGTTGGACACGTACGACCAGGTCGTGGTCGACACGGGCTCGTGGCTGGACGAGCGGACCCTGCGCGTCTTCGAGCACGCCGAGAGCGTCCTGTTCGTGGTCAACCCCGAGATCGCTGCCCTGAAGTCGATGGCCGCCCTCGTCGAGTACCTCAACGAGTCCGGGACGGTGGCCGCGAAGTCCACGTTCGTCCTGAACAACTCATTCGGGCGCGAGATCCTCAAGGTCCGCGACGTCGAGGCCGGCCTCGGCACGAAGGTCGCGATCGAGCTGCCCTACGACCCGTTCCTCTACCTCAAGGCCGTCAATGAGGGCGTGCCGATCGTCCTCGGGGCGCCCCGATCGGCGCCGGCGGAGCGGCTGACCCGGCTGTCGAGCATGGCCTTCGGCTCCGACGGGGTCTCGGCGCCCGCCTCGGTCGAGGAGCGCAA
>JBKJOK010000034.1:0-3706 GCA_046595595.1 Candidatus Limnocylindrales bacterium
CCACGGCATGGGCGGCTATCTGGCGGCGCGCTCGGCGCTGCGGCGCGATCTGCGCTAGCCGCGGCGGGTCCCGAGGGCGGCGGCTGTGAGGCCGCTCGACCGGGTGCCCTCGCCGCCCTCGCCGACCTAGGGAGGACCCTGGTCGATCCCCGGCGCCGGCTCGGAGGTCGGAGGCCCGGCAACCGCTCGGGCCGGCGCCACGAGCTGCCGCATCCAGCGACCGACGACGAGCGACCCGACCGCGGGGACGGCCGTCCAGCCGATGAAGAGTGCCAACGTGATCATCAGCAGACGCCGGGCGTCGTCAATCCCGGCGTCGATGGCCGCGGGCTGGAGACGTCCCTTGTAGGCGCGGACCAAGTCCGCCAGCGCACCGAGTGACGCCGCGTTGGCCGTGAGCGCCTCCTCGTTCTGGCCCATCTCGGTGGCGACTCCGTCGAGCTGGTCGTCGAGGCCGGAAATGTCGGTCGCGATCTGGCCGAAGAGCTGGCCGAGCGGTGCGACCGGCCGATTCCCGAAGATCTCGATCGCGTTCGCCTGGGTCTCCAGGTCGCGGAGACGGGGTTCGATGTCGCGCAGCGCGCCGGCGGCCTCGCGGACGGTGGCGGATGTCCGGCCGACCGTGGGGCCGAAGCTCCGGGCCGTCGTGGCAGCGTCATCCAGGACATCGGCCGTCAGGACGATGATCGCGTCGAGGCTCACGGCCTCAGAAACGATCCGCTCGCCGAGCGAGCCGATCCGACCGCTTGCCGCGGACAGTGATGCGAAGCCGATCGCGGCAGCCACCAGCCCGATGAACCCATAGACGATCAGCCCGTTCGCCAGCCGCAGCAAACCACGGCGCCATTCGGTCGTCACGCCGGTCATGGGCGGCCTGGGCCGGCGATCACCACGCCACGTCGCAAGCGTCGACCACGGTCATCGGATCGTGACGCAGAACTCGTTGTCCTCGGGATCGGCAACGATCGTCCACCGGAAGTCGCCGAGGCTATGCGCGCCGGCGACGTCAATGACGACGTTGTGGGGGCGGAGCCGACCGAGACGGGGCGTCGCGGGGGCGTCGGCGGCGGTCGGAACGGGCGCCTCGCTCATCGGTCGTTCATCGCCAGGCAGGCCGCGCCGCGTCGGGATAGAGCCGGACCCGGCGGTATGGCTCACGCCCGCGCGACCGCGATACGAGATTGGCCCGCTCGGCCATCTGGTGCTGGAGCCGCCGGATGTAGGCATTCTGGGGCGACAGCTCGACCGGGTCCGAGCCATGGATGACCATCCCGATCGCCTCCTCGGTCTCGCGCAGGGCGGCCTCCCGGGGGTCGATCTCGAGCGAGAAGATTGAGGTCAGGCTCGACTGCATCTGGGGCACGGTGTTCGACTTCAGGACGTAGATCGGGAGGGCCCGTTCCTCGGCCTCGCGAAGCATCGGGGTCTTCTGCTTGTACTCGTTGCGGAGCGTCATGACCACGTCGGCATCGTCGACGTCGCGGGCGATGTGGACGGGCAGCTGGAGGTCGCGGATCGCGGCCTCGAGGCGCTTCCGGCTGATCCCCTGGGGCAGGACCCGGAGCGTGGGCAGGGGCGAGCCCCCGGGCACGAGGAGCGCTTCGCCGCGCTCGCCCTCCTCGATGCCGATCGGCAGCGAGGCGTCGTCGTCATCGTCGAGGTCGTCGGCGTTGACCGGGGCGAGGCCCTCCTCGGCGTTGTGGGCGATCAGCGCCCGGCTCGCCTGGTCGCGCCACGCCTTCTGGCGCTCGAGCTCGCGGGCGTCCTTGGCGCGCGTGTCGACGACGGCCGGGGCGCCGCGCTCGAGCGGGCCGCGATCGGCGATGTCGCCGCTGACGAACGGCGGATCGTCGAGCCGGCCGGGGCGTCCGCCCGGCGGCAGCGCTGCGAACCGTTCGCCCGGCATCACGCCGGGTGCGCCACCCTCCGACTGGGAACCGCGCGGCGCGTGCTCGCGGCCCGAGCCGCCCCGGGTCTGACGCCAGCCACCGCTCGCGCCAGGTCGATAACCGGAGCGGAAGCCCGCACCACCAGCGGCGCCGGAGCCCGACCCGCTGGTGTCGCGGAACCCGCCCCCGCCCCCGCCCCCGCGGTATCCGCCATCGCCGCGCCAACCCGGCTCCATCCGCCACGGCTGGCCCGACCCGACGAGCCCGGCAAACCGCTCCGTGCCGAGCTGCTCGCGGGGCGACGGCCGGGGCCGGGCCTGGGAACGATGGACGCCCTCCTCGTCACGCCAGCGCAGCTCGGCTGCGACCTGCTCGCCGCGGAGCATCGCGTCCACCGTCTCGGCGACGTCGGCATGGACCGTGACTCGCTCGCGGTCGATGATCTCGATGATCACGTCGAACGTCGGCGGTGCCTTGCGCTCGAGGACGCTCTTCTGGGTCCGCCGGCGGCGCGCCTCCTCATCGCCGAGGGTCACGCTCTGGATCCCGCCGATCAGGTCGGACAGGGTCGGGTTGAGCATCAGGTTGTCGAGGTTGTTGCCGTGGGCCGTCCCGATCAGCTGGACGCCGCGCTCGGCGATGGTCCGGGCGGCCTGGGCCTCGAGCTCCGTCCCGATCTCGTCGATGACGATGACCTGGGGCATGTGGTTCTCGACGGCCTCGATCATCACTTCGTGCTGCATCGACGGCGTCCGGACCTGCATCCGGCGAGCCTTGCCGATCGCCGGGTGGGGGATGTCGCCGTCGCCGGCGATCTCGTTCGAGGTGTCCACGACGACGACGCGCTTGCCCATGTCGTCGGCCAGGACCCGCGCCGCCTCGCGCAGCATCGTCGTCTTGCCGATGCCGGGCCGGCCCATGATCAGGATCGACTTCCCGCTCTCGACGAAGTCCTCGATGATCTCGATCGTGCCGTAGACGGCCCGACCGATCCGGCACGTCAGCCCAACGATCTTGCCGCTCCGGTTGCGGATCGCACTGATCCGGTGGAGGGTCCGTTCGATCCCGGCCCGGTTGTCGTCGCCGAAGCTGCCGATGTGCTCGACGACGTGGGCGATGTCGGCCTCACTGATCTCGCGATCGAGGAGCATCACCTCGCTGTCGGGGAAGCGGGCCTCCGGGCGCCGGCCCAGGTCCAGGACGACCTCGATCAGCGCTTCCTTCTCGGGCAGCGCGTGGACCGCCTCGACGATCTCCCGGGGCAGGGCCTCCAGCAGGGCATCGAGGTTGTCGATCGATTCGCGATGGTCAGCGGTCAAGCCGGGTCCTCCCTCGGGGATCGCGATGACGGATCAACGGACGCCGGCCGGAACGAGGGCCGGCTCGGCGACACGTACGAGCGTGTCCTTCATCAGGAGCGTCACGGTTGCGATCGTACCGAAGCCGGCGTCTTCGAGCCGCCGATCGATCGGCGCCTCGTACGTCCGGACCGGGGCGATCACGCCGGGACCGCGGTGGGCGGCGGCATCGCGCTCGGTTCGCGAGCGGATCACGCCGAGCGCGAATTCGGCCAGAGCCGACACGTCCGCCTCGGGCCGGGCGAGGAGCTTGAGGTAGTGCGGCTGGTCCTCCTTGGCAACGCCGATCTGGGCGAACGCGCTGAGGCCGGTCCCACCCTTGGCCGATTTCGAGCCGTCCGGGCTCTCCTGGACGAAGGCCTCGACGTCGGCGAAGCGCAGGATCGGCGCGAGGCTGGAGCGCGGCACCCGCCAGTTCGTGCCCTGGCGCTCCCAGTCGGGGAGGCGGATCCCCTCGAG
>JBKJOK010000221.1:0-2272 GCA_046595595.1 Candidatus Limnocylindrales bacterium
GTCGGGGCGGGAGCGGTCGTCGGATTGGTCGACGCGGCCGGGTCAGCCGACGGTGTCGGGTCAGCCGACGGTGCCGGCGAGGAAGGTGCCGGCGACGAAGGTGCCGGGCTCTCGCTCGGTGTCGGTGTCGGCTCCGCGGCGATCGTGCCGACAGGCGCGATCATCGAGAACAGGAGCAGGACGACCTGCAGGCCGATCAGGACACGGCGAACCCGAAGAAGCCGCCGTGAGGCAGCCGAAGACCCGAACATCGATGTGACTCCCTGCCCGCCGGCTCGCCGACCCCTCGTCGAACCACGGTGCGCGCTCAGTGCGTGATGGCCACAAGCCATCGGATGAAGGCCACCGGCCATACGACCGGCACAAGTACGGTCCCACACAGGACCCGCTGACGGTACCGGTCGCAACTGCGCCGAACCATTACAAACCGCCCGGCTACCTCAAGGAGCGGTGACTTCTGTCACCAGTCTGCAAGGTCGGGGCCGCCGAAGGTCCTAGCGTAGAGGTACGGCGTCCTGCTGGCGTCATGCATCCGACGTAGATCCACGTCCGGTGCTTGGTCGGGCGGATCAGCCGGGCGCGTGCACGATCCGCGAGCTCCCCAAGGCCCAAGGCCACCGAATCGAAAGGGCCGGCCCTGGGGGACCGGCCCTTGTTCGCGCCTGTGACCGCTACGGCAGGCGGGTGATCCGGTTCTGGGGGCCCGGGGCGACCGGCGAATGCGCCGCGAAGTACGTGACCAGCACGTCAAGGTCGATCTCGCCGCCGAGTGGATCGGTGCACTGGGTGAAGACCGTGAACGCATCCCCGCCGCCCGCGAGGAAGTTGTTCATCGCCACGCGATAGGTGGCAAAGGCGCTGATCGCGACGCCGTCGATCCTGATCGAGGCGATGTCGACGCGGCTGCCGATCGCTGCGGCCGAGTCCCAGGTGTAGGTGAATCCATCTGAAACCTGGAGGATCTGATTGCCGGCGGCCCGGAATTGCTGCTCCAGCAGCGCATCGATCTGTGCTCCGGTGCAGGTCAGTACCGTCATCACGTTGCTGAACGGCTGGACCGAAAACAGCTCGCCGTACGTGACCTGGCCCACGGCCTCGCCGCCCGAGATGGTCTCGTCCAGGATGTCGGCCCGGATCCCGCCGGGATTCATGAACGCGACCTTGGCCCCGCCGAACAGGGCTCCCTCGGTCGCCTCGAGCTGGGCGTCGGCGATGACATCGCCGAGCGCCGATTCTCCGGCGGCGTTGTTGGTCCTCAGGAGGTCGGTCGCGACCGAGCCGACGACCCGATTGGCGAGCGGTGCGCTGAGGGTCCGGTACTTGCCGACCAGCGCGGTGAGGTCCGGGCGCCCTGGCCTCGGCGCCGGTGCGTCCGGACACCGGCGTTCGCCGTCGGCACGGGCGATGACCCGCGGTTGACCGCGAGGTGATCGGCGCGACGCATCCTTCGTCGATGCATCCGTCGGTTGAGACGCGACTTGCCAGGCTCGCCGCGGACCAGCGGGCGGCGGCCACGACCCCGCCCGGGCCGGTCCTGTGCGTCGCGCCGGCAGGCAGTGGCAAGACGACGACACTCGTCGCCCGGATCGCCTGGCTCCTCGACAGCGGCGCGGGCGCACCCGGAGCGGTTGCCGCCATCACGTTCAACAAGCGGGCTGCGGTCGAGCTCGGCGAGCGGATGGCGGCGGCGCTCGCGCCGCTCGGGCTGGACGCCGACGCGGTTCGGGTCCGGACATTTCATGCCCTGGGCCTCGAGATCCTTCGTGACGCGGGCGCGACCGTCGAGCCGCTCGTGGATCGCCTCGCGATCCTCCGCCGCGTGGTGCCCAGCGTCGGCCCGGCGGGCTGGCGCCGCCTCGACACGGCAATCTCGAAGCTCAAGCTCGATCTCCTCCTGACGGCCGAGGTGATCGCGACCGATCCGGAGCCGGGGCCGATCGCCCGCGCCTTCCTCGCCTACGAGGCCGCGATCGCGGCCGACGGAGGCCTCGACTTCGACGACCTCGTCGCTCGCTCGCTCCGCTTGCTCGAGTCGGATGCGACGGTCCTTGCCGTCTGGCGGGCCCGCTGCGCCGACCTGCTCGTCGACGAGGCCCAGGATCTCGATCGCGCCCAGCTCCGGTTGGCTCTCCTTCTCGCGGCACCCAGGAACCGAATCTTCCTCGTCGGCGACGACGACCAGTCGATCTACGGCTGGCGCCTGGCCGATGTCCGGCGGGTGCTCGCGCTGGCCGACGACCTGCCCGGCCTGGAGCGGGTCGATCTCGTCGTG
>JBKJOK010000228.1:0-1758 GCA_046595595.1 Candidatus Limnocylindrales bacterium
GCTGGACGCCGTGCCCCAGGACGAGGCCGCCGCGACGCTGACTCGTCCGCTCCGGCGCGAGGACGGACGGCTCGACCCGAATCGTCCCGCAGTCGAGCTCGCCCGCCAGGTCCGGGCCTACCAGCCGTGGCCGGGGACGTACATCGAAACGGGGCAGCGGCTGCGCGTGCTCCGCGCCGAGGCGCTGCCGGCCTTGGCGCTCGATCAGCCCTCGACGATCTCGACTGACGGCGCCGACGGACTTGCGCTCGTCACCGTGGATGGGCGGCTGCGGCTCCTCGAGGTCCAGCCGGCGAGCGGTCGGCCGATGAGCGGAGCGGACTTCGTGCGCGGCCTCCGCGGCTCGCGTGGCCTGCTCGGCGTCCTCATTCCAAGTCGACCCGGAGACGATCGATGACGGGCCCTTCCGCCATCGCCCGGCGGCCCGCGATCCTCGGCCGGATCGTCGGCGCGTAGACTCGTCGCGTGCCCGGTCTGCCCATCATCCCGCTCGCCCCTGAACCAGCGGCGCTGGCCCGCGATCCACGACCAGGCCTGTCCGGCCTCGCCGCGGGTGAACTTGCGGCGTGGTTCACCGCCCGGGGCGAGCCGGCCTACCGCGCCCGCCAGGTCGCCGATGCGGTCTGGGGCGGGACTGCATCGAGCGCCGAGGCGATTCGGACGCTGCCCACCGCCCTGCGGGAGGCACTCGAGGCCGAGTTCCGATTCGACACAGTCGGTGACACCGAACTCCGCCTGTCGGACGGAGGGCTGACCGAGAAGGCCCTCCACCGGCTGTCGGACGGAACCCTCATCGAGTCGGTCCTGATGCACTATCCGGCCCGGCCTGGCCAGCGCGAGCGGCACACCCTGTGCATCTCGAGCCAGGGCGGTTGCGCCGTCGGCTGCCCGTTCTGCGCGACCGGCGAGCTCGGGTTCGGGCGCGATCTCGAGACCGCCGAGATCGTCGATCAGGTCCGCCACGCGGCGCGCCGCCTGGCAGCCGACGTGAAGCGCCTGACGAACGTCGTGTTCATGGGCATGGGCGAGCCGCTCCTGAACCTCGACCGGGTGCTCGACGCGGTGGACGCACTCAACGATCCGCGTCGGTTCGGGCTCGGCGCCCGGCACATCACCGTGTCCACCTCGGGCGTCGTGCCCGGGATCCGGCGTCTGACGGCGCTCGGGCCGCAGTTCACCCTGGCGGTCTCGCTTCACGCCGCGCGCGATCCGCTCCGCGACGTCCTGGTGCCGCTCAACCGGCGCTGGCCGGTTGCCGAGGTCGTCGAGGCCGCCCGGGAGCACGCCGCAGCGACCGGCCGTCGGGTGACGTACGAGGCCACGATGATCGACGGCATCAATGACACCGAGCTCGACGCCCACGCCATGGCCGAGCTCCTCCGTGGCGATCACGCCCACGTCAACCTGATCCCGATGAACCCGGTCGCGCACACGCCGTGGCAGGCGAGCCCCATGCCGGTCATCGATGCCTTCGCCGAGACCCTCCGGGCCGCAGGCATCGAAACGACCATCCGCCACAACCGCGGCCAGGAGATCGGGGCGGCCTGTGGCCAGCTGGCGGCGGAACGGGCCGGGGAACCGTCAGCGCCCGCCGTCGCCCGCCGTCGCGCCAGCCTGGAAGCGGCTAGCGCGATAGCCCTGCGCGGCGAGCGCAGCGACGAGCCAGTGCCCGCCGGAGTGGGGGAGTAGCGTGGCGCCCGGTCGCGCTCGGGACGACGCAAGCATCCTCGATTCGGACTTGGCGAACCTGGGGAATGC
>JBKJOK010000232.1:0-12938 GCA_046595595.1 Candidatus Limnocylindrales bacterium
TGCGGTGCCCTGAACGAGCACGGGATCCATCTCGACTTGCATGTCGATGGCGATCGCTGCTGGACCGAGCTCGCCGTGCCCGATCGCTTCCAGGGCTGGGACGGCATCGCCCACGGCGGGATCATCTGCACAATCCTCGACGAGGTCATGGCCTGGTCGCTCGCAGCGACCGACAACTGGGGCCTGACCGCGCGGATGAACGTGGAGTTCAAGCGTCCGGTCCGATTGGGCTCTCCGATCCGCGGCGAGGGCTGGATCAGCGCGACCCGGCGCCGGATCATCGATACGGCCGCCAAGCTGGTGGACCTGACCACCGGCGACGTCCTTGCGACCGCCACGGGCACCTATGTCGCGGCCGACGCGGAGCGCAAGCGCGAGCTCCAGGCGCGCTACCGGTTCCGCCTGGCGGACGCCGGTGCGACCGCAGGCGCCAACACCAATCCCGGCGCAACGGCCCCGATCGGGAGCGGCGGATGATGCCGGCGACGACCAGCACCGCCCGGGCGACCGCCCCCGTCCTCGATCGGCGACCGGCTGCCGAGGATCTCGGCCGGCGCCTGGCCGACGAGGTCGTCGACTCGGATGCCTTCGCCGACGTCCTCCGGGCCGGCCTGGCCGGTCTCGCAGATCCTGAGTATCTCGCTGGCCAACGACGGGTGGCGCCGGGGATCGGCCCGCTCCACGGCGTCCGCTGGCCGTTGATCGAGGGCGTCAAGCGCGGCTTCCAGGCCGCGACCCGGGGCGAACGGACCTCGAGCTGGCTGTTCGTCGTCGATCGACTCCTGCGCGAGCCGGAGCTGGAGGCGCGCTGGTTCGCGTTCGGCCTGCTCGAGCGACTGATCGTCGACGACACGGAACGGGCCTGGCAGCTCCTCCGTCGCGCCGCCCGCGAGGCCGGCGACTGGATCACCGTGGACAGCCTCGCCCACCCGTTCGGCCTCGGAATCCTGAACGAGGAGTACCGCTGGGCGGAGCTCGAGCAGCTCGTCTACAGCCCCTCGCGCTGGGAGCGGCGCCTGGTCGGGAGCACGATCGCGACGATCCCGTTCATCGATCGGAGCCGCGGTCGCCGGCCCGAAGTCGCCGGCCACGGCCTGGGCCTCGTCCGAGAGCTGATCGGCGACGCCGAGCCGGACGTCCAGAAGGCGCTGTCGTGGGCGCTCCGCTCGATGGCCGGCGTGGATCGCGACGCCACCACCCGGTTCCTCGACGCCGAGGCGTCCGTCGCGGCCTCCGCCGCCGACGGTCACCGCGCGTGGGTCATTCGGGATGTCCTCACGAAGCTGGACCCCGCCGATGCGGCCCGGATCCGCGCCCACCTGGCAGGGATTCGTCGCCGGTCGGGGGCGCCGGCGACCTCCCGAGCGTCGGAAACCGCCCAGCGCTTCGGCGCCGGCCTGCTCGGCCGGCACATGCCGGAGCCTCCGCTCTCATGAATCCGATGGCGAGTCCCGGCGATCCAGCCATGCGTGGGGACTCTTCAGTGACACAAACGAACGTTCGTTAGGAGAGCCTGACCAGTGACCGACGACCTGGGCGACATCCGAGCCATCCGCATCGAGGACGAGATGCGGGTGAGCTACCTCGATTACGCGATGAGCGTGATCGTGGCGCGCGCCCTGCCCGACGTCCGCGACGGCCTGAAGCCCGTCCACCGCCGGATCCTCTACACGATGGGGGAGATGGGGCTCAGCGCCACGAGCTCCTTCCGGAAGTGCGCCGCGATCGTCGGCGAGGTGATGGGCAAGTACCACCCGCACGGTGACGTGGCCCTGTACGACGCCCTCGTCCGGCTCGCCCAGGACTTCTCGATGCGCTATCCGCTCGTCGACGGTCAGGGCAACTTCGGCTCGGTCGATGGCGACAGCGCAGCAGCGATGCGCTACACGGAAGCCCGCCTCACCGCGATCGCGACCGAGATGCTCGACGACATCGACAAGGAGACCGTCGACTTCGAGGACAACTACGACGGCACGCAGAAGCAGCCGTCGGTTCTGCCGGCGAAGCTGCCGAACCTCCTGATCAACGGCAGCAGCGGGATCGCGGTCGGGATGGCCACGAACATCCCGCCCCACAACCTGACCGAGATCTGCGACGCCACGATCGCTCTGATCGACGATCCCGAAATCACCTCGGACGACCTCTCGAAGCTCGTCCTCGGCCCGGACTTCCCGACCGGCGGAACGATCTACCGGTTCGAGACCCAGCGCAACCCGCTGACCGGCGAGAACGAAACCGTCGACGCGATCCGCCAGATGTACGCCCACGGGCGCGGCCGGGTCGTCATGCGCGCCCAGGTCGCCTTCGAGGAGGTCCGTGGCGACCGGATGGCGATCATCATCAGCGAGCTGCCCTACCAGGTGAACAAGGCGTCGCTCCTCGAGAAGATCGCCGACCTCGTCAAGGACAAGCGAATCGACGGGATCAGCGACCTGCGCGACGAGTCCGATCGCGACGGGATGCGGGTCTACATCGAGATCAAGCGCGACTTCAACCCGCACAAGGTGCTGAACAACCTGTTCAAGCACACCTCGATGCAGCTCGCGTTCAACATGAACATGCTGGCCCTCGTCGACGGTCAACCCCAGACGCTGCCGCTCAAGAGCGTCCTCGTCCACTACCTCGACCATCGCCGCGACGTCGTCAGGCGGCGGACCGAATTCGACCTGGGCAAGGCGCGTGCCCGGGCCCACATCCTCGAGGGCCTGAAGATCGCCCTCGACAACCTCGACGCGGTGATCCGGACGATCCGCGAGTCGGCCGACGTCGAGCTGGCCCGGACGAACCTGATGAGTCGCTTCGACCTGAGCGAGATTCAGGCCCAGGCGATCCTCGACATGCGGCTGGCCCGACTCGCCGCCCTCGAGCGCAAGAAGATCGAGGACGAGTACCTCAGCGTCATCCAGCTGATCGCCGAGCTCGAGGACATCCTCGCCAACCCGCAGCGCGTGCTCGGGATCATCAAGGACGAGCTCGCCGAGCTGAAGAAGAGGTTCGGCGGCGATCGCCGGACGCGCGTCGCCGACGACACCAGCCGGGAGATGACCGACGAGGATCTGATCGCCGACGAGGACGTCGTGATCACCATCAGCGGCCGCGGCTACATCAAGCGCCAGCCGGTGGCCACCTACCGCCGCCAGCATCGCGGCGGCAAGGGGATCATCGGCCACGTCACCCGCGAGGAGGACGCGGTCGAGCACCTGATCGTGGCCAACACCCACGACTGGGCCCTGTTCTTCACGAACCGCGGCCGGGTGTTCAGCGCCAAGGTCCACGCGATCGTCGACGCCAGCCGCCAGGCGAAGGGCACCCCGATCATCAACCTGCCGGGCGTCCAGGTCGAGGCGGGCGAGGTCCCGGTCGCGACGATCGTCCTGCCCAACTTCGAGCCCGGCCACTTCCTCGTGATGGCGACCCGACGAGGCCACATCAAGAAGACCCCGCTCGAGCAGTTCGAGCGGGTCCGCTCGACCGGCATCCGGGCGATCACGATCCACGACAACGACGACCTCGCCTGGGTCGACATCTCGAGCGGGACGGATGATGTGATCCTGGCCACCGCCCAGGGCATGCTCGCCCGGTTCGAGGAGGACGAGGTCCGGCCGATGGGCCGCGATGCGGCCGGCGTCATCGGCATCCGGCTCCTGAAGCGCGAAGGCGACAGTGTCGTGGCGATGACCGTCGTCGAGCCCGAGGCGGACCTCCTCGTCCTGACCGAGACCGGCTACGGCAAGCGCGTCGGGCTCGCTGAGTTCCGGCGCAAGCACCGCGGCGGCCAGGGCGTCCGGCTGATCGCCCTCGAGGGCCGGAAGACCGGGCTGGTGGCAGCTGTCCAGCAGGTGACCGAGGCCGATGAGGAGCTCCTCCTGATCAGCGCCGGCGGCCAGGTCATCCGGACCGAGACGAACTCGATCAACCGCTACTCGTCGGGCGCCCGCGGCGTGATCGTCATGCGTCTCGCCGAGGGCGATCGGGTCGTCGCGATCGCGGCCTTCCGGTCCGGACTGGCGGAGCGCGATGGCATCGAGGACAATGACGCCCCAGAACCGGGCGGGAGTGGTCCGGTGCCGGGCAGCGGCGCGTGACGGCGTCGTGAGGCCGCTCGTTCGGGAGGACGCGGTGTACGCGGACCAGTTCGAGATCTATCACGGCAACTCGAACCCCGAGCTTGCCAAGAAGATCGCCCGTTGGCTCGGGACGGAGTGCGGCAAGGCCGAGGTCTTCCAGTTCGCCAACGAGAACATCTTCGTCAAGATTCTCGACAATGTCCGCGAGAAGGACATCTTCCTCATCCAGCCGACGTCGCACCCGGTCAATCAGTCGATCATGGAACTGCTGATCATGATCGATGCCTTCAAGCGGGCGAGCGCCGGCCGGATCACCGCCGTCATCCCGTTCTACGCCTATGGCCGATCGGACAAGAAGGACCAGCCGCGGGTCCCGATCACGGCTCGCCTGATCGCCGACATGATCACGGTCGCCGGCGCCGATCGAGTCCTGACGATGGACCTCCACCAGGGCCAGATCCAGGGCTTCTTCAACATCCCGGTCGATGAGCTGACCGCCGTCCACCTCCTGTCGAACTACTTCATCCACAAGCACATCGAGGACGTCGTGGTCGTCACCGACCTCGGCTTTGCGAAGCGCGCCCGGACGTTCGCCGAGCTGCTCGACGCGCCGCTCGCGATCATCGAGAAGCGCCGGATCGGAAACCTCGACCGGGCCGAACTGATGAACGTCATCGGCGACGTCCGTGGCAAGCGGGCGATCATCGTCGACGACGAGATCGACACCGGCGGGACGCTGACCGAGATCGTCCGGGCCCTGGAGCGCGAGGGCGTGACCGAGATCTACGCCTGTGCCACCCACGGGGTCCTGAGCGACCCGGCGGTCGATCGGATCCGCGACTCCAACCTGCTCGAGGTCGTCCTGACGGACTCCGTCCCGCTGCCGGCGGTCAAGCGCCTGCCGAAGATCACGACCCTGTCGGTCGCGCCCCTGATCGGCGAGGCGATCAAGCGGATTCACCGCGGTGAGTCGGTCGGGGCGCTGTTCAGCAGCGAGGTCTCGTTCACCCAGGAGATGTACCTCTGGGAGGACGGCCAGCAGCGCGAGATGGACACCCGCCACGAGCCGGACCATCGACCCGAGGCGACGGGCGCGGGCGCAGGCGCCGACGATGACCCGGACGGCGATCCGGTCCTTCTCGGCGCGACAGGACAGGGAGATCGATGAGCCTCCAGCTCCACCGACCGGACGGCAAGGGCGGCGTCGAGCCGCGGCCGGTCAGCGAGACGAACTGGCGACGCGGGATGCTGTCGCGGCGCTGGGGGATGAACCGCCGCGACGGCCAGCTGCCGGAGCTCAAGAACCCCGAGATGGAGCCGACGTCAACGTGGATGGCGGTCGCCTTCTGGCTCGGACTCGGCGTGCTCACCTTCGTCGTCCTCGTCGCCGGCTACGGGATCGGGTTCTGGGCCTGAGCGCCGGACGGCCTCCGACGAGCCCCGCCCATCCCCGAGGTTGCCCGGCGGCGCCCAGGTCGACGTGACCCTGCGCGGTGACCTGACCCTCCACGGCGTGCCGAAGACCGTCGACATCCCCGCCCGGGCCCAGCTCAGCGGTGGCCTGATCCAGATCGCAGGCTCGCTCGCGTTCCCGTTCAGCGACTTCGGGATCAACCCGCCCAACGTCGGCGGCTTCGTGACGGTCGAGGACAACGGCACGCTCGAGTTCCTGGTCAACCTCACGAAGGGCTGAGCCCCACCGACCCACTCGCCGCGAACTCGCGAGAGTCGGGCCTGACAGGCACTCCCCCTATACTTCACCGGCCATGCGATTCCTTTCCCGTTTCGTCGACTCGAACGACCGCGAGATCCGACGTGTCCAGCCCCTGGTCGACGAGATCAACGAGCTCGAGGCCGAGATCGCGGCCCTCTCGGACGAGGCGATCCGCGAGCGCTTCCAGCTCATCCGCGAGGAGATCCACGAGGCGGCCATCCCCGGCGAACCGACCGAGGAGGAGCTGACCCACCCCGACCTCGAGCGCCGTCGCGAGATGGCCAAGGCCCGTCACAAACGGGAGCAGGCGGCCCTCCAGGAAGCCCTTGACGAGGTCCTCCCGGACGTCTTCGCGATGGGCCGCGAGGCGATGAAGCGGACGCTCGGCATGCGTCACTTCGACGTCCAGCTGATGGGCGGCATCGTCCTTCACCAGGGGAAGATCGCCGAGATGAAGACGGGCGAGGGCAAGACCTTCGTCCCGACCCTGGCCGCGGCCCTCAACTCGCTGACCGGCCGGGGCGTCCACGTCGTCACCCCCAACGACTACCTCGCCCGGCGCGATCCCCAGTGGATGGGCCCGGTCTTCCACTTCCTCGGGATCAGCCTCGGGATGATCACCCACGACGAATCGTTCGTGTTCCATCCCAGCTACCCGACATCCGACGAGCGCCTGATCAACCTCCGGCCGGTGAGCCGCAAGGAGGCCTACGCGGCCGACGTCACGTACGGCACGAACAACGAGTTCGGCTTCGACTACCTGCGCGACAACATGGTCACCGAGCTCGCCGACCGGGTCCAGCGCGAGCGCTCATACGCAATCGTCGACGAGGTCGACAACATCCTGATCGACGAGGCCCGGACGCCGCTGATCATCAGCGGCCAGGCGGAGGAATCGGGCGACCTGTACTACACGTTTGCCCGCCTCGTGCCCAAGCTCCAGGGCCGGCCCGAGGGCGCCGAGGAGGGCGGCGACTACTTCGTCGACCTCAAGGACAAGGCCGTCTCGCCGACCGAGGAGGGCGTCGACAAGATCGAGAAGCTCGTCGGGGTCGAGAACCTGTACGACGCCGACCCGCGCCTCGCCCGGCACTTCGAGCAGGCGCTCCGGGCCCACGCCCTGTACAAGCGCGACCGCGACTACATCGTCAAGGACGGCGAGATCGTCATCGTCGACGAGTTCACCGGGCGCCAGATGCCCGGCCGGCGCTGGTCGGAGGGCCTCCACCAGGCGGTCGAGGCCAAGGAGGGCCTGCGCGTCCAGCGCGAGTCGGTGACGCTCGCCACGATCACCTTCCAGAACTACTTCCGGATCTACGACAAGCTCGCGGGCATGACCGGCACGGCGATGACCGAGGCCGAGGAGTTCCACAAGATCTACGAGCTCGAGGTCGTCGCGATCCCGACCCACCGGGACATGGTCCGGGCGGACGAGGCAGATCTCGTGTTCCGCAACGAGCTGGGCAAGTTCAACGCCCTGATCGACGAGGTCGCCGAGATGAACGAGGCCGGCCGACCCGTCCTCGTCGGCACGGTCAGCGTCGAGAAGTCCGAGATCCTTTCGACCATGCTCCAGCGGCGCGGGATCAAGCACGAGACGCTCAACGCGAAACAGCACGAGAAGGAATCGGGGATCGTCGCCCAGGCCGGCCGGACCAGGGCGATCACGATCGCGACGAACATGGCCGGCCGTGGGACCGACATCCTCCTCGGCGGCAACCCGGCGGGCCTCGCCTCGGACCTGCTCCACCAGCGCGGCCTGAATCCCGCCGAAGTCGACAAGGCCACGTACGACGCCGCCCTCGCCGAGGCCAAGCTCGTCACCGAAGTCGACCACG
This sequence comes from Candidatus Limnocylindrales bacterium, assembly GCA_046595595.1. Classification (GTDB taxonomy): domain Bacteria; phylum Chloroflexota; class Limnocylindria; order Limnocylindrales; family CSP1-4; genus CF-46. The sequence goes on from JBKJOK010000232.1 coordinate 7,620, forward strand.
AGAAGGTCGTCGGCGTCGGCGGGCTGCACATCATCGGCACCGAGCGCCACGACAGCCGCCGGATCGACAACCAGCTCCGCGGCCGAGCCGGCCGCCAGGGCGACCCCGGCTCGTCGCGCTTCTACCTGTCCCTCGAGGACGACCTGATGAAGCGCTTCGCGTCGGACCGGGTGGCCGGGCTGATGGAGCGGATGGGTCTCGAGGACGACATGGCGATCGAAAGCCGGCTCGTCAGCAAGACGATCGAGAGTGCCCAGTCCCGGGTCGAGGGCTTCAACTTCGACATGCGCAAGCGCGTCGTGGAGTTCGACGACGTGATCAACCGCCAGCGCGAGACGATCTACGCCGAGCGCAACAAGGTCCTCCGCAACGAGGATCTGACCGAGACCGTCCGGGGCTTCCTCGATGACGAGATCCAGGCCCTCGTCGCCGACCACCTGGTTGGCGAGTCGCCCGACGACTGGGGCATCGAGGCGCTCGCCGCCGCCATCAAGGCCATGGGGCTGGACGGTGCGGGCACGACCGAGGACGAGCTCTGGGACATCGGCAGCCGCGACGAGATCCTCGAGCATCTGCTGGGCCTGGCCGACGACCGGCTGGCCGCCCGCTCGGCCGAGATCGGCGAGACCGACTGGAGCCTCGTCGAGCGCCACGTCCTGCTCCGGACGATCGACTCGCTGTGGGTCGAGCACCTGACCGAGATCGACGACATGCGCCGGGGCATCGGCCTGCGCGGCTACGCCCAGCAGGATCCGCTCAACGAGTTCCGCAAGGAAGCGTTCCAGCTCTACGGCGAGCTGCGCGGCCTGATCCGCCACCAGGTCGCCTCGACGATCTTCCGGGTCACCGTGACCCGGACGGCGCCGCCCGGCCAGGACGCTCTCCAGCAGAGCCTCGCCGCGGGCGCGGCCAGCCTCCTCGGCGCGAGCGCGGGGCGGTCAGGCGGCGGGGTCGCAACGGCCACCGGCAGCGCCACGACGACCTCGGCGGACGGCGGGCGACCGAGCGGGCCCCGGCCGGTCGGACCGGTCGTGGCCGGCGGGCTGGCTCGCGACCCGATGGCCGGCGCCCGGCTCGAGGGATCCGCCAACGGGGCCTCGGTTCCGGCCGGTCAGGCGAAACCGGGCTTCACCCCGACCGGCGCCCGGATCGGGCGGAACGACCCATGCTGGTGCGGATCGGGCCAGAAGTACAAGAAGTGTCACGGGCGCTGAGGCGGCCGCGCCCCGCGCCCGCTGACGTCGCCCGGCCCGTCCGGGCATGACCCTGCCACTCGGCCGTCTTGTGCTCGCCGCCGGCCTCGGCGGCATCGTCGCCTTCGGCTGGATGGCCTTCCGGATCTGGGACACCGGGGCGCGCGACGACCGTCGGCCCGCCGACTCGATCGTCGTCCTCGGCGCCGCCCAGTACGACGGCCGCCCGTCGGCCATCCTGAAAGCCCGCCTCGACCACGCGATCTCCCTCTACGAGGCGGGCCTGGCGCCGTGGCTCGTCGTGACCGGCGGCAAGGCGGATGGCGATCGGACGACCGAGGCGGCCACCGCCCGGACCTACGCCTACACCCACGGCGTGCCGCTCTCGGCGATCCTGTTCGAGGACCGTGGCCGGACGACCCTCGAATCGCTCCAGGGCGTCGCCGCGGTCCTGACTGAGCACGACCTCGCGAGCGCGATCTTCGTCTCGGATCGGACCCACATGCTGCGCGTCCTGCGGATCGCCGCGGACCTCGATATCGACGGCCGCGGCTCGCCGACGATGGCCAGCCCGACCGACGCGACCCTGCCCAATCGGGTCGAGGCCACGGTCCGCGAGCTCGGTGCGCTCGCCCTGTACTTCGTCGGCGCCGAGATCCGCTGACGAACCGGAGACGAACCCGCGAATCGGCGGCCCGAACCGCGAAACTTCCGGTTCTTCCTCTTGGCGGTAGGGGATCGAGACCCTATACTCCGGCCAATCCCCGCAGGCTCGGGATCGGACCGGATCCTCGAGCCACCCGGCACGCGCCGCGCCCCCAACCGATGCCCCGAGTACAGAGAGAGGGACAACGTTGAAGCAGGCCGAGGAAGCGTCATTCGTCGATCTCATCGCCTGTGAGCGCGACTGCCGATCGTGCAGCTACGCGGCAGCCCTCGACTGTGATGGCAACTGCGGCGTCTGCCCCCACAACAGCTACTGTCCCTGCGTGAACCCCGTCGTCGCCCGGAGCAAGTCGGCCCTGCGCCTGATCGAGCTCCGTCCGATCCTGCTCCAGGACCTCCAGGCTCGCAACTGAGTGGACGCCTCCACCGTTCGCGACCTGGCCGAGCGGATCCGGTCGACCTCGGGGCATCTTTGACCTCGCGACCAAGGAACGCCGCGTCTCCGACCTGGAGGCGCTGACCAGCGAGCCCGGCTTCTGGGACGATCAGCGCGCCGCCCAGAAGGTCCTCCGCGAGGCGAACGACCTCCGCTCCGATGCCGAGCTCTGGCGCGGCTTCGAGGCGCGCGTCGATGACCTCCTCACCACCCTCGAGCTCGTCGAGGAGTCGGCCGACCCGGAGCTGTCGGCCGAGCTCGATCGCGAGGTGGCCGCCCTCGAGGCCGACTTCGGGCGTGAACGGACGGCCCTCCTCTTCTCGGGCGAGTACGACCAGGGCGGGGCCATTCTGTCGATCAGCGCCGGGGCGGGCGGTACCGAGGCGACCGACTGGGCCGAGATGCTCCTCCGGATGTACCTCCGCTGGGCGGAGCGCCACCGGTTCAAGACCGAAGTCGTCGACCAGCAGGAAGGCGAGCAGGCCGGGATCAAGAGCGCGACCGTCGAGATTGACGGACGGGCCGCCTACGGCTGGATGCGCGCGGAACGGGGCGTCCACCGCCTCGTCCGGATCAGCCCGTTCGACTCGCAGAAGCGGCGCCAGACGACGTTCGCCCTCGTCGAGGTCCTGCCGGAAGCGGGCGACGACATCGCGATCGAACTGAACTGGGATGAGATCCGGGTCGATACGTTCCGCTCGCAGGGCGCCGGCGGCCAGCACGTCAACAAGACGGACTCGGCGGTTCGCCTGACCCATCTCCCGACGAACGTCGTCGCCCAGAGCCAGAACGAGCGGAGCCAGACCCAGAACAAGGAGATGGCGATCCGGGTCCTGAAGGCGCGCCTCCTCGAGCGAGCCCTCGAGGAGCAGGAGGCCGAGGTTCGCAAGCTCAAGGGCGAGCACGTCGAGGCCGGCTGGGGCAACCAGATCCGGTCGTACGTCCTCCATCCCTACCAGATGGTCAAGGACCTCCGGACCGCCCACGAGACGGGCAACACGCAGGCGGTCCTCGACGGCGACCTCGACGCGTTCATGCAGGCCGAGCTCGAGCGGCTGGCGACGGGCGGTGGGCTGGCTGGTGCGCCGCCCGACGACGACGCGGACGAGGCGTGACCGGCCACGTCCTCCGACCGGCCCGGGTCGACGACCTGGGCGAGTGCGCCGCGATCTGGCGCGAATCGCTGAACGACTACCTCGGGCGGCTCGCCCAGCCGGAGATCCCGGACGACCTCGGGCCGATCCTGCGCCTGTACGGCCACCTCCTCGCGACCGATCCGACGACGTTCCTCGTCGCTGAGCCGGGCGGCCGGGCGGGCGACGGGGGCCGGGCGATCGAAGCGTTCGCGGTCGTGGTCCGGCGCGACGAGCTGTGGTTCCTCTCGATGCTGTTCGTCCGGCCGGCCGCCCAGGCGCGGGGCCTCGGCCGAGCGCTCCTCGCGGCACTGGCCCCGGACCCGGCCACGTGGACCGGCGCCCGGGCGACCGCGACCGACAGCGTCCAGCCGATCTCGAACGGGCTCTACGCGTCGCTCGGGATGGTGCCCCGGGTGCCGCTCCTCCGGCTGGTCGGCCTGCCCGAACGAACCGCTGCGTTCCCGGTCCTGCCCGAGGGTGTCGAGGCGGTCGGGTTCGACGAGGTCGCCGACGACGGCGGCGGGCTCGGGCCGTCGGCCCTGGCCGCCGAGCTCGCGACGCTCGACATGGACGCGGCCGGGTTCAGCCGGGCGGCCGACCACGCCTATCACGCGATCGAGGGTCGGATCGGCTTCCTGTACCGCGGCCGCGACGGTCGGACGCTTGGCTACGGATACACCTCGGAGGCCGGCCGCGTCGGCCCGATCGCGGTCCGTGACAGCGCCCTCCTCGGGCCGGTTGTCGGCCACCTCGTCCACGCCGTCCGGCCGCGAGGTGCGTTCGGCATGTGGGTGCCCGGTGCGGCCGGCGAGGCGGTCGTGCCCCTCCTCCGGGCCGGCTTCCGCTTCGATGGGTTCCCGGTCCTGCTCTGCTGGGATCGGCCGTTCGCCGACGTCTCGCGCTACATCCCGATGTCGCCTGGCCTCCTGTGACACTCGTGCCCGAGCGACGGTCCGGGCGCGAGATGGTAGCCTCGTGCTCGACGTGGCTCCCCCTGTCGTGCCCCCGGATGGAGTCCCGCTGACCGGCCGAGCGCCGGCCACCGGATGACATCAGCGTGGAGCCGCCCGTGACCCTTGCCCCCAGCCCAGCCGCCTCGCGATCCATCCGCGAACGCCTCCTCCGGCGCGGCCGGGTGCGCTCCGCCGCGGATCGGGCGGTCCTCGTCCTGCACGACGTCACGAAGACCTATCCCAACGGCAAGACCGCCCTGCTCGACGTCGACCTCGTGATCCCGGAGGGCGACTTCGTCTTCCTCGTCGGGCCGAGCGGTGCCGGCAAGTCGACGATCATCAAGCTTCTGATCCGCGACGAACTCGCGACCCGCGGCCAGGTCGTGCTCGACGGCCAGGACCTCGCTCGATTGCCACGTCGAGCGGTCCCCAAGATCCGGCGCAAGATCGGAATCGTCTTCCAGGACTTCAAGCTGCTGCCCACGAAGAGCGTGTGGGAGAACGTCGCGTTCGCCCTCGAGGTGACCGGCTCGCCCAGGCGCACGATCCGGCCGGCCGTCGATCGCGTCCTCGCCCTCGTCGGGCTGACCGCCCAGCGCAGCCAGATCCCGAGCCAGCTCTCGGGCGGCGAGCAGCAGCGGACCGCGATCGCCCGGGCGCTCGTCCACGACCCGCGCCTGATCATCGCCGACGAGCCGACGGGCAACCTCGACCCGCTGATCAGCTGGGAGATCATCCAGCTGCTCCTGCGGATCAACGAGCTCGGGGTGACCGTGATGATGGCGACCCACGACGCCGACGTCGTGACCGCGCTGCGCAAGCGGGTCGTGGCGCTCGAGGAAGGCCGGGTCATCCGCGACGAGGTCGGTGGCGCCTACCACCGGGCCGATTGATGGACGTTCGACTGGCGACCGCCCGACGCGCCACCACCACGC
>JBKJOK010000328.1:0-9360 GCA_046595595.1 Candidatus Limnocylindrales bacterium
GCCCGGATCGATCGCCGCCGCTCGCGCCTGCAGGGACTCGATCCGCTCGCGATCGCGAGCGAGGGCGTCGGCGTCGTTCGGCCGAAGCCGTCCGTCGAACCGCCGGTCACCGAGGGCGGTCGCGTACTCGGGCTGGGCGGCCATCGTGCCGTCCCAGGCGTCGACCGCCAGCTCGGCCAGGCGGGCGGTCGCGTCGGGGTCGCGATCCTGCGGGCCGGGACGGCGCGGCGCGGACGGGTCAGTCACTCCCGGATCGTAGGCGCTCGACCGGCGTCGCGGTCGCCGGGCACCGGCCTCAATGAATGCAGGCGCCGGTGTCGGCCGCCCCGGTCCGGCCGATCCACGGTTGGACGGTGGTCGCCACCCGGGTCGGGCTCAGCGCGTAGCCGACGTTCTCGTCCGTCCGGGCCTCGGCGAAGACCACCCCGCCGACTGTGCCGTCGGTCAGGATCAGGGGGCCGCCGCTGTCGCCCTGCTCGACGACCGCCCGCAGCTCGAGGATCGTCCGGCTCACGCGTCGCTCGCCGTAGATGTCGCGCCCCGTGGCGGTGTATGCGCCCGACACGGCGGCCGGCTCGATCTGGAGCGCGCCGCCATGCGGAAAGCCGAGGGTCGCCCCGGTGGCCCCGCGGACCGGGTCGGCGGTCGCGAAGCGGAGGGCAGCCGCGTCGAGGTCCGGGACCCACAGCAGGGCGACATCGAGATCGGGGTCGGCGAAGACGACGACGGCGTCGAACGCCGGGCCGTCCGCCGTCCGGACGCGCACCGTCCGCCCGCCGGCGATGACATGGGCGTTGGTCACTACGTAGCCGCGAGCCACCGCGAAGCCGGTCCCGGTCGACTGGAACTGGCAGGTCAGGGCGGAGATCCGGAACGTGCTTGCCCGGGCGGCGGCCGCGATCGCCTGGGCGGCAGGATCCGTTGGGCGCTCGACGTCCGGAGCCGGCAACGGATCGAGGCCGACGAACAGGTCGGGGATGCCCGTGTCGTCCAGGAGGCCGCCAAGCCCGGCGGCGATCTCGGTCGGAGGCGGCAGGATCGCGCTCATCCCGCGCACGACGAGCGAGGTCTGGGCCTGGACCGCGAGACTGCGCATCGGGCCGGCGGCGAGGAGGCCGCCGATGAGCCACACGACGAGGAGGGCCTGGCCGGCGCCCACGAACCCGCCGAGCAGGCGATCGACGCTGCTCAGGACGCCCCCGCCGAGGCGGACCGCGATCGTCCGGCCGATGGCCGAGCCGAGGGCCTCGCCGACGCCGACGACGAACAGGAGCCCGCCGAGCACCGCGATCGCGCGGAACTCGGGCTCGATCGCGTCCAGCGGCTCCTTGAGCCAGGGCAGGGCGACGATCGACACGACAGCCCCGCCGAACGCACCGAGCAGCCCGCCGATCTGGGGGAGGGCGCCGGACCCGATGCCGATGAGGACGGCCGCGACGATCAGGACGAGGACGACGAGATCGAAGAGGTTCACCGCGGCGAAGTATGGAGGAGGGCCGCCGATCGAACCGCCCCGCCCGCGCAAAGCCGCCGGATCAGCCGACCGTGATCTCGACCGGCGGAGCGTCGCTGCCCGGTGACCCGATCCGGTAGGTGCCCGGCTCGAGCTCGCCGAGGTCGACGATCGTGGCCTTCAACACCGCGATCTCGATGCACATCGCGTTCGCGTCACCGGTGCCCTCGAACGGGGTGATCGCGATATCCGTGCCGGACCGCTCGACCTTGACCGAATCGAGGACGTTGCAGGGCTCCACGCCGCTGTACCAGATGACCTTGACCAGGACCCGCCGGCCATCGACCGAGGCCTGGAGGGTCATCGGGCTGACCGGCCGGAGATCGCGTTGGCCGGGTCGCGGCACCACCAGCGTGGGCTGGCCGGCGCCGGGATCGATCGGCGGCTGACGGATCGGGAGGTCGCTGCCGATGCCCGTCCCCGGGTCCCCGCCCGTCCCGCCGCCGTTGCCGGCGCCGGGCTCACTCGCGGCCGGCGGCTGGGTGCTCGGTGGTGGGTCGCTCGCGGGCGGAGCGCCGGCCGAGCTGCAGGCGCCAACGGTCAACCCGGCTGCGAGGGCCAGGGCCAGGAATGGGCGGATCGCCCGATCGGAGGTCGTCATGGCCGGGAGACGACAGGATCGGGGATCAAGTTCCGCACCACGCCGCCGGTCGGCGCCCGGATGGGCTGCGACCGTCAGGCGGATCCGGCTCGCGTGTCGATCCGGGCCGGATGGACAGCCTCCCAGGCGTCGATCGCCGGGACCTTGGCGATGAGATAGCCCATCTCGTCGGTTCCGGCGAGGAGCATCATCCGGGCGAACGGATCGACCTCGAAGGGGAGGTCCTCGTCACCCGGCAGATGGATGACCTGGGCCTCGAGGTCGACGGTCAGCTCGGCCGTCGGGTTGGCCGCGACCATCTCGAACAGCTGGCGGTGCCGTTCGGCCTCGACGACGATCGGCAGGAGGCCGTTCTTGAGGGCGTTGTTCCGGAAGATGTCGGCGAACGAGGTCGACAGGATCGCCCGGATGCCCCACGCGGTGAGGGCCCACGGCGCGTGCTCGCGCGACGAGCCGGTCCCGAAGTTGTCGCCGACGAGCAGGATCTTCCGGTCGAGCATCGCGACCCGGTCCATCACGAACAACGGTTCCTTGAGGCCGCCGTCCTCGTCATAGCGCCAATCGCGGAAGAGCGCCTCGCGGAGGCCGTCCTTGTCGGTCACCTTGAGATAGCGGGCCGGCACGATCTGGTCGGTGTCGACATTCTCGGCCGGGAGCGGAATGACCGCGCTCGTGAATGACGTGAACCTGTCGGCCATCGTCAGCGGCCTCCGACCGCGGCCAGGAGCTCGATGCCCGGCAGGGTCCGCGGGTCGCTGACCTCGCCGGCGATCGCGGATGCCGCGGCGGTCAGCGGCGAGGCGAGAAACGTTCGACCGCCCTTGCCCTGGCGGCCCTCGAAGTTCCGGTTCGACGTGCTGATCGCGTACTGGCCCGGCGACAGCTGGTCACCGTTCATCGCGATGCACATCGAGCAGCCCGCCTCGCGCCATTCGGCGCCGGCGGCCCGGAAGATGTCGTTGAGGCCCTCGCGCTCGGCCTCGCGCTTCACCTCGTCGGAGCCCGGCACGATCATCATCCGGACGCCGTCGGCGACGTGGCGATCCTTGAGGACCGCCGCGGCCAGGCGAAGGTCGCTGATCCGGCCGTTCGTACACGAGCCGACGAAGACGACATCGACCTTCTGGCCGAGGATCGCCTGGCCCGGCTCGAGGTCCATGTACTCGAGGGCTCGCTCGAGGGCCCGCCGCGCGGAGCCCTCACCGAGGTCGGCCGGGGAGGGGACGCGCGACGTGATCGGGATGCCCATCCCGGGGTTCGTGCCGTAGGTCACCATCGGCTCGAGGGCCGACGCGTCGATCGCGATCGACTTGTCGTACGAGGCGCCCTCATCGCTGGGCAGCGCCCGCCAGCGCTCGACCGCCGCGTCCCAGGCGGCGCCCTGGGGGGCGTGCGGCCGGCCGGCGACGTACTCGAACGTCGTGTCGTCGGGGGCGATCAGGCCGGCCTTCGCGCCACCCTCGATCGACATGTTGCAGATCGTCATCCGCTGGTCCATCGTCAGGGCCCGGATCGCCTCGCCCGAATACTCGAACACGTGGCCCGTCCCGCCGCCGATCCCGATCCGGGCGATCAGGGCGAGGATGACGTCCTTGCTGCTGACGCCGGGGGCGAGGCGGCCGTCGACCCGGACCTCGTAGGTCTTCGGCTGGCGCTGGAGGAGCGTCTGGGTCGCGAGGACCATCTCGACCTCGCTCGTCCCGATCCCGAACGCGAGCGCGCCGAACGCGCCATGGGTCGCGGTATGCGAGTCGCCGCACACGATCGTCATGCCCGGCTGGGTCAGCCCGAGCTGCGGCCCGATGACGTGAACGATGCCCTGGCCCGGGTCGCCCATCCCGTGGAGCGGGATGCCGAACTCGGCGCAGTTGCGAGTCAGCTGATCCACCTGGGCGGCGGCCATCGGATCGGCCATGGGCAGGTTGCGCGGGTGGGTCGGGATCGAGTGGTCGGCCGTGGCAACGGTCCGCTCCGGGTGGCGAACGGTCAGGCCGCGGGCGCGCAGGCCGCTGAACGCCTGGGGCGACGTGACCTCGTGGACGAGGTGGAGATCGACCGCGAGGACGGCCGGCGCGCCGTCATCCTGGTCGACGACGTGGTCGTCCCAGATCTTCTCGACGATCGTGCGGGGAAGTGCTGCGGTCATGGCGGCTCGGTGTGCGGGGACGGATGGCGGCCAGAGGCTAGCACAGGATCTCGGCGGCACCGGCGGTTCGGAACGGGGCAACGCGCAGGCGTCAACCCACACCAGCGGATCGCCTTGGTCCGCGGCCAGCTGGACGGCCGGACCATCGCCGGAAGGGGTCGGCGGCCGCTGGTACCTCAGTACCACACCGGTTGATCACGGAGTCGCGTAGAAAGTGAGGAGCCGGGAAGGTACATCGAGGAAACGACGCGCATGAATCACGTTGACCGTCGGGCGACGGCCAGAAGGGACAGCGATCAGGACCGGCCCGCCGGGTCCAACGATTGGTCCGGTCGCCTCCGGCTTGGTCGGCCCACGTTCGCGCCGTCCACCCGGGTCTGGGCGTTCACCACGAGCCTCGCGCTGCTTGGTCTCGCTCTGCTGGTCGGCGTGATCTCGCGTCAGACAATGGGTTTCTCGCGTGTGGCCCTCCCGTGGCCATTGATCGCCCTCGGGTTCTGCCTCGCGGAGCTCAAGGTCGTCGACGTTCACTTCAAGCGCGAGCAGCACTCATTCTCGCTGAGCGAGTTTCCTGCGGTGATCGGCCTCTTCCTGCTGCCACCGCACGACTACATCCTCGCGGTCCTGGTCGGATCGGCCGCCGCGCTCGCCCGGTCTCGCCAGTCGCCGCTCAAGTTCGCATTCAACCTCACGAATTTCGGTCTCGGGGCCACCGCGGCGGTCTCCATCTTTCACATGCTGGCGACGACGGCTGCGTCGCCGAGTCCGATCGACTGGATCGCCGCGTTCGCCGCGACCCTGACCACGACCGTGCTCTCGGCCCTCACGATCGCGACCGCCATCTCGCTCTCGGGCGGCGCGCCGCAATACCAGAAGCTGCCCCAGATGATCCAGTTCGGTGGACTCGTGGCCTTCGCCAACACGAGTCTCGCCTTGCTGGCGGTCTCGATCCTCAGCATCGACTGGCAACTGATGTGGCTGTTGGTGGTTCCCCTGGTCACCGTCTTTCTGGCATATCGGGCGTACCTGTCGGAACGCGAAAAGAGCGAGCGACTCGAGTTCCTCTACCAATCCGGCAGGATCCTGCAGCACTCGCCCGAACTCGATTCGGCAATCGTCGCCCTCCTCGATCATGCCCGCCTGATGTTCCGCGCCGAGCGCGCCGAAGTGCTGATCCATCCCCGGGTCGAGGGCGCTGACGCGCTTCGAACGACGAGTATGGAGAACCAGCCGGCCACGGCCATGGTGCCGGTCCCGTTCTCGCCGAGTGACCCGATCGAGCGGCGGATCGTGACCGAGCCGCATGCCTTCTTCTTCCACCCGTCGCCGCTCGAGCATGATCGGGCCGGGCTCCGTCAGGCGATGATCGCCCCGCTCCGCGGCGAGTCCGGGGTGATCGGCTCGCTCCTCATCGGGAACCGGCTGACCGAGGGCACTGCCTTCACCGACGAGGACCTCCGCCTGCTTGAGACCTTGGCGAATCACGCGGCAATCGCCCTGGAGAACGGCCAGCTCGAGCAGTCCCTCGCCGAGCTCTCGCGACTGAAGGAGCAACTCCGCTACCAGGCGTTCCACGACCCTCTCACGAACCTGGCCAACCGGGCCCTGTTCCTCGATCTGGTCAACGAGCGGATCGCGACGATCGGCGACGGGATGCGGCCCGTCGTCCTCTTCATCGATCTCGATGGCTTCAAGGTCGTCAACGACACGCTCGGTCATGCGGCCGGCGACCGCCTCCTGGTGGCCGTCGCCGATCGTGTTCGGGGCTTGATCCGGGCCGATGACGTGGCGGCCCGCCTCGGCGGCGACGAGTTTGCGCTCCTCCTCGAGGATTCGCCGGAGCTGCAGCGAAGCGTGGCCGTGTGCCATCGCCTCCTGGAGGCGCTCCGGGTCCCGCTCCATGTCGACGGTCAGGAGATTGCGATCTCCGCTAGCGTCGGCATGGCAGCTGCAGGGCCCGACGGTGAGGGAGCGGATGACCTGTTGCGGAACGCTGACGTCGCCATGTACACGGCCAAAGCCGACGGCCGCAATCGATACGCGGTCTTCGAGCCGACCATGCACGCCTCGCTCGTCGAGCGTCATGCCCTCGGCGCCGAGCTCTCCAGGAGCGTCGGTCGCGGTGAGCTGCTCATCCACTATCAGCCGATCATGGCCCTCGACACGGGCGACATCTACGGGGTGGAAGCGCTCGTACGGTGGCGTCATTCCACCCGCGGCGTGCTCGGACCCGACGAGTTCATTCCCCTGGCCCAGGAGACCGGGACGATCCTGGCCCTTGGCCGGTGGGTCCTGCTCGAGAGTTGTCGTGAGGCCGCCGGCTGGCGGCGCGATCGCGCCATCGAGCACCTGATTCTGACGGTCAATCTCTCGGCTGCACAACTCCAACAGATGGACTTCGTCGACGACCTGCGCTCCATTCTCGACGAGACCGGATTTCCAGCCGAGGACCTCGTGCTCGAGCTGACCGAGACGGCCATGTTCCACGACACGCAGACGACGATCGCCCGGTTGGAGACGCTCCGCGCCCTTGGAATCCGGATCGCCATCGACGACTTCGGGACCGGCTACTCGTCACTGGCCTACCTCCAGCGCTTCCAGGTCGACATCATCAAGATTGCCCGCGAGTTCGTGGGGACCGGCGAACGGGAGAGTGACGACTGGGTCTTCGCTCGGGCGATGGTTGCACTCGGTCAAGCCCTGAACCTGCGGATCATCGCGGAAGGCATCGAGGAGGTTGGCCAGCTTGATCAGCTGCGCGAATTGGGTTGCGAGTTCGGACAGGGCTACCTGTTCGCCCGACCGACCGACGGCCCGTCGGTCGCCGCAGCCTTTCTTCCGCCGCTCACCCGTCCATTGACCGGCTCGGACCCGGAACCGACGCGGGAGCGACGGGCGGTCGTGAGTGATCAGCTGTCCGGCGTCCGGCCGGTCGTCGTTGCAACTGCCCGCGAGGCAACCTAGGCCCCCGGCGGGCACCTTCTGGAGGGTCACGATGTTCATCCTGTATTCGCTCGTCATCGGCCTGGCCCTCGGCCTGATCCTCGGCGGTCGTGTGCTTGCCCTGGGCGAGTTGCGCATCCGCTGGGCGCCCCTCATCGTCGTCGGCTTCACCGCCCAGATCATCCTCTTCTCGGACGCCGTCGCGGCCCGGGTCGGGGATCTTGGCCCGCCCTTGTACGTCGGGTCGACGCTCATCGTCGGGTTGGCGATCCTGCGGAACGTGACCATTCCCGGCATCCCCCTGGTCCTGCTTGGTGCGGTCAGCAACATGACGGCGATCCTGGCCAACGGCGGGTTCATGCCAACGGCGCCGGGTGCCGCAGCCGCCCTCGGCAAGAGCACGCCGATCATCTACTCCAACAGCGCCTTCGTCGCCAAGCCCGCCTTCGAGCCACTGACGGACCTGTTCGCGCTTCCGCCCTGGATGCCGCTCGCCAATGTGTTCAGCATTGGTGATGTCCTGATCGGGATCGGCGTCGTCGTCCTGATGGCCGCCACGATGCGCCGGTCGCCGCGCCGGTCGCCGGGCATGACGGGTGCGGATCGACAACCAGCCGTCTGACGGAGAGAGCCGGTCGCATCGCGCAACGGTGCCTGGTGCGCCCGGGCAATGACTCTCTCAGCTCGTCGGACCGGGACTCCTGGGGTATGTCTTCGTGGGTCGTTCGGCCCGATCGTGGGACCTGAGGACGAACGCTCCTCCGTCGGTCCATCGTCCAGGGCAAACCCGTCGTGAGGCGGGGACGCAAAGCCAGGGATCTTCTCGCGAAGACCGCCCGGCCGCCGATCACCGACGCATTGGCAGACTCAAAGGAGTCAATTGTGAAGACGATCCTGGCGCGCTTCACCGGGGCGATGGCGCTTCTCGCGTCGATGGCCCTCACTCTCGGCGCCGGCATGCGCTGGTAATCAGATGACGCGAATGTTGAAGGCTCAGGCCTTTCGTACGCTTCTGGTCCTCTCAGCCCTTGCCAGTTCCGCTCTCGTTCTCGAGGCGGGACAGCGCTGGCGGTGAAATCCAGCCGCAGTCGTCTGCGGCAAGCATCTCAAGACCGCCGGGCAACCGGCGGTCTTCTGCTGTCCCTGGATCCGAGCGGTGGGGTCGCTGCCTGGAGAGCGACCAACTTGACCGCGTGACGGCGCGGCGCGGCCGGTTGATCCTGCACACTGTCAGACATTCGGACGCGAGATTTGTCGCCAGTCGTGCATGGAGTAGGCCTCGATGCTCATCCTCTACTCGATCCCGATCGGCCTGCTGGCAGGCTGGCTGCTCGGTGGTCGGATCGAGCGCCTCGGCGCGATCCGGTTCCGCCTCGCGCCGCTGGCGGTCGCGGTGCTGCTCCTCCAGCTCGCCCTGTTCTCGCCGCTGTCGGACGGCCTGCCCGAGGTCGTCGCTCGCTGGATCTACGTGGTCTCGACCGGTCTCGTCGGGGTCGTGGTGATCGCCAACCTCGCGCTTCCCGGGTTGCCCCTGGTCGTGCTCGGCGCCGCCTCGAACCTGATCGCGATCGTGGCCAACGGCGGGGCGATGCCGGCGAGCGCGTCGGCCCTGGCGGCGGTCGGCCTGGGGGTCGGCGGCAACACCAACAGCGTCCTCCTCGAGCGACCGATCCTCGAGCCCTTGACCGACATCTTCGCCACTCCGCGCTGGCTGCCGCTGGCCAACGTGTTCAGCATCGGCGACGTCCTGATCGGGGCCGGTGTCGTCATGGCGATCGCTGTCGCGATGCGCCGCCCGCCGGCCCAGCACGAGCTGGATCCGAACCGTTCGGTCGAATCCGCCTGAGGGTCCGACCTCGCGCCTCGGGCGCTGTCCGGCGAGCGGCCGGGCTCCGCTGGTGCGGCCACGCACCTCCGACGGTTGGATGGCTTGATTGGTACTCCCGTTCCATGTCCGGTGCGCATTCGGAACGGCACTGTCGGTCCTGAGGACGCCCGTCCTCCGCCGATGCCACCGTCCAGGGCAAACCCGTCGCGAGGCGGGGACGCAAAGCCAGGGATCTCCCCGGGGAGACCGCCCGGCCGCCGGAGCCTCGACGTGACGGACTCAAGGAGTCGAAATTCCATGAAGACGAAACTGGCGTTCTTCAAGGGCCA
>JBKJOK010000329.1:0-2546 GCA_046595595.1 Candidatus Limnocylindrales bacterium
CGATCGATTCGCGGCGCGTCACCGGCCGGCCAGCACCGGCGTGTCCGAGCAGCGGTCGTCACCGGCCTCGGTGCAGACCGGATACAGGACGAGGACCGGCAGCCCGCCGTCGGCCGCCGGCACGATGAACGCCGGTGGCCCGATCCACGACGGGCGGGCCTCACCGCGCAGGATCGGGGCCAGGGCCCGGGCGGCATCGGTCTTCTCGATCACCAGCCAGCGCGGGTGATACGCCCGGGCAACCGCCTCGATCGTCTCGATCGGATCGTCCGGAGTCACGATCCCGCCGCGCCCGGTCCAGTACTTCATCCCGGCCGCGTCGATCGAGTACAGCCGCTCGTCCGGTCCGACACCCAGATGGTCGAGCGCCGCGTCCAGGGCGAGTCGTTGCTGGCGCGAGGCGTCCCAGTTGCGGTGCACCGCGTTGGCATAGAGCGGAACCAGGGCGAGGACGAACAGGACCAGGGCGGTGACGTAGATCGGGCCGGCCTTCGCGACGTCCCAGCCCCGGCGCCGGGTGGCGATCCAGCCGACGCCGGCGAGGACGCCCTCGAGGGCGAGGATGTAGGCGTGGCCCGAGAGGCCGATGGCCGAGTGGATGAACGCCCCACCGGGGACGTGCACGGGATAGATCAGCGCGGCGGCGAGGAACACCACGACCACGTGAATGAACCACGGCTGGAAGTCCCTCGAGTGCCGCCGCGTCCACGCCCCGACGAGCATGAACGGGACGAGGACCACCGATCCGATGATCACCGCGAAGTTGCCGATCGCGGCAACCAACCCGAGGACCCGGGTCTGGACGATCGGGCCGATGCCCTGGGCGAGGAACTTCCCGAGAGACGGCTCGGCCGTGAGGCTGTTCCACTCGGCCATCGTCCGGATCCACAGGGCGCTGCCGCTCGACGCGGTCGGCGAGATCGAGCCGAAGACCGCGATCTGGCGCATCCACCACGGCGACATCACCAGCAGGTACAGGCCGAAGCAGGCCACGGCGGCGAGGAACGGGATCGCCGGCTTGATCGTGCCCCGCGACAGGAGCGCCCGACCCCGATCGAGGAAGAAGACGAGTCCGGTCGTCAGGCCCAGGAAGATCCCGTCGTTCCGGGCCAGGGACGCGACCCCGACGAGGGCGCCGGCCGCGATGTACGAGCGGACGTGGCCCTTCATTCCCCGGGCCACGAGGTAGAGCGTGGCCGCGACGAGCGGCTGGAGGATCGCGAAGTTCTCGGGCTGGGGCATGAACACGGCCCCCGCGCCGGGTGCGGCGGCAAGCAGTGCGGCCCCGATCCGGACCTCGCGCCGGCAGCCGGCCTCGCCTGCGATCAGGTACACGAGCGGGGCGACGAACGCGCCGATGATGACCAGGGGCAGGGCCGACGCGAATGCCGTCGGGCCGAGCACCAGGATGAACGCCGCCTGGATCAGCGACGACAGCGGCAGCCAGTGGGCATTGCTCGGGACGGGCAGGACCGGCACGTCCGGGATCCGATTGCCGACCTCGCCGAAGATCCAGATGAAGTCCACGTTGAATCCGTCCCCGGCGGCGAGTGCCCGGGCGACGTCGACGTAGTAGTACGAATCGGGGTAGGCGGGGTCCGGAAAGGTCAGCGCGAGAACGAGCCGGACGACGAAGGCGAACGCGTACAGGAGCAGGGGGATACGCACGGCCGGTGCAATGTAGCACCGCCCCTCCGCCCACCGGACTGGTACGAATCGGCTACCGCCGCCGCGCCTCCGAGGGTGGGGACGGGCCTTTGGGCGGCGAGTAGGATGGCCCCGATGTCACTGCCCGGGGTGGACCGTCGACGGCGCCGCCTGAACCTCATCCTGGTTGCCGCAGGCTTCCTTGGCACGCTCGCCGGACTCGGCTGGATCGCCGTCGGATTGGGCAACGACCCCCTCTCGGACGTACGTGCCTACTACGACGCCGGGTCGCGGCTGAACGCCGGCCTTCCCCTCTACGCCCAGGCGGCCACGACCAACGAGTCCGGCTTCTTTCGCTATCCGCCCCTCCTCGCGATTGCCTTCCGCCCGCTGGCCCTGTTGCCGTTCCCGGTCGCCGCCGCGATCTGGGAGGCGCTCGTCGTAGCCTCGCTGGTCGGCCTGGTGCTCCTGATCCGGCCCGGGCTGCGCGGCTGGAGCCTGGCCGGGATGCTCGCCCTGCCGATCGTATGGAGCGTCGTCATCGGCCAGGCCCAGGTGCCCGTCACGTTTCTGATGGCGATCGGGAGCCCCTGGTCGCTGGCCCTCGCGACGCACCTGAAGGTTCTCCCGGCGCTGGCGGCGATCTGGTGGATCGGGCGGCGCGACTGGAACGCCCTCGGCCGGTTCGCTGCGTGGTCGGCCGGCCTGGCGGTTGTCCAGCTCGTCCTCGAGCCGGCCGGCAGCCTCGCCTTCCCGAGCGTCTTCAACCTCGGCACGGTCGGCGAGGTCCGGAACTGGTCGCCCTACGCGATCTCGCCGGTGCTCTGGGCGGCGCTGGTCGTCGTAGGAGCCATCGCCGCCTGGCGCCTGGCCCCCACCCGCTGGGGCTGGGCCGCCGC
>JBKJOK010000014.1:0-16427 GCA_046595595.1 Candidatus Limnocylindrales bacterium
CCTCGGCGGGGCCAGCGACCACGGCGTCTCGAAGTCGCTCTACGGGCGCGACCCGGACGGCAACGAGTTCGAGGTCATGTGGCGGGTCCCGCGCGAGGCGTGGGGTGAGGACGAGCATCGCGGGGTCATCCGCCCTCTGGATCTCGACATGGAGCTTGCCCGGTTCGGCGGACAGGCCGCGACGACCAGCTAGCCCGCGGCACGCGGCCGGACCCGCGTCATCGCAACGCACCTGCAGCCCTCTCGGGCGAGTCCGTGACCCGCCCGAGACCCGTTTGCGGCGACCCTCGGTGGACCAAGGAGGATTCCATGGCCACCCTCGACACCACCGACCGTGATCGGCTCCGCGATTCGTCCTTCGCCTGGATCGAAAAGGAGGGCGAGCGGCACCTCCCGATCAACGACGAGAGCCACGTGCGCAACGCGATTTCCCGCTTCAACCAGACCGACTTCGACGAGCCCGACGCGAAGGCTGCTGCTGCCCGCAGGATCCTGAACGCGGCCAGGAGGCACGGGATCGAGGTCGACGCCGGCGACGCTGTCGCCATGGCTGCCCGGCACTGAGGGCCCCCATGGACCTCGGCTTCTTCGTCGTCGCGTTCGCGCTGATCGCAGGGATCGGGTTGATGGCGTTCGGGCGGATGCCGTTCCCGACGCGCCGCGCGGCGCCCGACGCGAAGAGCGCCGAGTCCGAGACCGAGACGGCCGGGCCGCCCGGTCGGGTCGACGACTCGGGCTGAGGCGCAGTCGTCCCACTCACCCTTCTTGCGCTCCGACGCTGGATCGGCACGCCGGTCACGTCCCACGTGCTGTACCGTCGGCACCTCTTCCACGAATCGGGAGCGAGCACGGGTGACCTGCGGAAGCTGCGGGACGGATAACCGGGTCGGGGCCAAGTTCTGCTCGGAGTGCGCGACCCCACTGGCGCTGGTCTGTCCGGGATGCGGGAGCGCCAATCCATCTGCGTCGAAGTTCTGCTCCGAGTGCGCGACGTCGTTGGCCGCGGATCCTGGGTCGAATGCCGGGGCTCCGACGCCCATGGCTGCCGGATCGACCGCGCCGGCCCAGCCAACCGCCGAGCGGCGCCTCGTCTCGGTCCTCTTCGCGGATCTCGTCGGCTTCACCCCGTTCTCCGAGGAGCGCGACAGCGAGGAGGTCCGCGAGACCCTGACCCGCTACTTCGACCTCGCGACCGAGGTCATCACCCGCTACGGCGGGACCGTCGAGAAGTTCATCGGCGACGCGGTCATGGCCGTCTGGGGAGCGCCGGTCGCCCGGGAGGACGACGCCGAACGGAGTGTCCGGGCGGCCCTCGAGCTGGTCGACGCCGTCCACGTCCTTGGCTCCGGGATCCAGGCCCGGGCGGGAGTCCTCACCGGCGAGGCGGCTGTGACCATCGGAGCCACGAACCAGGGCATGGTCGCCGGTGACATCGTCAACACTGCCGCCCGGCTCCAATCCGCGGCGGCACCCGGCACCGTCCTCGTCGGCGAAACCACCCAGCGCGCGGCGTCATCGTCCATCGCCTTCGAGCCGGCCGGGGATCAGACGCTGAAGGGCAAGGCCGCACCGGTTCCGGCCTTCCGGGCCCTGCGCGTCGTCGCCGAGCGCGGCGGTCGCGGTCGGTCGGACGCGCTCGAGGCGCCATTCGTCGGGCGCGACGACGAGCTCCGATTGATCAAGGACCTGTTCCACGCGACCGCTCGCGAGGGCAAGCCGCGCCTGATCAGCGTCACCGGCCCCGGCGGTATCGGCAAGACCCGCCTCGCCTGGGAGTTCCTGAAGTACGTCGACGGCCTGGTCGAGACAGCCTGGTGGCACACCGGCCGGAGCCCGGCCTACGGTGACGGGATCACGTTCTGGGCGCTCGGCGAGATGGTCCGAGGCCGGGCTGGACTCGTGGAGACCGACGACGAGGCCGCGACCCGGGAGCGGATCGCGGCCATCGTCCGGACGCACGTCGCGGACGAGGAGGAGCGGCGCTGGATCGAGGCGGCCCTGCTCGCGCTGCTCGGTTACGACGGCGGCGGGATCCGTCCGGACCAGCTCTTCGCCGCCTGGCGGACCTTCTTCGAGCGCCTCGCCGCGAGCAACCCCGTCGTGATGGTGTTCGAGGACATCCACCATGCCGACACGGGCCTTCTCGATTTCATCGATCACCTGATGGAGTGGAGCCGGAGCGTCCCGATCACCGTGATCACCCTCGCTCGTCCCGACCTGATCGACAAGCGACCGGACTGGGGCGCCGGCAAGCGAACATTCGCCTCGATCCACCTCGAGCCTCTGTCGCCCGAAGAAATGCGGCTTCTGCTCGGCGGCCTCGTACCCGGTCTCGCCGCGAAGGCGACGGAGGCGATCGTCGGCCGGGCCGACGGGATCCCGCTCTACGCGGTCGAGACGGTCCGGATGCTCCTCGCCCAGGGACGAATCGTCCTCGAGGAAGGCGCCTACCGGCCGGTCGGGACGCTCGACGATCTGGCCGTCCCCGAGACCCTCACCGCGCTCATCGCCGCCCGTCTCGACGGGCTGGATCCGCTCGATCGGGCCCTCATCGAGGACGCCGCGGTGCTCGGCCAGAGCTTCACTCTCGCCGGTCTGGCCGCCGTCGCGGGGATTGCCGAGACCGAACTCGAGCCCCGCCTGCGGGCCTTCCTGCGACGCGAGCTCCTCGTCCTCGACGTCGATGCCCGCTCTCCGGAGCGCGGCCAGTACTCCTTCGTTCAGTCGCTCATCCGGGAGGTGGCCTACAACACGCTCGCCCGGAAGGATCGCAAGACGCGCCACCTCGCAGCCGCCCGCTACTTTGAGGCACTCGGCTCCGAGGAGCTCGCCGGCGGCCTGGCCGGTCACTATCTGGCCGCCCAGAAGCTCGCCGGGGACCCGACCGAGGCCGCCGCCCTCGCGGCCCAGGCGCGGGTCGCCCTGCGTGGGGCGGCCGAGCGAGCCGCGTCGCTCGGCTCGCACGAACAGGCGATCGTCTTCCTCCGGCAGGCGCTTGAGGTCGCCAGCGAACCTGCCGATCTGGCGGATCTCCATGCCCGGGCAGGGGCCTCCGCCCGGCGCGGGCTGGACGCGGGTGTGGTCGAGCTTCATGCCCGCGGCGTGCTCGACGCGCAGCGCGAGATCGGCGATCGGCAGGCCATCGCCACCGCGACGGCCGAGTTCGCCCGTGTTTACCAGGGCTGGTACGGGGACCCGGAGCGGGCGCTCGAGATCCTGACCCGGGCCTGGGAGGAATTCCACGACCTCGAGGAGACGCCGGCCGGGGCCTGGCTGGCCGCCGCGCTCGGTGCCGCGCACCGCGGCCGCCAGCATGTCGCCGAGGGCCTCGAGTGGACCGAGCGCGGCCTGCGCGTCGCGGAACGTCTGGATCTGATCGAAGTCATCGTCTGGTGCCTGATCGGTCGCGGCGCGCTGATGATGTCCGCGGATCGGCCGCGTGAAGGCCTGGTCCTGACGCGCGGCGGCCACCAGCTGGCGTTGTCGGTCGGCCTGGAGGACCAGGAGCGGGGCGGACGGACGCTGCTCACCTTCTACGAGCAATGGGGCGACCCGGTGGCCGGCCTGTCCCTCGGTCGCGACGGGCTCGAGATCGCGCGGCGCACAGCATCGCGATCGTATGGAGCCCAGATGGTCGGCAACAGCGTGATCTGTGCGTTTCGGGCCGGCGAGTGGGTCTGGGCGAGCGCCATGCTCGACGAGTGGATCCCGGACGATCCGACGTCCGGCCAGTTCGCCGAGTTCTTCATCGATCGCGCGATCCTGAGCGCGGCCCGGGGCGCTGACGCGACCGGCGACATCGCCATCGCAGCGCAACTCCGGACGGGGATCACGGACCCCCAGTTCGAGTCCTACGACCACTGGGCGAGAGCCTGGTCGGCGTTCGCGCTCGGTGCCTTTGGCGAAGCGCGGCGCGAAGCAGAAGTGGCCGTCGGGATCACGGAGTACTTCCAGCCGTTGGCGTCGCCGCTCGCCGCACGCGCCGCCCTGTGGGCCGGGGATCCCGCCGCGGCTGCCGCGATCCTCGACCTGATCGCGGCCAGCGGCTATCGGGGGGCCGCCCTGGATCTCGACCTGAAGACACTCCGGGCCGGCATCATCGCGGTCGAAGGTCGGAGCGCAGAGGCGCTCGGCCTGTACCGCGAGGCGTTGCCCGGCTGGCGCCAGTTGGGCCTGGCGTTCGATGAAGCGCTCGCGGTCGTCGACATGGCGACATTCCTAGCCGACCGCGACCGGGCATCGCTCGATGTCCGCGACGCCGTCGAGTGGGCCCGCGCGACGCTCCAACGGCTCGGCGCCGCGCCGTTCCTGGCCCGACTCGGAGATGCGTCGGCCGCGTCGGGGTCCGATCGCGTCGAACTCCGGGCCGATGCCTCGTCGGGCAGAACCCGAATGGGTCGCAAGGTCGGCGCCACCGACTGATCCGGATCAGACCGGCCAGCCGCGACCGCTGGCTGCGAGGATCACGAGCGTCACGATGTACGTGTGGGCCAGGGCGCCCCACAGGATCGAGCCCGTCCGCCAGGTCAGCCAGCCGTAGACCGCGCCGCCGGCGAACGTCGTCAGGAGCTCGAGCTCGGGCTTGGTCAGGTGGGTGAACGTGAACGGGAAGAGGGCGACGACCAGCCCGATCGGGCCGAACACGCGGGCGAGGGCGAGCATCAGGAAGCCGCGGTAGATGAACTCGGTCGAGACGAGATCGAGGATGTTCGTGAACAGCAGCGACGGCAGCGGATCCATCGACGGCGCGTAGTACTCGCGGAAGTCGGGCGCGCCCGACAACACCAGCACGACCGGCGTCATCACCGCCGCTCCGAACACGGCCAGCCCGAGGCCCCAGCGCCAGTCGCCCAGCTGAAGGCCGTAGCGCCCCGGCCGGTCGCGGAACCCGATGACGATGATTGCCATCGGGACCAGGAAGAAGAGCAGGACCCGGCTGAGCGCCTGCAACCGCTGCGCGCCCGGGTTGCGGTCATAGCGCACGAGCTCGTCGGGGATGAGCGTCCGTTGGAAGTCGAAGATGACGATCAGGATGACCGCCACGACAACGGCGGTCGCCCGGACCGGCACGTCGAGCCCGGCGAGACGGAAGGTCCGCAGGTCGCGATCGTCGGGCGGGTACGACGGCATCGTGAACATCCGGGTGAGGAACGACCGAACGGTCGAGGGGGTGGACACGCGGCGGAGCCTAGCAGCGCGCGGCGGGGGCCGGCCGGCTGCTACCGTCGGACTCGTGGACGACGCGACGCTGGCCCGGCTCGAGCACGACAACATGCTCGAATGGCTGCGGATCGAGGTCAACGGCGTGGCGGGTGCGTCGATCCGGATCGAGCGCGGCGTCTCGACATTCCTGTCGGGCATCGCGGTCGCCTACCTCAACCAGATCGTGCTGAACGACGGTGCGACCGAGGGCGGCCTACGCGATGCCGTCACCCTCGCCCGCGAACGCGGGGCGCCGTATTACGTCGTCGGCCAGCAAGGACGCGACGAGCACCTGCGCCTGATCGCCGAGGACCTCGGTCTCGTCCGCGACGACAGCGCCCTCCCCGGGATGGCGATCCATCCGCTCCCAACCGGTGGCGCCGCGCCCGTCGTCCCCGTCGGTTTCGATCTCCAGCGCATCGCTGACGACGCTGGCATGGACCGCCACATCCGGATCGCGTCGGCCGTTCTCGAGATCCCCGACGCACCGTTGCGGAGGTTCATCGGCCCGGATCTGTGGCGTCGACCGGGCTGTGCCGCGTACCTCGGCCTGACCGACGGCGAGCCGGTCACGAGCGGGCTCGGGATCCGGACCGGCCGCACGATCGGGGTCTACACCATCGCGACCGTTGAGCCGGCTCGCGGCCGCGGCTTTGGCGAGGCGATGACCCGCCGGATCCTGGCCGACGGCGCTCAAGCGGGCTGCGACGTCGGGACGCTCCAGGCAAGCGAGATGGGCAAGCCGATCTACGAGCGGATCGGCTTCCGGACGGTCGTCGAGCGTTTCGTGTACCTCGACCCGGTCCTGCACCGACCGAGCAGCGCAGCAGGCGGATGATCGCCGACTCGTCGAGCTCAGGCTCCCGAGAGCGCGCCGAGGTGCTCGGTCAGCCGCAGGTTCTCGCGGTAGTCGATCGGGACCTCGACGAGCGACGGGCCGTCGACATCAAGCGCACGCCGGAGCGTCGGCAGCAGATCGGCGGCTGATGCCGGCCGGAATCCGGCGATCCCGAACGAGCGGGCGTAGTCGACGAAGTCGGGGTTCCCGAATTCGACCCCGAACGGCCGCCCGAACTCGTTGCGCTGCTTCCAGTCGATCAGGCCGTAGCCGTCGTCGCGCCACACGACGACCGTGATGTTCGCCCCGATCCGCTTGGCGGTCTCGAGCTCCTGGCTGTTCATCAGGAATCCGCCGTCGCCGCACAGCGCGACCACCTTCCGCTCGGGATGGACGAGCTTCGCGGCCACGGCGCCCGGCAGCGAGATGCCCATCGCCGCGAACCCGTTCGAGATGATCACGGTGTTCGGTTCGTACGCCTGGTAGAGCCGGGCGACCCAGACCTTGTGGGCGCCGACGTCGGACACGACGATGTCCTCCGGACCGAGAGCCTCGCGGAGATCTGCGATCGCCCGCTGCGGGGTGATCGGCAGGGCATCGTCGCCGCCCGAACCGGCACTCCCCGCCAGCTCTGCCAGGAGAGCGGTCCGGAGGTCGGCATGGACGAGGGTCTCGCGGCTCTCGTGACGCTCCCCGGCGTCGCGGCCACTGATTCCACGGGGCAGGACCGCGGCGAGGAGCCGGCGCAGGGACCCGTCGATGTCGCCGACGAGCTCGACCTCGGGCCGGTACTGGCCGTCGACCTCGGCCGGCTGGGTGTCGATGTGGATGATCCGTTTGCGGCCGTCGGGGTTCCAGCCGGCCGGCGCGTACTCGACGAGGTCGTAGCCGATGCAGATCACGAGGTCGGCCCGATCAAAGCCCGACAGGACGTGGTCGCGGGCCTGGAGCCCGACGGCCATCAGCGACAGGTGCGAGCGATCGTCGATGGCGCCCTTGCCCATGAACGTTGCCGCGACCGGAACGTGAAGCCCTCGGGCAAAGGCCCGGAGCTCCGGCGCGGCCCGCCGCCGGAGGACGCCGTTGCCGGCCAGGACGAGCGGCCGCTGCGAGGTCGCGATCAGGTCGGCGGCGTGGGCGATCGCCGCGTCGGTCGGCTCGGGGAAGTAGGTCTGGCCCGGGATCAGCGGCCGGGCCTCGTCCGCGACCGGGGCGGCCGCGACGTTCTCGGGCATCTCGATGTGGGTCGGGCCCGGCTTCTCGAGGACGGCGGTCCGGAAGGCCTTGCGGACGATCTCGGGGATCGCCTCGACCCGCTCGACCCGCGTGTTCCACTTCGTGACCGGCTCGATCATCCGGACGACGTCGACGACCTGGTGGGCCTCCTTGTGGAGCTTCTCGGAGCTGGCCTGGCCCGTGATCGCGACCATCGGCGCCCGATCGAGGTAGGCGTCGGCGATGCCGGTGATCAGGTTCGTCGCGCCCGGCCCGAGCGTCGCCATCGCGACGGCTGCCTTGCCCGTCAGGCGGCCGTAGACGTCGGCCATGAACGCGGCGCCCTGCTCGTGGCGGGTCGTGACGTGGCGCGGCCCGGCGAGCCGGCCGTCGTCGCGCGCCGCCGCGGCGACCGTGCCGAGCGCGTCGAGGATGTCCATCGTCTCCTCGCCCGGAACAGAGAACACGTACTCGCAGCCCTCGGCGGCGAGGCACTCGACGAGGAGCTGGGCGGCGGTCCGGTGGGTCACGTCGGCAGCCTACCAGCGGCGTGTCGATCGCAGCTTCGCGCCCGGATTTGCACACACGGTGCACATCCGACCGGAACGCCCCAACGCCGAACCTGTTTCTGGTCCGGGATCGCATCCTGTGCACATTCGAGGCACGTCTCGGGGCCGGACCCGGAGGGGTTGCCCGCACCACGTCGCATGTGCACCACTCGTCAAATCGATCACAGCCAGCTCAGGACGTCGACCAAAGCGATTGCGGAGAGGCCCGCGCTGGCCACGACCAGGCCCCTCGTGCCGACCCGCCCGCGAGCACGGACAGTGCGCAGGGCGAGGGCGCCCACCACGCCGCCGAGCAAGGCGAAGGGCAACCCGAAGACCGCCCCGTATACGGGCACCCCGACCGCGGCAAGGCCGACCTGGACGACGCGGTCCGCGAAGGAGACGTCCGTCCGCAGGACCAGTGTCCCGACTGCCAGGCCAAGGAACAAGGCCAGCAACGTGACAATGCCTGCGTGGAGCCCGATCCGGAGGCCGATCACGACGGCAGACCGGGCGGCGAGCGCCTCGGGCGCGAAGCGTCCGGCCACGAGGACTCCCAAGGGCAGACCGCTCAACCCGGCGACGGTCATGAGCGGAGCGTTCAGGCCGAATCCGATCTCGGCGATGACGCCGCAAACTGCCGCCGCGACCCATGCCCCGAGCCACTGCACCGACGACCAGCGCCACGCCATCCAATACATGATACTAGTTAGTATCGAGTATCAGTCGGCGGTGTCAAGACGCGCTACGACGCCGATCCGGCCCGACAGCGAAGGCTGGAGATTGATTGACCGGACCCGGAGCCGGAGGCGACACTGCGCTGCGCGGCCGAGCAGGCGCCCGAGCCGATCCAGGCAGGAGTCGCCAGACGTGAGGGGTGTGGACGTGCAGGCAAGCCGCGGATGAGGGCTCGATCCCGCCACCCTGCGCGGATCCGCCTCCTCGTCGCCGCGATGGCGCTGTCGCTCGTCTGGGCGCCCGCGCCCGTCGCCGCCCGGACCGCGCCCGTCGCCATCGAGACCGCGCCGGCCGCAGGCGCCCCCGGCACCGGGCGCGGCCAACCGCCATCCAACGGCCCCGGCCGGGCCGGCGGCAAAGCCGAGCCTGGCGGACCGCGGGGCCCGTTCGGGGAGGCGGCCGCCTGCGCTGCCGTCCCGGGTCGCTATCTCGTCCGGTTCGCCCCCGATCGATCGCGCGCCGAGCGTGCCGCCGCCGTGTCGCAGGCTCGAAGCCAGCCTGTCCGGGCGTTCAAGATCGTGCCCGGTCTCGAGCTTGTGACGTCGGCGCTCCCCGCGGCCCAGGCGATTGCCACGCTGCGTGCCCAGCGCGGAGTCCGATCGGTGGAGCTTGACTGCATTGTCAAGCTCGACCAGGCCCCGAACGATCCGGGCTTCGCCCAGCAGTGGGCCCTCGCCAACACTGGCCAGACCGGCGGAACGGCCGGCGCCGACATCGACGCCCTCGGTGCGTGGACCGTCCGGACCGACGCAGCCGGCGTCACCGTCGCCGTCGTCGACACGGGGATTCAGCTCAACCATCCGGACCTCGCCGCGAACGTCTGGACCAATCCCGGCGAGGTCGCGGGCAACGGCGTGGACGATGACGCGAACGGCTACGTCGACGACGTCCACGGCTGGGACTTTGCCAATGGCGATGCCCTGCCGTCCGACGACAACGGCCACGGGACCCACGTTTCGGGCACGATCGGGGCGCGCGGCAACAACGGGATCGGGCTGAGCGGCGTCGCGTGGTCGGTCAAGTTGATGCCCCTCAAGGCGTTCGACGCGGACGGCAGTGGCAACATCAGCGCGATCATCGCGGCCCTCGACTATGCAGTCGCCAACGGCGCCCGGGTCTCGAACCACAGCTACGGCGCGGGCGACTTCGTCCGGGCCGAGTACGACGCGTTCTCAGCCGCGGCAGCGGCCGGCCACGTGGCGTTCGCGGCCGCCGGCAACGCGAGCGAGAACAGCGACGAAGTCCCGCACTATCCCGCATCGTTCCGCCTCGCCAATGTCGTGTCGGTCGCGGCCACCACCGACACCGACGCGATCGCCGCGTTCTCCAACTACGGGATCCGGACCGTCCAGGTCGCGGCGCCCGGTTCCGGGATTCTCAGCACCCTGCCCGGCAGCGGCTACGGGTCTCTCGACGGGACATCGATGGCCACGCCTCACGTGACCGGTGTCGCGGCCCTCGTCGCCGCGCGCAACCCGACTTGGACCGGAACGCAGATCCGCGACCGGATCCTCGGTACGACCCGGTCCGTTGCCGGCCTTACCGGCAAGGCATGGACCGGCGGCGTGGTCGACGCGGGTGCCGCGTTGTCGAACGTCGCCTCGGTCCTGCCGCCGCCGTTCCCGTCGGCCACCCCGCAGGTCCTGACGACCATGATCGACGTCGCCCAGGTCCCCGCGCCCGTCCCCGCGCCGAGCCCGCCGACGTTCCCGACCCCGGTCCCGGTCGAGACGAGCACCGCCTCCCTCGGGCCGCCGAAGATCGCCATCGACTCGGCAGGCAAGCCGATCATCGCCTATGCCCGTCGCTTCCAGGGCATCCAGCTCCTGAGCCGGAGCGGATCGGGCTGGACCGATCGCAGGCTCACGACCGCGTACGACGACTTCTACTGGCTCGATCTCGCGGTCAACGGGTCGGGTGTCCCGACGGTTGCTGTCCAGCGTGCATGGGCCAGCCTCGAGACATGGTCGGATCCAGGAATAATCCTCGTGGGCGCCGATGCCGCGGCGCCCACCCAGCGACGAATCACGGCTGCCTGCCCCGACGCGGACAGCTGCTTCTGGGACTGGTCGCCGGCGATCGCCTACGACGCCGCCGGCAAGGCCCACGTCGCGTTCACGCGAACCGTTGCCTGGGATCAGGACATCGTCATTGCGCCCGGCGGCAGCGCACCGGACGTCACCGGGCCCGGCACGTACTACGCCACCAACGCCAGCGGGACCTGGGTGATCCGGCGGCTCACGAGCGGCGATGCCGACGGCCCTGTCGCGATTGCAGTCGAAGCCGACGGGACGGCCCACATCGCGCTGCGTCGCAAGGACGGCTCGAGCTCGGGCCTCGCCTACCTCACGAACGAGACCGGCTTATGGACGTCCCGGCTCATCACCGATCACGTCGAGGACCAGTACGCCGGCATCGGGGTCGATGGCGGCGGGGGCGTCCACGTCGTCTTCGCCCGGCCGGGCCTAGGCTTGTACTACCGGAATCGACTGCCGAGCGGAGCCTGGAATCCGGCGATCCGGATCTTCGACGGGTACGCCGACTCGCCGGATCTCGTGATGGACTCGACCGGTCGGGTCCATGTCACGTTCGGCATGGCCGATGCGACAAACAGCACAGCGGGAGTCGCCTATGCAACGAATCGGAGCGGCTCGTGGGTGCGCACGATCGTTGAGTGGGAGGGCTACTCGGCAAGCCTGACCGTCGACGCCGCCGGCAAGGCCCACATCGCGTACCTCCAGACCAGCCGCGCTCCGTTCGGCATCCATTACGCGACCAATGCGGCGGGCTCGTTCGTATCGACGCTCGCCCGGCCGTTCAGCGATGCCGGGGCGCTTGACTCCGCGACCGATTCCTTTGGACGTCATCACGTGGCGTTCGCCGGCCACTACGGCGAGCTCAGCGCCGGGCTCTACTACGGGACAGATGCCAGCGGCTCGTGGGTCGTGGGCCGGGTCAGCGCTTCCTGGCCGACGAACGTCGCGCTCGCGGTCGACCGGCAGGGACGGGCCCACATCGCCTTCACGGAAGACCAGGACGCGAACCGGATGGGTCTGCCGGACAGCCGGCGACGCGTCGGCTACGCGACGAATTCGAGCGGAACGTGGGCGGTCACGAGAGCATCGCCGGGCCCGGACTTCGCGTCGCAGGGGGTCGCGATCACGCTCGATGGCGCCGATTCGCCGGTGATCGTCCATGCGAATGCGTTCGAGTCGAGGTTGCTCCGGATCCGGCGGGTCGGCGGTGTCTGGACGACCGACACGATGTACACCGGGGCTTCGATCCGCGAGCCCAGCATCCTCCTCGATCCGGCGGGCGCGCTGCACGTCGCGATCTCTGCCCGGGCCGCCAGCGATCCCCCGTTCGGCTCACGGATCGTCCACGTCCGGGGCACCACCGGAGCATGGACGTCGACAAGCGTCACGAATGGCGCGACCCTCCGACTGGATTCGTCCATCGGGCGGACGGCCGACGGCACGATCTGGATCGCGGAGTGGGAAGTGGACCACGGCGTGCGGGTCCATCGCCGCAACCCGTCGACCGGCGCCTGGACGCAGACCGCGATCGCCAACGGCCTGGGGGCGGCGCGGCCCACGCTCGGCGTGGACGCCGCGGGCCTCGTCCATGTCGTGTACTCGGACGGGATGTTCTACGGCGGCGCCGGCTGCGCTGTCCCCGAATGCCCGTCCGGCCCGGGCCTGCGCCACGCCGTGCTCGTCGGCAACGCATGGCAGACCACCAAGCTCACGCCGCGCTGGCAGGACATCAGCGGCGTCCTTGCGCGAGGTCGCGACGGAAGCCTGAGCGTCGCGTTCGTGCGGACCGGCCACGGCGTGCGATTCCTCGAGCTGATCCCGGGCAAGCCCGCCGCCACGATCCGTCTGCGCGCGGCATCCGACACGGGCGCCAGCCCATTGGACCGGATCACGAACGCGCCCGTCCTGACCTGGGACGTCACGTTCAACCGGCCGGTCACCGGCCTGACCGCGGGCGACTTCACGCGGACCGGGACCGCGACCGGGTGCGTCGTCGGCACCCCGACGGGCTCCGGCGCGGCCTGGGCCGTCAGCCTGACGGGTTGCTCGGGCGGCTCGGTCGTCCTCGCCCTGAAGGCCGGATCGGTCAGCGACGCCAAGGCGATCACGGGTCCGATCGCGGCCATCGTGGCGCCGACCGTCGTGATCGATCGGACCGCGCCGACAGCCACGTCGCCGGCGGCCTCGTTGCGTGCGGCCGCGAGGCTCTCGGGGACGAGCCTCCCGGTCCACCTCGCATGGAGCGGCGCGGACACGGGCGGGGCGGGGATCGCTCGCTACGAGGCGGCTCGGAGCGTCGACGGCGGCGCGACCTGGACGTCACTGTCGACATCGCTGACGACGCCCGCGTTCGACCTCCTGGCGACCCCGTCCGGAACGGTCCGCTATCGCGTCCGGTCGGTGGATCGGGCGGGCAACGTCGGCGCCTGGGCCGGCGGTCCGTCGCTGGCGCCGCTCCTCCTTCAGCAGACGAGCGCGTCGATCCGCTACGGCCGGACCTGGTCGACGTCGACCTCGACCTCGTACTCGGGCGGCTCGACGCGGTACTCCACGGTCGCCGGGGCGTCGGCGACGTACACGTTCACCGGGCGCTCGATCGCCTACGTGGCGAGCCGGTCGACGACCCGCGGCAAGGTCAAGATCTACGTCGACGGGACATACCTGACGACGGTCGACCTGTACGGGTCGCCGACCGGGCACCGGGTGCTGATCTGGCAGAAGACGTGGTCGACGGCGGCGAGCCGGACGATCAAGCTCGTTGCGGTGGGCACGACCGGGCGGCCACGGATCGACCTCGACGCCTTCGCCGTCCTGAGGTAGGCCTCGGGCTTCGGGTTCCCCGGGCGGTTACGCGTCGACGAGCGGCATCTCGACGATGTGCTCGGCTACGAACCAGACCTGCATCTCGTGGCGCCGCAGGACGTCGCCCATCAGCAGGTCGTTGGTGCCCAGGTCCTTGTTCTTCTCGGTCTTGTCGATGCCCTTCCGGACCTTCTCCAGGATCGTCTCGTGGGCGTCGAGCAGCCGCGACAGCACGACCGGGACCTCCTCGGCGCCGTCGGGCGGGCGTGCGATCGTCGTCAGCTCGGCCGCATGGCGCGGGTCGCCGACACTGATGCCGCCGAGCATCTGGACCCGCTCGGCGATCGCGTCGATCAACTCGAGCTGCTCCTCGGCGTGCTTGTCGAACAGGAGATGGAGCTGGTAGAACGTTGGCCCGGCGGCGTTCCAGTGGGCCTTCTTGTAGTGGGCGTAGAGGACGGTCGTGTCCGCCAGGATCTCGTTGAGGACCCGGCAGCTCTCGGATCGGGCGTCCGCAGCCAGGGCGATCGGCAGCTGGCGGAGGGTGCCGAACTTCTGGAGCTCCGGCCCGCGTTGGCCGAGCTTCGGCTGGGGGGACGGCTTGCCGTTGGAGCCGGTGCCGTTGGACGATCGGCGACGGGTCGTGGTCGTGGCCATGAGGATCCTCCTTCGCACGACGGAACGGGGCGGCCTCGTCGAGAGCAGCGAGCCGGGCGTGCGTGCGCTTGATCCAGAGGCTATGGGCCAGCCGACCACGCCGAGGTCATGCCGACGGCGGTGCTCCTTGCAGACGCGTGGCGAAGGCCGGCGGCCGGGCGCGGACCCTCAGCCGCGGCCGACGCCCTCGACGTGGATCGTCTGGACGGACACCCGGAACACGTTGTAGCGATCCGCAATGGCCGTCCACAGCGGCTCGTCGAGCGGACGGTCGGCCGGGGCCTCGAGCCACGTCGAGGCGAACGCGATCTCGACGTCGCCGTCCACGACGCGCCGTCCGACCCAGGCTTCGCACACTTCGGGCGGCAAGTCCGGGATGTGACGTCGGAGCTGCTGCTGGATGTCGGCGTCCAGGCCGTGTGGCACGCGCCCGACCGCGATCCGGAGGAGGGTCGGACGGCCGCTGCCGATGTCCGCGCCGGCCAACTGATCGAGCTCGTAGTAGGCGACCGACGTCATCTGTTCGCCATGGTTGACGGCGTCGAGCGTGCGGATCGCCGAGAGGTTGCCGCCGTACCCGGCCAGGGCGTGTTCGACCCCCGTCCAGACGGTCATCGCCGCGAGGTCATGGTCGCCATCGGCCGCCGGGCAGGAGCCGACGACGTATCGGGCCAGGCCGACGGTCCGCTCCGCGACCGGTACATACGTGGCGCGATACGACGCGGAGACGCGGTCGACCTCAGCGGGGCGCACCCGTCCGCTGACGATGCGGAGGATCACCTCTGCTCCCTCGTTGAGGCGGGCGCACTCGAGCCGCACGTCCGCCGGCTTCGGCGAGCGCGCCGATCCCCGCGCTCGCCATTGCCCTGGCTCGTCTCTCGCGATCGGGCGCTCCGACCGTGACGCGCGAGCGATGAGCTGGCCCGCCCGGAGGGATTCGAACCCCCGACCTACTGATCCGAAGTCAGTCGCTCTGATCCACTGAGCTACGGGCGGTCTTTGACCCTCGATGACGAGCCGGCGAACGGCTCGCATCGACAGACGCCGCGTATCCTACTCGCTACTGATGGATCGCCAACGCCGTCGATCACTGGGCCACATGCGGACCAGGCGCTGGATCGCCGTCGTCCCTCTCGAGCGTGATCTCGATCAGGACAGTCGTCGCCACATCCACGCCCGACGTGAAGGCCAGGTTGAGCGGTGAGCCGTCGGAGCGGAAGGTGCCGCAGCTGACGTGGCGCTTCTCGGCTCCGACCCACCACAGCTCATAGAACTCGCCCGGCTTCGACGCCGGGATGCCGGAGACGGCAACGGTCATCGCGGTCGAACCGCCGGCGAGGGGCCGCAACGTGACGAGACCCGACGCCCCGGGCGCGAGTTCGGACCCGGTCAAGGTGAAGGCGGCGGCGGCCGGTGGCGTTGCAGTTCCCAGAGTGAGCGCGAGGGCTAGCGCGAGCGCGCCAGCCGCGGCCCCGACGCCCGCCCAGCCAAGACTCGCGAAGAACCCCCTCGTCGCGCCCTTCGGAGCCCGGTTCGGTGGCGGTTGAGGCCGACCCTGAAGGACCGCTGCACGGACCCGGTCCCGGACCCTGGGAGATGGCTCGAGATCGAGGATGTGGGACCTGGCGGCACGTCGCAGTCGCCCGGCTGCGGTGATAAGCCTCGCCGCCTCGACACCGCACGACGGACAGCGAACGAGGTCATCGTCAAGGGCCGGATCTGGTTCGCTCCCGGCGGCAAGTGCGCCTTCCAGTCCCGCGAGCAGCAGTTCATGGGTGGCGTGGCCGCCTCGTTCCGGTCTTCGATCCGGATCGTTCATCACGAGTCCCCTCGGTCCACGGGTGTTGCCACACCAGGATCGCCAAGCAGACCGGCCATGTTGCGGAGGGCATGGAACCGTCGGCTCTTCACGGTCCCGACGGGAATGCTGAGGCGGCTCGCGATCTGCGACTCAGTCTGATCGTGGCCGTAGGTCAGGAGCAGGATCTGGCGGTGAACCGGCGTCAGGTGACCGAGCGCCAGTTCGACATCGAACGCATCGCCGAGGGCGTCAGTGTCCAGCTCATGACTTGGTTCCGGGGCGTGGTCAAGCGGTTGGCTCTCATGGCGTTTTCGCGAACGCCATCGATCGGCAGCCACGTGTCGGGCGATGCCGAAGAGCCACGAAGCCACATCGCCTCGCTCGGGATCAAACCGAGCCGACTGCTGCCAAGCTCGAATCAGGGTATCGCTCACGAGCTCCTCGGCATCGCCTTCGTCCTGGAGCCAGCGCAGTCCAAGCGAGAAGAGCGGTCGCGAGAACCGGTCATAGAAGTCATCGAATGCCCTCGGATCTCCCCGCGCGACCGATTCCATGAGGCGCCGGTCCGTTGCGCGGTCGGTCATGCTCCT
>JBKJOK010000064.1:0-3621 GCA_046595595.1 Candidatus Limnocylindrales bacterium
CGGGATGCCGTCCGGGCTCGCCTCGAGGGCCTGGAGGAGCGGCCGCCGAATCAGGAAGTCCGGGCCGAAGATGTCGTGGGCGTTGGCGGTGTTCGCCTCGCCGCGGGCCTCGAGCAGGCGGATCTCGAGCATCTGGCGCGGGTAGTTCCACTCGTAGACCGCCGCGTTGACGTCGAGTCCCTCGTAGCACTGGAGCCGGATCAGCTTGGCGCCGAGGCTGGCCGCGAGCGTCTTGGCGAGCTCGGTCTTGCCGACGCCCGCCTCGCCCTCGAGGAGCAGCGGCCGGCCCAGCCGAAGCCCGAGGAAGACCGCTGTCGCGAGCGAGCGGTCGCAGACGTAATCTCGGTCGCGGAATGATTCGATGATCGATTCGATCGAGTCGAGGGCAACGGGGGCAACGGGCTCACGGGTCAGGGACATGGCCGCGATCCTACACCGCGCACTGCCCGGAGTGCCGCCCCGGGGTCGCTCCTCCACCCCGTTGCGGGACGCCGCGCGGGGGTCGCTCCTCCGCCCCGTTCAGCCACCGGATGACCGAACCAGCGGAGGAGTCCCGACCAAGCCCCGTTTTGGACCACCCGGCGGGGGTCCTCCTCCCGTTCAGCCACCGGGTGACCGAATCAGCGGAGGAGCCCCGACCATGCCCCCGCCCTGGACTGCCCCTGGACGTTCCTCCTCCCGTTCAGCCACCCCGTGACCGAACCAGCGGAGGAGCGCCTTCTGAGAGGCTGGTCACAGCACGACGATCCCGCTCGCGTCTGGGGCGCGACCATCTCGAACGGCCGCGAGAACCGCCCTCGTGTCGAGTGGGAAGTTGGCCCTCAGGGCCTCGCGATACTCAGCCAGGCGCCGGCGATTCGCGACCGTGTCCGCGATGAGGAGGATGACAATCCCGACGCCACTATCGCGGCGCTTCAGCGCGATGGCACGGTCGATGGCCTGGACGTCGAGCAGGCGCGTGACCGCTTCGACCGCAACGACGACGCCTCCGAATCGACACTGACCATCCCAGGCGCGAAGGTCGCCCGGGATCGGAATTGGAACCTCGGATCGCCAGCCGGAGTGATCAGGCAGTTGACTCCGAAACCGTTCGAGCAGCCGGATCTGCCCGGCGTCCCTGACCGGATCGCCGTCGGGGTAGGCGCGAGAGACGAACTTGAGGCCGACTGCGGCGCAGGCTGTCGCGAGCTGAGTCAACGTGACGTCAGGCAGCTCAGACCGCTCGATCCGTCCGAACGTCGATTCACTCATCCCGATGGACGCTGCAGCGGACTTGATGCTGAGCCCGGAGTTTCGTCTGCTCAAGCGGACTTCGTCACCCGTTGCACGGATGATTCGCCCCGCCTGTTCACGACCTCGATCGACCCGGCGCTCGCGAGTGGCCATGACTCAGATTGCCGCGCCGCCCTTATCTGTGGCTTACTAGCCCATCGGGAAGCCGGGCCGAGCGGGCCGAGGCGGGGGCGGGGCGGTGCTGCCCGCAGGTTCGTTCACGGGGTGGGTGAATGGGAGGAGGGAATGGGCCGGGGCGGGGCCCTGGGCGGTGCTCCTCCGCTGGTTCGGTCACGGGGTGGGTGAACGGGAGAAGGAGCGGGCCCCCGGGGCGGACAGGGGCCGCGCCTGGGCGGGCTGAACGGGCCGCGTGCAGGTCAGCCGTCGGGCGCGTCGAGCTCGCGGGCATACGGCGGGAAACGGAATCGCATCTCGCGGGTGAGGACCCCGCCATGGCCCAGATGCGAGACCGTCCGGCGGGTCGGCGGCTCGCCGGTCAGGAGGCGCGGCAGGAGCAGGTCGGCGGCGGTCGCCTTCGAGTACGCCCCGCACGTCGGGAGGCCGAGGATCGCGGTCCGGCCGATCCGGGCCAGCCAGAGCATCGAGCCGGGATGGGCGGGAACGCCGTGGCGGACGATCCGGCCGCCGAGGGCGTCGATCGCGCTGAAGAACGGGTCCGACGGGTCGGTCGACCGACCGCCGGCGGTCAGGATGACGTTCGCCCGCGCCAGCCCGCGGCCGCGGACCAGGCGCTCCAGGGCGTCGCGCACCTCCCCGTCCTCGTCCGCCACGTAGTCGATCCCGACGACGACCGAGCCGAGACTCTCGACCTTCAGCCGGACGCTCGCCTCGAACCGCGGCCGGTCCGCTGCCCGGAGCGACTCCTTGACGATGACGCCCACCCGCATCGGCCGGAACGGAGCGACCCGGACGAGCGGCCGACGACCATCACCCGCGATCCGCGCCCCGGCCGCCACCACGGACCCCGCCACCACGTGCGGCGCCACCTTGACCGACGCGACGAGGTCCCCGGCCGCGACGATCGAGCCATCGAGCCGAGTGAAGACCTCGAGCGGGTCGATCCGGTTCAGGCGCTCCAGCTCGGCAACTCGGACATGGACCACGCCGTCGTGCGCGGCGAGGAGATCGACCCGGCTCTGGGCCGGACCGCGCCGCGTCAGGCCTGCGCCCTCGACCGCGTCGGCCAGCCTGAGAGCCGCGTCGTCCTCGTGGAGATCGCCTTCCTCGATGACGATCAATGTGACCGGCCCGACGCCGAGCGACGGGTCCGCCTCGAACGCCTCGAGGTCGGCCGCCGTCAGCCGCCGGCCCTTCGGCCAGCGCCGTCCGCCGACGACGAGATCGCGGGTCAGGACGGCGCCGATCAACTCGGCCGGCGGGCGCCGTCCCGGAGTCAGCCGTTCGAGACGCAACCGCGCCTCAGCCGAGACGGCCGAGAGCCGCCTCGATCGCTCGCCGCGTGTAGGTGATTGCCATCGCCGCGCGGTACTCGCTGTCGGCGTGGATGTCGCCGGCCACGGTCACGCCGTCGGTCGCGTGGGCGGCGGCCGCGGCGATCGATTCGGGCGTGCCCTCGTTGCCGATGAGGGCTGCCTCCACGGCCTTCGCCCGGTACGGCGCGTCGCCGACCCCGGTCAGCGCGATCCCGGCCTTCGTGATCGCACTGCCGTTCTCCTTGATGATGGCCGCCGCGACCCCGACGATCGAGTAGCCCGACGCTCGCTGGCTCAGGGCCAGGAACGCCGAGCCCGCGTCGTCGCGCGGACCGGGCAGGCGGATCTCCGTGACCAGCTCGTCGTCGGCCAGGGCCGTCTCGAACGGGCCGGTGAAGAAGCCGTCGGCCGCATAGACGTGCTCGCCACGCTTGGACCGGGCGACGATCTCCGCGTCGAGGGCGAGCAGGACCGCCGGCAGGTCCGAAGCCGGGTCGCAATGAGCGACCGCGCCACCGACCGTGCCCCGGTTGCGGACCTGGACGTCGCCGATATCCGGCAGCGCGTCGCCGATCAGCCCGTAGTGACGGGCCGGCGACTCCGCCAGCTCCGCGTAGGTCGTCAGGGCCCCGATCGCCAGCCGGCCGTCGTCGAGCTGGCGGACGCCGCGCAGCTCGACCAGCCGGCCGATGTCCACGAGGCGCTCCGGACTGGCGAGCCGGAGCTTCATCAACGGCAGGAGGCTCATCCCGCCGGCGATGACCTTTGTGCCGGGCGCCCCGACGAGGCCGAGCGCCTCGTCGAGCGAGCTCACCCGCTGGTAGTCGAACGCGTTCGGGATCATGCCCGGGCTCCCTTCGCGGACTGGATGGCGCGCCACACGGTCTGGGCGGTG
>JBKJOK010000292.1:0-11504 GCA_046595595.1 Candidatus Limnocylindrales bacterium
GAGCTGCTCGCCCGGGTCCCGGACGCGTCGGTGGACCTGATCTGCACCGACCCGCCGTACAACCTCGGCGGCTACTCGACCGGCAACATCGACATGAGCTGGCGGAAGTCGTTCAACAACGACGTGGCGGACTGGGACCACGCCTTCGAGCCCGCGGACTGGCTCGCCGAGCTCCGACGGGTCCTGAAGCCGACCGGCACCATGTTCGCCTTCACCTCGTACAACATGCTCGGGCGCTGGCACGAGGCGTTCGATCCGGTGTTCGACACGTTCCAGTTCGTCGTCTGGCACAAGACAAACCCGCCGCCGAAGCTCCGCCGGGCCGGCTTCCTGAACTCGTGCGAGCTGATCGTCGCGTGCTGGGACAAGGGCCACACCTGGAATTTCGGCCGGCAGCGCGACATGCACAACTTCATCGAGGGGCCGATCTGCGGCGGGAAGGAGCGGACGAAGGATCCGGTCCACCCGACCCAGAAGCCGCTTCGGGTGCTCCGCCAGCTCGTGGAGTGGGGCTCGAACCCGGGCGATCTCGTGCTCGACCCGTTCATGGGCGTGGGCTCGACCGGAGTCGCGGCGTTGGAGCTGGGCCGGCGCTTCATCGGGATGGAGCTTGAGCCCGGCTATGTCGAGGCGGCGCGACGCCGGGTCGAGGCGGTCGTGCCGCGGCTCGCGGTCGAGGACGCTGCGCCGGCGGTCTGACGCCGGCCAGGGACCGGCCCGATCCCCGCCACCCGCTAGACTTCCCGAATGCCTCGTTACTCCTACGGCGGTCAGGCCCTGATCGAAGGCGTCCTGATGCGCGGTCGCGACGCGATCGCGGTCGCCTTCCGTCACCCCGACGGCCGGATCGTCTACGCCACCGAGCGCCTCGACTCGGGCTTCCACGGCTCGCGTTGGGCGAAGATGCCGTTCCTGCGTGGCCTGATCGTCCTGTACGAGACGCTGATCGTCGGGACCCGCTGGCTCGTCCGGAGCGCCTCGCTCCAGGCGGCGGGGTCGGGCGAGGAAGGCGAGGAGAGCGTCGAGCTGGGCAAGGGCAGCATTGCCCTGATGCTCGGCCTCACGCTTCTCGCAGGGGTCGGCATCTTCTTCCTGCTGCCGCTCCTGATCGCCAGCGTGACCACCTCGAACATCGACAACGGCGTCGTCCAGCACCTGGTCGAGGGCCTGATCCGGGTCGCGATCTTCATTGGCTACCTGTTCCTGATCTCGCAGGCCGAGGACATCCGGCGGGTCTTCCAGTACCACGGCGCGGAGCACATGACGATCCATGCGCTCGAGGCCGGCGATCCCCTCGTCGTCGACAACGTCCGCAAGTACCCGACCGCCCACCCGCGCTGCGGCACCGAGTTCCTCGTCGTCGTCATCGCCCTGTCGATCGTCGCGTTCAGCCTCGTCGGCCGCCAGGAGCCGCTGGTCATGGTCGGCAGCCGGATCGCCTTGATCCCGGTCATCGCCGCGATCGGCTACGAGATCCTGAAGTGGGGCGCCCGGCATCGCGGCAACGCGATCGTCCGGACGATCATGTACCCCGGAATCCTCGTCCAGATGATCACCACCAAGCAGCCGACGCCGGACATGATCGAGGTCGCGATCGTCTCGATGGAGCAGGCCCTCGAGGCCGACGGCGAGACGCTCCCGGCCGGCTCCGGCACGCTCGCCCGCGATCCGCTCGAGCTGCCCGGCACGACGGCCAGGGGTGAGGCGAAGGGCGACGGGGCCCGGAGCGACGGGGCCGCCGGCGCCCCGGTCACGATCGATCCGCCGCTGCCGGGAGCATGAGCGGCGACGCCGATCGGACCGGCCTGGACTCCCGCCTCCGGGAGGTCGTCGGCCAGTACGAGGAGGTCCAGGCGGAGCTGTCCACCCCGGAGGTCTCGCGCGATCCCGATCGGATCCGGACCCTCGGCAAGGAACTGTCCCGGCTCGAGCCGGTCGTCCACGCGTTCCAGTCGCTCGAGGCCACCCGGGCCGAGCTGGCCGGCGCGCGCGAGATGCGCGACGGCGCCGACGCCGATCCCGAGATGAAGGCGATGGTCGCCGACGAGATCGACCGCCTGGCGGCTGACGAGGACCGCCTGCTCGAGGAGATGAAGGTGCTCCTCCTGCCGCGCGACCCGAACGACGACCGCGACGTGATCCTCGAGATCCGGGCCGGCGCCGGCGGCGACGAGGCGGCCCTGTTCGCCGCCGAGCTCTACCGGATGTACGTCCGCTACTCCGAGCGCCACCGGTTCACGCCCGAGCTCATCAGCCTCAACGAAACGGGGATCGGCGGGATCAAGGAGGCGATCGTCCAGATCCACGGCGACGGGGCGTGGAGCCGGCTCAAGTTCGAGGGCGGCGTCCACCGCGTCCAGCGGATCCCCGCGACCGAGTCGTCGGGCCGGATCCACACCTCGACCGCGACGGTGATCGTCCTGCCCGAGGTCGACGAGGTCGAGATCGAGATCGACGAGGAGCGGGACATCCGGATCGACGTGAAGCGCTCGTCGGGGCCCGGCGGGCAGTCGGTGAACACGACCGACTCGGCGGTCCGGATCACCCACTTCGAGAGCGGGCTCGTCGTCGAGATCCAGGACGAGAAGAGCCAGCACAAGAACAAGGCCAAGGCGCTGGCCGTGCTCCGTTCGCGGCTGTACGAGCGCCAGCAGGCGAAGCAGCGTGAGGCCGATTCGGTCGCCCGCAAGTCGATGGTCGGTGGCGGCGACCGGTCGGAGAAGATCCGGACGTACAACTTCCCCCAGGACCGCCTGACCGACCACCGAATCGGACTCGACCTGTCGGCCCTGCCACGGGTCATGGACGGCGACATCGATCGGCTGATCGACGCGCTGATCATGGCCGACCAGGCCGACCGCCTGGCCGAGATCACGGGAGGAGACGATGCCGCAGCGACGTGACGCCCCGCCGACGCCGACTCCCGACCTCGGCGTCAACCCGTTCGCATCGGCGACGCCGACGCCGACCTCGCCGTCGACCGACCGGGGCGCCACCCCGCGTCCCGTCGCGCCCTTGGTCGGCTCGCCGCCCACGGTCGATGGCGTCGCCTTCGTCGAGCCGCGGCTCGTCAAGATCGAGCAGGCCACCGATCTCGGCTCGGTCCAGGTCCTGAAGCACGGCAACCTGTATCTGCTGACCGACCCGTTCGGCGACATCCATCCCGATTCGCGGGGTCTCGGCCTGTACCGGTCCGACACCCGTCTCCTGTCGTGCCTCGTCCTGCGTGTCGGCGGCGTCCGACCGGTCCTCCTTCAGGGCTCGATGGGCGCCAACTACCGCGGCTCGATCCAGCTCACGAACCCGAGCGTCGATCGCAACCAGGACGACAAGGTCCATCCCGCCGCCGCCGTCGCGGGCCGGACGATCGGGATCTCGCGCGATCGCCTGATCGGGGTCGACGGAATGGAGGAGCGCGTCCGGATCGTCAACCACGCCGAGCGCGAGCTGGAGTTCGAGGTCGAGCTGGAGCTCGGCAGCGACTCGGCCGACATCTTCGAGGTCCGTGGCTATCCCCGTCCCGAACGGGGGGCCCTCCTGCCGATCGCCCTGACCTCGACCCGGGCGACGTTCCGCTATGACGGCCTCGACGGCATGCGCCGCTCGACCCATGTCGCGTTCTCCGATGCCAGCCATGCATTCGGGCCGACCGACGGGCGAGCCCGGGGCCCGATCGAGCAGGGCGGCTCGGTCCGCTTCTCGTGGGACGTCCGGCTTCGCCCGGGCGAGCGACGCGACCTGACCTGGACGATCTGGTCCGACACGATGCGGGTCGGACCGGGGCGGACCGGTGGCGACAGCGCGGCGCCGACGGCCGAGCGGGCGATCCTGGCCGGCCCGGCCGCGGCGACGACGACCCTGACCGAGAGCGGCGCCGTCGTCCTGTTCCCCGAGCCGCCCCGGGTCAGCGCCGATGACGGCGCCGCGGCCTACCACGCCTGGAGTCGCGGCACGACGGCCATCTCGACCGACCACGAGCTGTTCAACCTGACGCTCGCCCGGTCGTTGGCCGATCTCCGCCTCCTGATCAACGACGGGCCCGGCCCGGACCAGCGCTACGTCTCGGCCGGCGTTCCCTGGTTCACGACCCTGTTCGGGCGGGACGCGCTGATTGCCTCGCTCCAGTCGCTCGCGTTCCGGCCCCAGATCGCGATGGAGACGCTCGCTGTCCTCGCCGCCTACCAGGCGACCGAGGTCGATGACTGGCGCGACGCCGAGCCGGGCAAGATCCTGCACGAGCTCCGGATGGGCGAGATGGCCGGCGCCGGCGAGCTGCCCCACACCCCGTACTACGGCTCGGTCGACGCGACGCCCCTCTGGCTGATCGTGTTCGGTGCGACGTTCGACTGGAC
Source organism: Candidatus Limnocylindrales bacterium (assembly GCA_046595595.1). Taxonomy (GTDB): domain Bacteria; phylum Chloroflexota; class Limnocylindria; order Limnocylindrales; family CSP1-4; genus CF-46. The sequence continues at coordinate 4,353 of JBKJOK010000292.1, forward strand.
CGGCGACCGGGCGTTCCTCGACCGGCTCTGGCCGAACGCCCTGGCTGCATTGGAGTGGATCGACCGCTTCGGCGACAAGGACGGCGACGGGTTTGTCGAGTACGAGCGGCGCTCGAGCCGCGGCCTGCTCAACCAGGGCTGGAAAGACTCGGGCGACGCGATCCGCGACCGCAATGGCCGCGCCCCGACGATGCCGGTCGCGCTGGCCGAGGTCCAGGGCTACGTGTACGACGCCAAGCGCCGGATGGCCGGCCTCGCCGGCGTTCGTGGCGACGGCGTGCTGCGCGACCGGCTCCTGGCCGAGGCCGAGACGCTCCGGGTCCGCTTCGAGGCGGCGTTCTGGGTCGAGGACCAGCGCTATTACGCCATGGCCCTCGACGGCGAGAAGCGCCATCTCGACGCGATCGGCTCGAATGCGGGCCACTGCCTGTGGTCCGGGATCGCCTCACCGTCCCGTGCCCGCGACGTCGCCGACCGGCTCATGAGCCCGGCGCTGTTCTCCGGCTGGGGCATCCGGACCTACGCGGAGGGCCAGCCCGGCTACAACCCGATCGGCTACCACACGGGCTCGGTCTGGCCCCATGACACGTCGCTGATCGCGGCCGGCCTGAAGCGCTACAACTTCGAGGAGGAGTCGAACCGGGTCATCGGCCGCGTATTCGAAGCCGCTCAGACGTTCGACCAGTACCGCCTGCCCGAGCTGTTCTGCGGCTTCGACCGCGATGAGTCGGTGCTGCCGGTGCCGTACCCGGTCGCCTGCTCGCCGCAGGCCTGGGCGGCCGGCTCGTCGTTCCTGTTCCTCGAGACCATGCTCGGGCTGCGGCCCCATGCGGCTGCCAACGAACTGGAGCTGCTTCACCCGAACCTGCCCGACTGGATCGGCAAGGTGACCCTGACCAACCTCCGGATCGGCGACGCCTCGGTCGACCTGCTGTTCCACCGCTGGCGGGGGACGACATCGGCGGAGGTCCTGCGCAAGGTCGGCGACCTGTCGGTCACGATCCGACTCTGAGCGAACGCGGTTGACGACGATCCAGGACTGCATCGCGGACGCGACGGGTCGCCTCCGGGCGTCCGGGTCCGAGACCGCGCGGCTCGATTCGGAGCTGCTCCTCGGCTGGGCGATCGGGCAGGATCGGACGGCGCTGATCGCCCACTCCGGCGCTCCCGTCGGGGCCGACGCCCAGGCCCGGTTCGAGGCGGCCGTCGCCCGCCGGGCGGCCGGCGAGCCCGTGGCCTACATCCGCGGGATCAAGGAGTTCCATGGCCTCGCCTACGCGGTGGACGACCGGGCGCTGATCCCGCGTCCCGAGACCGAGGCCCTCGTCGATCTCGCCATCGGCGAGGTCATGACCCGGCTCGCGGCCCGGCCGGGTGAGGCGGGCGGCGGCCCGGCCGCGGGCGGTGACCCGATCCGGATCGCCGACGTGGGCACGGGCAGCGGGGCGATCGCGGTGGCCCTCGCGGTCGCGCTCCGCAAGCGCCGGGTCGCGATGGGCCGGAACGTGACGATCGTCGCCACGGAGGTCTCGCCCGCGGCCCTCGACCTCGCCCGCGAGAACGCGGTCGCACACGCCGCCGCGGACGGGATGCGATTCATCGAGGCCGACTTGTTCCCGCCGGTCCGTCCCGACGACAACGCCCCGTTCGACCTGATCCTCGCGAACCTTCCGTATGTCCGGACCGACGCGATCGCCGGCCTGCCGATCGCCACCTCGTTCGAGCCGCGCCTGGCGCTCGACGGCGGCGCCGACGGCCTCGACGTGATCCGGGCGCTGCTCGAGCGGTTGCCCGATGCCCTGACCGAGGTTGGCGTCGCGCTATTCGAGATCGGGGCCGACCAGGGCGAGAGCGCACCCGACGCCGTGGCCGCGGTCCTGCCGGGCTGGTCGGCAGCGGTCGAGCCGGACCTGGCCGGGCTGCCCCGCGTCCTCCGGGTCGAGCGGCCGTGAGTGCGGAGCGGGAGGGCCCGGCACGCCCGACGCCGGCCTTTCCGATCGGGCTGATCGCGCTCGATCTCGACGGGACGCTGATCGGCGACGACCTCGTGCTCGGGCCGCGGATCGTGGCGGCCATCCGGTCCGCCCGCGAGCGCGGCGTCGCCGTCTCGATCGTCACCGGCCGGATGACGACGAGTGCCCTGCCGTTCGCGCGCCGGCTCGGGCTCGTCGACCCGATCGTGGCCTATCAGGGCGCCCTCATCCGGGCCCTCCCGCCAGCCGGCGCGGACCCGCGGCTCGGTCGGATCCTGGCCCACCGGCCCCTGGCGGCGGACGCGGCGCGCGACGTGATCGCGTGGTCGAAGGAGGTCGGGCTGGAGCCGCATGTCAACCACCTCGAGCGGTTCGTGATCCAGGCCGACGACCCGCGGGCCGAGGACTACTCGACGTTCCTCGGCGCCCGGGCCGAGGTGGTCGACGACCTCCGGGCCTGGCTCCGCCACCCGATCTCGAAGGTGATCTCGGTCGCCGCCGCCTCCGATCCGATCCCGGAATCGATTCTCGCCGAGGGCCGCCGCCGATTCGCCGGCCGGGCCGCGGTGACGATCAGCCATCCACGGTTCCTGGAGTTCCTCGCCCCGGGCGTGTCGAAGCTGGTCGGCGTCCGCCACCTGGCCCGCCGGGCCGGGGTTCCGCTCGGCCGGGTGCTGGCGGTGGGCGACCAGTTCAACGACCTCGAGATGATCGCCGGGACCGGCCACGGGGCGGCGATGCCGGGAGCGCCCCTCGCCGTCCGGGCGGCCGGCCGCTACCTGGCCCCGCCGCTCGCCGAGGAGGGCGCCGCTCAGCTGATCGAGCAACTCGTCCTCGCCTCCCCGGAGGCCGCGGCACGCAACGCCGACGCGCTCGCGCGGATGCATCGCGCGGCGCTCGATCATCGGCCGCCCGTTGGCGCACCCGGCGCATGAACGCGGCCCCATCGGTTCGGAAGACAGCCCGTTGACGGCCCGGATCGTTCCCGACGACGACCACGGACGGGCCGAGGCGGTCGCGGTCCTGCGCTCGGGCGGAATCGTCGCCCTGCCGACCGACACCGTCCATGGGATCGCGGTCCGGCTCGAGACGCCCGGCGGGATCGAGGCCCTGTTCGCCGCCAAGCGCCGGCCGCCCGACAAGGGGATCATGCTCCTCCTGGCCGACGCGGAGCAGGCCCCCGCGATCGGGCAATGGCCCCCGGCGGCCGCCGCCCTTGCCGCCGCCTTCTGGCCGGGTGGGCTGACCGTCATCGTCCCGCAGCGACCCGACGTCCCGCTCCCGGCCGCGCTCACCGCGGGCACGGCCACGATCGGCCTGCGCGTGCCCGACCACCCGACGCCGCGTGCGCTCGCGGCCGCAGTCGGCCCGCTGCCCACGACCTCGGCCAACGTCTCGGGGCTTCCCGAGGCGCGCGATGCCGCGGAGATCATCGAGCAGCTCGGCGATGCGATCGACCTCGTCCTCGACGGCGGTCCGGCTCACGGCGGTCCGGCCTCGACCGTGGTCGACTGCACGGCCGAGCCGCCCCGGATCCTGCGCGTCGGCGCGATCCCGATCGCGGCCATCGAAGCCGTCCTCGGACGAGCGGTCGACTCGCCCGCCTGACCCGGCCGCCGCCGGCGCGACCGGCAGGTGCGTCATCGATCAATCCGCCGCGCCGTCGCCGCCCGGCGTGTGAAGATAGCCGCATCACACCCCGGATCGCCGCGCCCGACCGTCCGCGCCCGACGCGCTGCGGAGAGCGGGACCCCGGGCCGGCGGCGGCCCACACGGAGGAGGCACGAGGATGGCGATCACGGAGCAGGTCCGCCCGGGACCGACGATCGCCGACGTCGACCCGGAGCTGTGGGCGGCGATGGAGGACGAGCGCCACCGTCAGCACGACAAGATCGAGCTGATCGCCTCGGAGAACTACACTGCGGCCGCCGTGATGGAGGCCCAGGGCAGCTGGCTGACGAACAAGTACGCCGAGGGCCTGCCCGGCAAGCGCTACTACGGCGGCTGCGAGTTCGTGGACGTCGCCGAGAACCTCGCCCGCGACCGTGCCCTCCAGCTCTTCCCGGGCGCCGAGCACGTGAACGTCCAGCCCCACTCCGGCGCCCAGGCCAACATGGCCGCCTACTTCAGCGTGATCGTGCCGGGCGACCGGATCCTCGGGATGAAGCTCGACCAGGGCGGCCATCTCACCCACGGGATGAAGCTGAACTTCTCGGGCCGCCTGTACGAGGTCCATGCCTACGGCGTCCGCGAGGACACCGAGCGGATCGACTACGACGCGCTTGAGGCGCAGGCCGCGGCGGTCCGCCCGAAGGTGATCGTCGCCGGCGCGTCGGCCTATCCCCGGATCTTCGATTTCGAGCGGATGGCGGCGATCGCCCACGGGGTGGGGGCGCTCCTGTTCGTGGACATGGCCCACATCGCCGGGCTCGTCGCCGCCGGCGTCCATCCCTCGCCCTTTCCGCACGCCGACATCGTGACGACCACGACCCACAAGACGCTCCGCGGGCCGCGCGGCGGGCTGATCTTCAGCCGCCACGAGCTGCCGCCGGAGGTGAACCCGGCCGACTTCCCGAACGTGAAGGGCGCCCCGTCGGCGTCCGGCGCTCTGGCAGCCACGATCGATCGGACGGTGTTCCCGGGCGTGCAGGGAGGGCCGCTGATGCACGTGATCGCGGGCAAGGCCGTGGCATTCCAGCTGGCCCTCGGCGATGAATTCCGGCGCGACCAGCAGCGGACCGTGGACAACGCCGCCCGGATCGCCGCCGTCCTCGCCGAGCGCGGCCTGCGGATCGTGTCCGGCGGCACGGACAACCATTTGATGCTGGTGGACGTGATGTCCCAGGGGGTGACCGGCAAGGACGCCGAGCATCTCCTCGACGAGCTCGGGATCACCGTCAACAAGAACCAGATCCCGTTCGACCAGCAGCCGCCGAACACCTCGTCCGGCATCCGGGTCGGGACGCCGGCGGTGACCGCCCGCGGGATGGGTGAGGCCGAGATGACCGAGATCGCGACCCTGATCGCCGACGCCATCGAGCGCCGCGCGGACCCGACCGCCAACCCCGCCCTCGCCGCTCGGGTCGCCGCGATCACGAGCCGCTTCCCGGTGCCGGGCCTCCGCCGGGCGTGAGATTCACCGCCAGCGCGGGTGACACGATCCCGTACCTGGTCCTCGCGCTCGTCGCGGCGGCGGTCGTCTCGTTCCTCCTGACGCCGCTGATCCGGCGGATCGCCGTGCGCTACGGGGCGATCGACCGGCCCAACCAGCGACGGGTCAACAAGCTGCCCGTCCCGCGCGGCGGCGGCGTCGCGGTCGCGATCGCGTTCGTCGGGGTGAGCCTCGGCCTGCTCGGGCTGAACGCGGTCGCGCCCTTCGTGGCCGTGCCGCCGTCGGTCCAGCTGTCGGATCTCGTCGGCCTGTTCCTCGGCGGCATCCTGGCGACGGCGTTCGGGGTCGTCGACGACGCCCTCGACCTGCGCGCGCGCTGGCAGTTCGGCGGGCAGCTCGGGCTCGCCCTGTTCGCGATCGCCCTCGGCTTCGTGGTGGACTTCGTGGCCAATCCGTTCGGGTCGGGCACCGTCCGCCTCGGCGGCGCGATCTCGATCGGGTTCACGGTCCTGTGGATCGCGGGGATGATCAACAGCATCAACTTCATCGACGGCCTGGACGGGCTGTCATCGGGGATCGGTCTGATCGCCGCCGTGACGCTCGGGCTGATCAGCCTCACGCCGCAGGTCGGCCAGCCGTTCATCGCCGTCCTGTGCTTCGCCCTGGCCGGGTCGCTGCTCGGGTTCCTGCGCTGGAACTTCCACCCGGCCGCGATCTTCGCCGGGACGAGCGGGGTGATGTTCCTCGGCTACACATTGGCCCTGCTCTCGATCCTCGGCACGGCCAAGGTCGCGGTCGCGATGCTCGTCCTCGGGGTGCCGATCATCGACGCGTTCTGGATCATCGTTCGGCGGCTGGCCGAGCGACGCTCGCCGTTCTCGCCGGACCGCGGCCATCTCCACCATCGGCTGCTCGACGTCGGCCTGTCGCATCGCCAGACGGTCCTGCTGATCTACCTGATCTGCGTGATCCTCGCCGTCCTGGCCCTGTTCCTGACCGGGGCGACCCAGATCTACGCGTTCACCGGCGTCTTCGTGGCGAGCGGGTTCGTGCTGTTCATCCTTGCCCGGGGCGGGTTCGGCGAGGACGAGCACGATCTCCGCGCCTGACTGGTCCGACGCCCTACCCGCCTGACGCGCCTGGTCGCGCCCTAACCCTTGAGGCGCGCGCCCGCTCGCCCGCGCCCCGCCATTGATGCTCGTCCGGCATCAGATCTCCATGAACGAGCACGACCGGTGCACGCGATTTGCCGAATCTGGCCGGCCGGGCGATCGGCCCACGCTCATTCATCCCGTATTGATGCGGCTCGAGGATCACCGACGGCGATCCTGGCTCGAAGCCTGCGCATTCGGTGCGACCGGGTACCGCGAGCGCCCGCAGATGCGCGACCCGAACCGGTCCTGGGGGTCGGCACGCGGCCGACCCGGTGCTAGGATCGCCGCGGCCGGCCCGAACGCCCGGCCGATTGTCGGGGGTGCCCGTCACTCGTGGAATTCATCGTCGGGGCGTTCGTCGTCCTCGGCCTGCTCGCGATTCTCAGCCGGATGCTCCCGCGCGACGCCGCCGGCCGAACGGTCCTGCCCCGAATCGTGGACGACTCGATCGGGATGTGGACCCTGCGCCGGCTCACCGGTCGGCGACTCTGGGAGCGGCCGTGGGACGACGATCGAGCCGAACCGGACCGAACATTGCCCGGTGCCACTGCCGATCGATGGGCGGCCTCGCTCGACGAGAGTGCCGCAGGGCTTGGCGACCTGCCGATCGGGCCGTCCAGGGTGGCGCCCGTCCGTTACGTCGTGTCGCGGTCGCAGGCCCACGCGGTCGAGCCCGTGAGCCCGATCTTCACGCCACCCGTCGGCCGACGCGACCAGGCTCGCCGACGCGGGCTGCTCGGTCTCGCGCCGCGGCTGGGCGCACTCGCCGGCGTCGCGGTAGCCCTCGCGGCCGGCGCGGTCGTGCTGGGCGGGGTCCTGGCGCCACGCGGCGAGACGCTCGATGGCGAGGTGCTCGGCGCGACCGGCCGGCCCGAGGTGACCCCGCCCGCGATGGCCATCCTGCCGAGCTCGA
>JBKJOK010000114.1:0-2327 GCA_046595595.1 Candidatus Limnocylindrales bacterium
ACGGCATCCGAGCTCGACGCGCTTCCGGGGATCGGGCCGGTGACGGCGGCAAAGATCATCGCCGCCCGCGACGAACAGCCGTTCGCATCGCTCGACGACCTCCGGAACCGGAAAGTCCTCGGCGCCGCGACCCTGGAGAAGATCAAGGATCTCGTCGTCGTCCGATGACCGGCAGCGGCTGGCTCGCGATCGGGGCCGTGATCGCGGCGCTCCTCGCGCCGGGGACCGGGGCGCTGGTCGTCGCTCTGGCGGCCGCGGGCGTCGCGATCGGGCTCGCCGTCACGACTCGCGGCCCGACCCGAGGCGGGTCCGGCTGGACGAGCCGCCTCCGGCACGGGCTCCCGCTCACCCTCGGGGCGCTGGCCCTGGCGATCCGCGTCGTCCTCGGCGGTCTGGACGGAGCCGAGCCGACCGCACCCGTGCCCGACGGCCGCGGGCCGTGGACGGCGGCGGTCGAGGCCCGCAGCGCCAACCGGGACGGCCAGCAGATCGCGACGGTCCGGATCCGGGACCACGGCGCGTCCTGGCTCGTCGCGGCGACGCTTCCCCGCTTTCCGGACGTCGAGCCGGGCGACCTCCTGGCGATCGACGGCGCAATCCAGCCGCCGCCGGACGGGCCGTATGGCGACTACCTCAGCCGGATCGGGGTCGTCGGCACGATCCGCTCGCGCAGCCTCGCGGTCACCGGCCGAGTGGAGGGACCCGGCGCCGCGCTGGAGCGCCTCCGACGAGCGGCGGGCGACGCCCTCGCGGCCGCGATCCCGGAGCCCGAGGCCGGTCTCGCCGCGGGGATCGTGATCGGCCTGCGGGACCGGGTCGATCGCGATCTCGCGGCCGACTTCACGACAGTCGGCGCCAGCCACGTCGTCGCCATCTCCGGTTGGAACATCGCGATCGTGGCGGCGACTGTGGCCGCGCTCGCCGGGCGCTTCGGGCGGCGGAGGCGGGCCATGGTCATGGTCCCGGCGATCCTGCTGTACGTCCTGTTCGCGGGGGCATCCCCTTCGGTTGTCCGGGCGGCGGCGATGGCCGGCGTCGTGCTCCTCGCGCGGGAGACGGGTCGAGCCGGTCGGGCCGCGGCGGCGCTCGGCTGGGCCGCGGCGATCCTCCTGATCGTCGAGCCGTCGCTCGTCCTCGACGCGGGCTTCCAACTCTCGACGCTTGCCACGGCTGGGATCCTCGCCTGGGCGGACCCGTTCGATCGGCGGCTGCGGGCGCTTGCTGGCGGGCGCCTGCCGGGCTGGCTCGCGGAGTCGCTGGCCGTCTCGCTCGCCGCCCAGGCCGCAACCCTGCCGATCGTGCTCGTCACGTTCGGCCGGCTGGCGGTCATCTCGCCCGTGATCAACCTCGCGATCGTCCCGTTCGTCGCCCCGGCGATGGCGGCCGCGCTGCTCGCGTTGATCGGCGGTGCCATCGCGCTGGCGGGCGGGCCGGCCCTCGTGGCAATCCTCGCCGGACTTCCAGCCTGGGCTTTGCTGACCCTCGTCTCCACGATCGTCCGAGCCGGTGCCGCGCTGCCGTTCGCGAGCCTCGCGATCGAACCGCCGTGGACCGTCGTCGCCGCCGCTGCCGCGATCGGACTGCCGCTCACCGTCGCTCTCGCTCGACGGCGGCGCCGGCGGCTCCGGAGACGTCAGGCGTCGGCCGCGGCCCGACCGGCGACGACGGCGTCGGTGGCGGCCACAGCGGTGAAGGACCACCGGCCGCACCCGTCTCGCCAGCCCACGCGCCTGGCCGTCGTCGCGCTGGCGGTCGCCGTGGCCACGCTCGGGCTGGCTGCCGCTCATCGGGCCGATGGCAGTGCCCGGATCACGGTCCTCGACGTCGGCCAGGGCGACGCGATCCTCGTCGAGGGCGGACGCGGCGGACGGATGCTCATCGACGGGGGGCCGGACCCCGACCGCCTGCTCGTCGAGCTGGACCGACGCCTGCCGCCGTGGGATCGTCGGATCGACATCCTCGTCCTGACTCATCCCCACGAGGACCACGTCGCGGGCCTGCCGCTGCTCCTGGAGCGCTACCGGATCGGGCGCGTGTTCGAGAGCGGGATGCGCGGTCGCGGCCCGGGCTACGCGGCGTTCGCGCGCGATCTGGCCACGGATCGAGCACCGCCGATCGGGACGCTCGCGACGGGCGCCCGGATCGCTCTCGACGACATCCGGCTGCGCGTCCTGTGGCCGGACCCCGGTCGCGTGCCGCGCGAGCCGCCGAGCGCGGGCCGGGCGATCAACGACGTCTCGATCGTCCTGCTCGGCGAGGTCGCCGGCCGTCGGTTCCTTCTGGCCGGCGACGTCGAGGATGACGTGGATCCCATCCTCGCTCAGCGT
>JBKJOK010000122.1:0-7255 GCA_046595595.1 Candidatus Limnocylindrales bacterium
CGTGAACCGCAGGTTCGTGACCGGCCGGACGATCCGTCCGTCCTCGATCAGCCAGACGCCGTTCCGGGTCAGCCCGGTCACGACCTGGGTCCGCGGATCGAGGATCCGGGTGTACCAGAAGTCGGTCACGAGGACGCCCCGCTCGACGCCGGCGATCAGCTCGTCGGTCGTGCGATTGCCGGCCTCGACCACGAGGTTCGCGCCGAGGGCACCAAAGGCCGCGCCGCCCTCGACCGCGTGGCCCGTGCTCTCGACGCCCGCCACGCGACCCGTCCGGCGGTTGTGGAGGAGGCCGCTCGTGACGCCGTCGCGAACGAGATCGAGTGGGCGCTTCGGGGTGCCCTCGATGTCGAACGGGATGCCGATCGTGGCCGGATCTGTCACGTCATCGCGGATCGTGATCGAGCGATCGAACTGGGCTTTGCCGACGCGGGCAAACGAGCGGCCCTCCTCGACGGCCTTGCCGTTGAACCCGGACACGAGCAGGAACGACAGGATGTTGGCCACGCAGTCGGGCTCGAGGATCACCTCGTAGCGACCCGGCGCCACGTCGGTCGGGTCGCTCGCGGTCCTGGCCTTCGTCGCGGCCCGCGCGCCCACCGCCGATCCGTCGAGGTCGGCGAGTCGGTCGGACGTGACCCGCGCGCTGCCGTCGGCGGTCGGCGTCCGGGCGATCCCGTCGATGGTGGCCGCCGTTCCGCGGCCCGTCAGCCGCTGGCCCGCGCTGTTGGCGAACGCCAGGTGGACCGTCATCGTGGAGCAGTAGCCGGCGGTCTCGAGCCTGCCCGCGGCGTCGACGAACGCCCGCACCCGGGCCGCCCGTTCGTCCGGTGATGCGATCGCGGTCGCCTCGTCGAAGTGGTCCGCCGCTGGCGCGTCGGCACGCGGCGAGAGGCCCGGCCAGTCCGGGTCCGGCGGTCGGATGCGTGCGGCCTCGAGGACGTTGTCGATCGCCCGGCCGAGGCTTTCGTCGTCGGCCGGTCCATCGATCGAGGTCGACGCGTTGCGACCGTCGAGGGCGACCCGGATCAGGACGTGGTTGACCTCGGACGCCACGTTCTGGTGGATGAAGCTCGTCGCAAAGCGGGTGAGGGCTTCGCTGCCCTGGCGGACGGTCACCTCGACCTCGGCGTCGCGGGCACGCGCGCGAGCAAGCGTGATCGCGCGCTCGGCGGTCTCGAGGGCGCGCGCGGCGGCGCTCATGTCGGTCGTCGTCATGTCGCTCACCCGCGAACCCCGACCCGGATCCCGCGGAAGCGGGCGGGCACGGCCGGGTGGCCGGTGTGGCCGATCTGCTGGGGCTGGCCCTTGCCGCAGTTCGGCGTGCCCCAGAACGTCCACTCGTCGGGGCCGCCGAGCATGTCCAGCGCGCCCCAGAACCGCGGACTGATCGCGGTGTAGGTCGGGTTCTTCAGGAGCCGGCCGCGCTTGCCACCTGTGATCTCCCAACCAATCTCGCAACCGAACTGGAAGTTCAGCCGCTTGTCGTCGATCGACCACGAGCGATTCGTGTCCATGAGCACGCCGTCGTCGGTCGCCTCGATCATCGAGGCCATCGAGTCCGAGCCGGGCTGGAGGCCGACGTTCGTCATCCGGACCATCGGGATCCGGTCGAAACTCTCCGCCCGGACAGCACCGCCGGAGCGCTCGATGCCGGCCAAGGCCGCCGAGTCGCGACCGCTCAGCGCGCCGACCCAGATCCCGTCTCTGACGATGTCGACCGGATGGGCAGGCGTGCCCTCATCGTCGAAGCCGAAGCTGCCGAGGGCGCCGGGCAGGGTCGCGTCGGCGGTGATGTTCATCAGCTCCGAGCCGAACCGGAGCGACCCGAGCTGGCGGAGGTCCAGCCAGGACGTCCCGGCGAAGGCCGCCTCCCAGCCCAGGATCCGGTCGAGCTCCGTTGCATGCCCGACCGACTCGTGGATCTGGAGGGCCATCTGCTCCGAGCCGAGGATCAGGTCCGTCGCGTCGAGCGACGGGCAGACGTCCGCCGTGAGCAGCTCGCGCGCCTCTTCCGCAATCCGTGGCGCGTTGCCCGCCAGGTCCAGCTCGCGGACCAGCTCCCAGCCGCGGGTCCCGTACTGGCCGCGGATCCCTGGGTAGCTCCGGCGCTGCGTCTCGCTCTCGCCGACGGCCGTCGCGCTCATGGCCGCGCCGCACTCGACGATGTGCTGGTCGACGCTCGTCCCCTCCGACGAGACGAACCACTTGCGGGTGTCCCAGATCCGGTGGCTCGCCTCACCCAGGTCCGCGCCGTGCTCCTGCATCGAGCGGGTGACGCTCTCGAGGAGGTCGCCCTTCTCGGCCAGCCCGACCGCCCACGGGTCCTCGCGGACGTCGTTGGCCCAGTGGCCCGTGACCGGCCGCTCAGGGGTCAGCGCCAGGTCGGCGCCGGGGACGAGCGTGGACGCGCGGGCGACCGCCGCCGCCTGCTCGCCGGCTCGCCGGGCCGCCGCGGAGCCCACGTCCGGGACGGCGAAGAAGCCCCAGCTCGAGCCGATCAACGCGCGGACGCCGATGCCCGCCCGCTCCTCGCGATCGAGGGCCTCGATGACGCCGTTGCGGGCGCTCATCGCCTCGGTCCGGATCTCCATCACCCGCGCGTCGGCGTAGGTCGCGCCGGCCGCGAGGGCGGCCTCGACGGCTCGTGTCGCGACGTCTTCCATGCCGGGAAGGGTAGGCGGATCGGGCGTGTCGCGCCGCTCAGCCGTCCGCGGTCACGGGTTCCGCGTCGGCGTCCGCAAGGCGCGTCGCGCGTCGCCGGCAGGATCCGGCCTGGACGTGGCAGGTTGGCCGTCGTCAGCCGAGGGTCTCGATCTCGGTCAGCGCGGCCTCGGCGTCGGGCATCGCCGCGATCTCCGCGGCGACGGCCCGGGCGCGGTCGGCAAAGGATGCTTCGCCGAGCAGGCGGGTGGCTGCGACCGCCACGTCCGCGGCGGTCAACTCGCCGGGTTCCAGCGCGACGGCGATCCCGGCGCGAACGCACAGGACCGCGTTGTCGGGCTGATCGGCCGCGATCGGGACAAGGACCTGGGGCACGCCCGCCGCGGCGGCGGCGAGCATGGTCCCGGAGCCCGCGTGATGGACGACGACGGCCGACCGGGGCAGGAGCTCCGACATCGGGACGTAGCGCTCCACGCGAACGTTGGGCGGCACCGGGCCGAGCGTCGCCGGGTCGGCGCCGAGGGCGACGACGACGTCGAGATCGAGCCCGCCGATGCCCTCGACGATCGGCCCGATCAAGTCGATCCGATCAGCGTTGACCGTACCCAGCGTGACCGCGACCCGCGGCCGACCCGGATCGGCCGCGAGCCAGTCGGGGATGGCCACGCCGTCGGGCGACGCGGCCCCGACCCGGTCGTCCGCCGCGGAGCGCAGGTGCCGAACGTTGGCCGGCATCGGCGCCGCCGGGTCGCGCAGGCTCGACGGCCGGGTCGTGAACCAGAGGGCGCCGTCGTGACCGCTGAGATCCGGATCCGGCGCCAGCCCAAGGCGGGCTCGGAGCGCGTTCTGGGAACCGGAGGCGGCGCGCCGGATGGGCGGACGCCACGCGGTCGCCTGGATGACGACCGTCGGGATCGCGAGGCGCTCGGCGGCGATCCACGAGCCCATCTCCATGTCCTCGCGCACGATCACGTCGGGCCGCCAGGTTGCGGCGAGAAGCGCGACTCCGTCGGCGAACTCGGTTGCCAGGATGCCGGCAAAGCCCTGACTCACGAGGGCCAGCAGGCGGCGCCGTCCGGTCAGCTCGCGGAGTCCCTCGATCCGCCCGAACGCGGCAGCGAGGCTCGGCGGGCCGATCGGGACGTGTCGAAGGCCGGCCCGGATGACGAGCGGCTCGAGGTCCGAGCCGGTCGCGACCCGGACGTCATGGCCGCGCGCGGCCGCGGCCGACGCGATCGGCAGGACCGGCAGCAGGTGGCCGACCCCGGGACTGGCCGTGACGAGCATTCGCATCGGACCATCATCACCGCCCGACGCCGTGACGCGCGTGGCCTCGGCGCACCATTCCACGGAATCGGGACTGGACAATGCCACCGCGTCCGACCTAGCATTCCCGGGTCGGCGGACACCGCCGGGGAATCATCCGGAGGCCGGAGCTGCAGCTTTCCGCAGCTCCGGCCTTCGTTCGTCCGGCGCACGTCGGGCGGCCCGTCGTTGACGCCCCGTCGCGCGCCGACCTACACTAATCCCGACGAATTCACTCGGGATTGAGGACCGTCCGCTGACCAGCCAGGCACTCTCCGCACCGGCCGACGCCGGGCTCGCCGCGCCCTCCGCCGCGCCGGTCACGCCCGCCGTCCCCACCCCGCGCCCCACGTTCCACGGCTCGGGCGCCGTCGCGTTCAGCACGAAGGGCGAATACGGCGTGCGGCTGATGGTCCAGCTCGGCCGTCGCTACGGCACCGGGCCCGCCAGCCTGACCGAGATGGCCGCCGACGAGGACCTCCCGCGGGCGTACCTCGAGCAGCTCGTGATGAGCCTTCGCGACGCCGGTCTCGTGACCAGCACCCGCGGCGCCCACGGCGGCTACGAGCTGACCAGCCACCCGCGCGACATCCGGATGGGCGCGGTCCTGCGAGCCCTCGAGGGGCCGATCGCCCCGATGGTCTGCGCCACCGACGATCCCGAGCACGCCACGATCTGCGATCGCAGTTCGCGCTGCACTGTCAACGTCCTGTGGGTCCGCGTCCGCGACGCCGTCACCGGCGCCCTCGATGCGATGACCCTGGCCGACCTCGTCCCGATCCCGGGCGCGCCCGACACGCTCCCGACGACAACCCTGACTGGAGCCCTGACCGCACCGTGACAGATCCCACCGCCGTGATCGATCCCACCACCGCCGGACCCGACGACAAGCTCGTCATCAAGGGCCTCCGCGTCGCCCCGCTTGCCAAGCCCGAAGTCGAGATCCTCCAGGGGATCGACCTCGAGATCGGCAAGGGCGAGGTCCACGCGATCATGGGCCCGAACGGCTCCGGCAAGACGACCCTCGCCTACGCCCTGATGGGCCATCCCGCGTACCTCGTGACCGGCGGCTCGGTGACCTGGCAGGGCCGCGACGTCCTGAAGTTGAGTGCCGACAAGCGCTCCCGGCTCGGGATGTTCCTCGCCTTCCAGTACCCCACCGCGATCCCAGGCCTGAGCGTCGCCAGCTTCATCCGGAGCGCGCTCAACGCCAAGCTCCAGGGGATCGACAAGGACGACTCCGTGGACCCGACCGACCCGATGAAGGGCGGGATCAACATGCGCGACTTCCGCAACAAGATGCGGGAGAAGATGGCGATGCTCCGGATGGACGAGAGCTTCGCGTCGCGCTACGTCAACGAGGGCTTCAGTGGCGGCGAGAAGAAGCGCCTCGAGATGCTCCAGATGGCGGTCATCGAGCCCCAGATCGCGATCCTCGACGAGACCGACTCGGGGCTCGACATCGACGCCCTGCGGATCGTTGCCGAGGGCGTCAACGCGATGCTCAACCCGGAGCTTGGCATCCTCCTGATCACCCACTACCAGCGCCTGCTCAACTACATCACGCCGGACGTGGTCCACGTCCTGGCCGAGGGCCGGATCGTCAAGAGCGGCGGCAAGGACCTCGCCCTCCGGCTCGAGGACGAGGGTTACGGCCCGATCCTGCGCGAGGCCGGGCTCGAGATCAACGTCCCCGACGATGCGCTCCTCGTTCCCCAGGCTCCGGCCGGCGCCGAGTTCGAGGCGGATCATCAGCCCGTGGAGGCCGCCCGCTAGCCGGGCGGACCCGACCTTGGCGATCGAGACCGAGCCCGCCGTCACCGCCCCGCCCGCGGCCGTCCCCGCCGGCTTCGACCCGGCCATCGTCCGGCGCGACTTCCCGATCCTCGAGCAGCAGATCAACGGCCACCCGCTGGTCTACCTCGACTCGGCTTCGACGTCGCAGAAGCCGCAGGTTGTCCTCGATGCGATCGACGGCTACTACCGCGAGTACAACGCCAACGTCCATCGCGGGATCTACACGATCGGCGAGAAGGCGACAGCCGAGTACGAGAAGGCCCGGGTCAAGGTCGCCAAGTTCATCAACGCGCCCGATGCCCACGAGATCGTCTTCACCCGCAACGCGACCGAGGCGATCAACCTCGTCGCGTACTCGTGGGGCCGCAAGAACATCAACCAGGGCGACGCGATCGTGCTGACCGAGATGGAGCACCACGCCAACCTCGTCCCGTGGCAGCTCCTCGTCCAGGAGCGCGACGGCGACCTCGAGTTCATTCCGATCACCGACGACGGCATCCTCCGCCTCGAGGTCTACGAGGTCCTCCTCAAGCTCCGCCCGAAGCTCGTCGCGTTCACCCACGTCTCGAACACCCTGGGTACGATCAACCCGGTCCGCGAGATGGTCGAAATGGCCCACGCGGCGGGCGCCCTCGTCCTGATCGACGGGGCCCAGGCCGTGCCCCATGTCCCGGTCGACGTCCAGGAGCTGGGGGCCGACTTCTACGCCTTCTCCGGCCACAAGATGCTGGCCCCGATGGGCTCGGGTGCGCTGTGGGCTCGGCGCGAGCTGCTCGAGGCGATGCCGCCGTTCCTGTCGGGCGGCGAGATGATCCGCGAGGTTCACCTCCGGCGAAGCGAGTTCAACGACATCCCGTGGAAGTTCGAGGCGGGCACGCCGGCGGTCGGCGACGCGATCGGGCTCGGAGTGGCGGCGGAGTACCTGGGCGCGATCGGGATGGACAACGTCCGCGCGCACGAGCGGGATCTCGTGACGTACGCCCTGGAGCAGCTCCCCGCGCGCGTGCCCGGGATCGAGCTGTACGGCCCGATGTCGGCGGATCTCAGGGGCGGGGTCGTACCGTTCAACCTGCCGGGAATCCACCCTCACGACGTCGCCCAGGTGCTCGACCGGTTTGGGATCGCCGTGCGGGCCGGCCACCACTGCACGATGCCGCTCCACGAGCGGTTGGATCTGGCCGCGACCGCGCGCGCCTCGTTCCAGGTCTACTCGACCCGGGACGACATCGATGCCCTGTGCGCCGGGCTCGTGGAGGTCCAGCGGGTCTTCGGCTGATCGCCGCTCGCTCAGGGAGCCAGCGAATTTCGCCATACGCCACCCTGGATGGCATCAGGCGCTGAACGAAGCGCTTCGCACACAAGAACCGCCGGGAGTTAGTCCCCGAAGGCTAACTCGGCGTTCAAACGCGTCGCTCGAAGCCGATCTGGCTGGCTAATGCTCGCCGAGGTGGCGTATGGCGAGTGGTCAGCCACGCGACCGAGGCCAGCA
>JBKJOK010000300.1:0-3211 GCA_046595595.1 Candidatus Limnocylindrales bacterium
AGAAGACCTTGCCCGCGACCGGGTCGAGCCAGGCCTGCGCGAAGTGCACGCCCTCCTCGTTCTCGATCGCGAGGTCGCGGTCATGCGCCTCGCGAAGCTGGGGTCCCGTCACGCCGACGAACCCCGAGTGCACGTCCATGAACTTGCCCATCCAGTTCCTCCGTCTCCGTGTGGCGGTCGCAGTCCCGGCGCCGCTCCCGGCGGTCACCCCGTCCGCCGCGTGGGGCGGGCCGGGGATCCGATGGGCACACCGTGTCAGCCCGACCACCGACGGTCATCGGTTGGTTGACCGATGAGCCGCTCGAATTTCGACCGATGCCCGAACAACGACCGCGAGCGGTGCGCGGATCGGTTGATCGACCGATGACGACGAAAGGGCAGTCGATACACTCGGCAGATGAGCCGTCTCGGTCCCCTCGTGTGCCCGATCCTCGTCGGGCGCGATCCACTCCTCGAGCTCGCCGAGCGCCGTCTCGCCGACGCCGCCGACGGGCGCGGTCGCTTCGTCCTGTTCGCCGGTGAGGCGGGCATCGGCAAGTCGCGCCTGCTCGGCGCGATCGGACGGAGCGCAGCCAATCGCGGGTTTCGTGTCGCGACCAGTCTGCTGGCCCCGCAGGATCGCGAGATGCCGGCCGCCTGCGTGCTCGACCTCGCCCGGAGCATGCAGCGCCGGCCCGAGCAGGCCGATCTCGGTCGGGCATTGCTCGGCCTTCGCGACCAGGCGGTCCTCGCCGCCGAGCGGCCGCGCCGACGGGTTCTCGTGCTGGCCGTCGTCGATGCCATCGTGGCGACGCTCGACCAGCCGACGGCATTGATCTTCGAGGACCTCCAATGGGCCGACGAGTTGAGCCTCGAGGTCCTCGGCGCGCTCGCCCGCGAGGTCGATGGGCGACCGATCCTGGTCGTGGGGACCTACCGTTCAGACGAGGTCCGACCCGGGGCGGCCCTTCGCGAATGGCGCTCACGGCTGGTGACGCAGCGCCTCGCCGACGAGGTCCGACTCGCTCCGCTCAGCCTGGACGAAACCGCCCTGATGACGACCCTGATCCTCGACAACGGACTGCCGGCACCGCGCGAGGTCGCGGCCGCGGTGCACCAGCGGACCGACGGCATCCCGCTCCACATCGAGGAGCTGCTCGGCGCGATCAGCGACGCCGGCCGACTCGACGAGGAAGCGATTCTCGGGGCGAACGTCCCGGAAACCATCGAGGACGCCATCCTGGAACGCCTGGCCCATCGCTCAGCCGAGGCTCGAGCCGTCGCCCGGGCCGGGGCGGTGATCGGGCGGTCGTTCGTGCCCCGGGTCCTGGCGGGCATCATGAACCGAACCGCCGACGACCTCGATGAGCCGCTCCAGGAGCTGGTCGATCACGGGTTCCTGAATCCGCCCGGCGAGCGGGGCTCCTTCGACTATCGCCACCAGCTGGTTCGGGACACGCTGTACCACAGCGTTCCCGCCTCGGACCGCCGCCGCCTGCACGCCGGCGTGGCCGAGTTCGGAGCCCAGCTGGAAGGAGCGTCGGACGCTCACGCATCCCTTCACTTCGAGAAGGCGGGTCTCGGGTTGCAGGCGCATCGGGCAGCTCTGGCCGGCGCTCGCGAGGCCGCCCGACTGTCGTCCCACCGGGAGGCGATGGAGCTGTACCGGCGAGCTCTCGACAACGCCCCGGCCGACCTCGATCCGAGCCGGCTTGGCGAGCTCTTCGAGGCGCTCAGCGAGGAGGCCACCGCCAACGACGACAGTGCGCTCGTCGAGCGCTACGCCAGCCAGGCACGCGACAGGTTCGCGACGGCGGCCCGGCCGATCGATGCCATCCGGGCGGGCCTGACTATTGCCTGGTGCTGGCGACGGGTCGGTCGACCGGTCGTGGCGCGAATCGAACTCCTGACATCCCTGCTCGACGAGATCGACGTTCTCGAGCGGAGCGTCGAACGCGATCGACTCCGCGCCCAGCTGCTTGGCGCGCTCGCCTATATGCAACTTGATGCGCTCGCGATCGCCGAGGTCGCGGCAACGGCGGTCGAGGCACGACCAGACGAGGACATGGCCACCAAGGCCGCGTTTCGCTCCCTTCTGGGCGCCCGCGCGGCCCTGACCGGCGACATCGAGGGCGGCCTGGCCGAGATGGAAGAGGCCGTCCGCGCCGTCCGCGACCGGGCGCTCACCGACGGGTCGTTCGTCGACGTCGCACTCACGTCCTATCGCGATCTGGCGGCAACCGCGGCCCGGGTCATGGAGTACGGGGTCAGCGCAACATGGGCCGAGGAGGGGATCGCCTTCACCGGCATGATCGAGCAGGTCCACTGCCGCTACAACATGATCGCGACGCAGGGCCTCCTTGCCTGGGCCGACGGGCGCTGGGACGACGCGGTCGCCACGGCCAGCCAGGTGCTCGCCGATCAGCGCGGCGGCGTTGCCGCGGCGACCATGGCTCGGGCCGTGCTCGGCTATGTCGCACTGGGCCGCGGTGACCTGGCAAGGGCCCGGAGCCTGCTCGACGAGGCCCTGGAACGGGGCACCGCAACGGGTGAGGTGGCCCGGATCCTGCCGTCGCTGTGGGGCCTCGCCGAGCTCGAACGCCTGAGCGGTCAGGACCACGCAGCGGCCGGTCGGTGCGAGGCGGCGCTCGCAACGGGAATCCGGACCGGCGAGCGTGCGTTGATCGTGCCGTTCCTCGTGACCGGCGTCCGGGCTTACCTCGGTGCGAACGAGCCGGAGCGCGCCGAGGACTTCGCGAACCGGCTCGAGTCGTTCCTTGCCGAGACGCCGGCCCTCGCCCGGGCTTCCGCGGACCACGCCCGCGGGCTGCTCCGGCTGTCCGCCGGGTCCACCGCCAGCGCCCGCGACGGGCTCGAGGCCGCCGTCCGCGGCTGGGATGACGTGGGCCGTGTCTGGGAGGCGACCTGGGCTCGGCTCGACCTTGCCCGGTGCCTCGCCCGAACGCACCGCGCCGGCGATGCCTTGGCGCTCGTCGCCGATGTCGGGGCCACGGCGTTGCGACTCGACAGCGCACCTCTCCTCGAGCGTGCCGATGAGCTCGCCGCGCTGGTTCGCGGACGCGGCTCCTTCGATGAGCCATGGCGGCCGCTGACGGCCCGGGAGTTCGAGGTCGCCCGGCTGATCGCCGAGGGGATGACGAACGGCGAGATCGCTGGCGAGTTGGGCATCGCCCCGCGCACGGCGGGCGCGCACATCGAGCACATTCTGGCC
>JBKJOK010000367.1:0-3214 GCA_046595595.1 Candidatus Limnocylindrales bacterium
ACGAAGCGCAGCCTGACCTCGCTCGGCGGCTTCCTGTTCATGGGGATGATCGGGCTGTTCGTTGCCTCGATCGTGAACCTGTTCCTCGGCAGCAGCCCGATCGGCTGGATCATCTCGCTGATCGGCGTGATCATCTTCACGGTCTACACCGCGTATGACGTCCAGCGGATCTCGTACGGCGACTATGCAGCGTCGCTCGGCTCGGTCGAGAAGGCGTCGGTCATCGGCGCGGTCCACCTGTACATCAACTTCGTGAACATCTTCCTGTTCCTGCTCCGCCTGATGGGCTCGCGCCGCTGACCCCGCAACGATCGACGGCCCCGTCGCGACGACGGGGCCGTTTCGATTCGCGGACCACGATTCAGGCGGCGGGCGCGACCCCGCCGGCGAGCAACGCCGCCAACATTGCCGGCGGCTGCGGCCGGGCGAACCAGTAGCCCTGGCCGCGATCGCACAGGAGGCCGCGCAGGCGCTCGAGCTGGGCCTTGGTCTCGATGCCCTCGGCCACGACCTCGATCCCGAGACCGTGGGCGAGGGCGATGACCGCCTGGACGATCGGCAGGTTGGAATCGTCCTCCTCGATGCCGTTGACGAACGAGCGGTCGATCTTGATCGTGTCGAGCGGCAGGCGGCGCAGGTAGGACAGCGAAGAGTAGCCCGTCCCGAAGTCGTCGAGAACGAGCTTGACGCCGAGATCGCGCAGGGCGCGCAGGGCGACGGCATTGTCCTCGTTCTCGTCGAGCAGGATGGACTCGGTGATCTCGAGCTCCAGGCGATCGGGTGGCAGGTGGGTCGCCGCGAGCGTGTCGCGGACGTCGTCCACGAGGCTGGCCTGGGCGAACTGGCGGGGCGACAGGTTGACGCTCATCACGAGCGGCAGATCGGGCATCTCGTCGAGCCAGTGGCGGGCCTGCCGGCAGGCCGTCTCGAGGACCCAGTGCCCGATCGGGACGATCAGGCCGGTCTCCTCGGCAACCGGGATGAAGGCGAGCGGCGGGATCAGGCCTCGGGTCGGGTGCTCCCAGCGGACGAGCGCCTCCAGGCCCACGATCCGGTCGGTCTTGAGGTCGACGATCGGCTGGTAATGGAGGACGAGCTCGTCGCGATCGAGGGCCCGCCGGAGGTCGTTCTCGAGCTCGACCCGCTCGAGGGTTGCGGCGCTCATCTCCGGCTCGAACAGGACGTAGCGCGGACCCTGGGACCTCTTCGCCCGGACGAGCGCCACCTCCGCCTCGCGGAACGCGTCGCCCGGTGTCGCTCGGCCCGGCCAGGCCATCGCGATCCCGAGGCTGGCGGTGACGTACCAGTCGCGGCTGCCGAGGGCGAACGGTTCGCTCAGCTCGGCCAGGATCCGGTCGGCGGTCCGGCGGGCGTCGTCGACGCTGCTGATCCCGTCGAGGATGATCCCGAACTCGTCCCCGCCGAAGCGGGCCACGGTGTCGCCCGGCCGGAGACAGCGCTGGAGCCGCTCGCCGACCGCGACGAGGAGCGAATCGCCCACGGCGTGGCCGAGGCTCTCGTTGACCGCCTTGAACCGGTCGAGGTCGAGGAGGATCAAGGCGATCGGGTCGGCGTCATCGCGGGTCCAGGTGAGGGCGTGGCTGACCCGGTCGGTCAGCAGGTCGCGGTTGGGCAGGCCGGTGATCGGGTCGTACAGGGAGCCGCGCTGAGCCGTCTCGAACAGGTGGGCGTTGTCGAGGGCGATCGAGGCGAGCTGGGCGAACCGACTGAGGGCGGCGGTCTCGCGCGTCCCGAACGTCCGCTCGTAGCTCCCCGACGCGAGCCCGATCACCCCGACGACCCGGCCCCCCGAGGTCAGCGGCACGCCGACGACCGCCCCGAACACCCGGGTCGGCATGTCCATGGCGCGGCTGAGCCAGGCGTCGTAGTCGTCGACCGCGATGGCCTGCCCCTCGCGGAACACGAACCCGCTCAGGCCGCTGTCGATCGGCATCCGGTAGTCGAGGTAGTCGGTGAAGATTCCGATTCCGTGCCGGATGACGAGGGTCTTGCCGTCGGGCTCGAGCATGTAGATGAAGCCGTGGGCGGTGCCGAGCAGGGCGGCGGCCCGGCTGATGATCGTCTCGAGGAGGTCGTCGGGGTCGTGCCGGTTCATGAGCGCAATGGCCGTCTCGTCGAGGGCCGACAGGTACGGGTCGCGCCGGGCGCCCTCGGAGTCGTCCGTCCGGGCGGTCGGCTTCGAGAGGTACAGCGATTGGTCGGCCGCCTCGACGAGCTCGTCCTTCGTGGCCCCGTCCTCGGGATAGCACGCGACCCCGGCCGAGATCGTGACCCGGGGGCCGGTCGGCGAGGGCACGGCCGCGACGCCCCGCCGGATCCGCTCGACGACCTCGAACGCCTGGACCCGGCCGGCACGCGGCAGGATGACCGCGAACTCGTCGCCGCCGTAGCGGTAGAGCGCGTCGTCGGTCCGGGTGGCCTCACGGAGCGCGGCCGCGATCCGCGCGAGCAGCGCGTCGCCGGCGGGATGGCCGCACGTGTCGTTGAACGCCTTGAACGAGTCGAGATCGAGCATCAGGACCGCGAACGGCGCCCCCTCGGCGGTCGCCACGGCCTGGCCGAGCTCGCGCTGGAACGCGCCGTGGTTGCGCAGCCCGGTCAGGGCGTCGTGCTCGGCCCGGACGGTGATCGCGCCGTGGACCTCGGCGTTCTCGAGGGCCAGCGACGCCTGTCCGGCGAAGAGCTGGACGAGCTCGAACTCGTTCTGGCTGAAGCGGGCCTCTTCCCCGCCCATTCGCCCGACATTCAGAGTCCCGACCACCGCGCCCGCGACGCGGACGGGTACGACGATCATCGATTCGGGCTCGAACGGCGTGCCCGGGATCTGGACCGAGCGCGGATCGACGTGGGCCTCGTTGGCCAGGACCCCTTCGCCGTTGGATACGACCCAACCGGTGATCCCGCCCTCGATCGGACCGGCGTACTCGAGGATCACGTCGGCGAACCGGTCGCGGGCGACGACGGCCCGGCGGACACCGGCTTCGAAGTCGCATCGATAGATCGTCAGCGAGTCGTAGGGGACGATCGTCTTGAGCGAGTCCGCGATCATCTCGAGAACGCCCTTGGGATCGCGTGTCGAGATCAGGCGCTCGTTGACCTCGAGCAGCCGGCGCTGGCTTGCGAGCTGGTGCTCGAGCTCGTTGCGCTGGCGGTCGAGCTGGTCGAGCTGGGTCGCGTTGACGATCGCCTGGGC
>JBKJOK010000191.1:0-4211 GCA_046595595.1 Candidatus Limnocylindrales bacterium
ACTCCGCCGCAGCCGAGCAGCACGCCGGGCTCGAGGCGGAACTCGCGTCGGTGGAGCTGCGGGTCGCGGAGGTCGAATGGCCGGCCCTCGGCACCGAGGAGCGGCTGCCAGGCAGCCACGACGAACTGCTCCCGGCACCACTGTGCGCTGTCGGCCGCGGCCTCCGGTGGCAGGCCCTGCCCGGCGACGGCGTTGCGCACGGCCCGTCGGCATCCGGCGGCGCTCGGGTCGTCGAAGTGTCCAGTGACGCGAACGTAGATCCCGAGCGGGAGCGGCGTGACGGCCGGCGGCAAGCGCGCGTCGATCCACACTCCGGCCGCGGACGGGCTCGTCGTCGCGTCGGGTCCGAAGCGGGCCGGGCCGGGATCGAACAGCGTGACCGCGGGGTCCTCGTTTCGGCCGTACCACCTCGGATCGACGTCATACACCGCGGCCGCCGGAGCCGGACCCGTCCGCGCGTCGAAGGTCAACTCCGTCGACCCGGCGCAGCGGAGACGATCCTGCTGGACCAGCGGCGCCAGAGCCTGGATCGTGGCGTGCGTCGGGCAGGTGGCCGCAGGGATGGGCTCGAGGAACGTCCGACCCGGCCGGTTGGCCGGGAGCCACGCATAGAAGTCGCTCGGCCAGACCTCCGTGCTGGGCTCGACCCAGACGCGGACCCAGGGCCCGTTCGGACCGTCCTGCGGCTCGCCGAGCACGACCACGTGCCGTCCGGCCTCGAGCGGGGACGGGTGCCCTTCGGGTTCGGTGAGGAGCTCGGGCCCTTCCGGCCGGTCGCCCACCCGCGGGATCAGGGGCCCGCTGAGCGTGGCTCGTGCGACGCCGGCCGCGCCGCCCGCCAAGGTGACCGGCTCGAGCGACGGCACCCCCGGCGGCGGCTCGGATCCGCCGCAGCCCGCGAACACGACGCCGGCCATCGTGACGATGACGGCCAGTCGGGTCCATGGCCCGGCGTTCCGGAGGAGCGTCAATCGGTGCCCGGCGCGGTCGCCCGCCAGAGCGCGATCGGCAGCGGGAAGCCCTTCAACTCGACCGATGGCGTGCATCTCCATCGCTGAGTCTAGCGACGCAGGGTGCGTCCTCGTCGCATCCTCGTGGAGCCGCGACGCGTGGTGACCCTGGCGACGTCTTCCAGCGGCCATCGGCCAGCGGTCGGTTTTTGCCTTGGCCGCGCGTTGGAGGCTCGTGCGTGGTCAGGCCTGGTGCGCCCGGTGCGGGACAAGGCCGATCGCCCGTGCGATCAGCGTGCCGACGATGGCGAACGCCGCGACCATCGTGGTGAAGAACATGAACTTGATCGTGTCCGTGATGAGGGCGAACATGGTGGATCTCCGTTGCGTGCCGATCGTCGAGGCACCACCTGTGCTCGGCGGTCTGGCTATTCAAGCGCTCGAACGTCTGTCGTCACAGGGCCGGAGTGCCTTCCGCGGGCGGCCAGACGGCCCGAAGACGGCCGGGTCGCCCCGTCGTGGACGAGGCCCGCCGCTCAGTCGGACGCCGGCTTCCGGCGTTGAGCTCGCTCGAGCTGGCCCGCTCGATCCGGCCGTTCGTAGCCGGCCCACGGGTCGTAGTCCGGCGTCGATCGTCCAAAGTAGGGGACTCTATTCGCATGGATAGTCGACCCCGTTGAAGGAGTAGAGGGTCATCGGGTGTCGGTCGGAAACTGGATATCCGCTGGCGTTGGTCAGCACATCGCCATCGCGTGCCACGGCTCGGCCGCGGGCGTCATACACGACAAGATCGGGCTCGAACCTGGCCGAGAACCCCGGGGGCCAGCGAATCTGGTGTAACAATCCGCCGTCGATGTCCACGACCCAGATCGCTGGCGTCTTTGTCGTGTCACCACGAAGTCGCAGGTCCGAGAAGGCCACCGATCCGCATCATCCTGCGGGCCACTCACCAGCCCGGCACCCGGCGCGACCGCGAGCGGAACGACGATGACCTCGGGTAAGGAGGTTGAGGGTTCGACGGATGGAGTGACCGTCGCACATCCCGTCGAAATCATCGCTGCAAATCCTAGCCCCAGCAAGATGCGGGTCACGAGCCGTCGCTCGGGCTGTTCCCCTTCGAGGTGCTCGTTGCAGTTGACCTGAGCGGTCTTGCGATTCGGACCCCTGCCAAGGATCGTAGTCCGGCGTCAATGTGCCAACGCGCTGCATCACGCGCTCTGAAGGATCGTCGGGGGCGATTCATTCATTTCTGAACCACTGCTACATCCGCCAGTCGCACCACCGAGGGAGCCTTCGGTGCCGTCGCGACCTCGCGGCGGCCATCTGCCGCCCCACTGACGACGACCGGTCAGATGTGGCGGTGAAGGTCCGCCTCGGATGAGGTGGCTGGGACGTCGTCGTCCCGTGGCGGCTGCGCCCATCCCATCTGGGCCACATCGTGTTGCGGGAGCGAGAGATGGATCACCTCATGCTCGACGTTAGCGATGGCCGAAGCGGGAACGTAGATATCGCTGGCCATCCCGACGATCGAGGTGAGGACGTAGTTCTGGCCCACGTCCCGGACTGTACCGACTCGACTTCCATCATTCCCGACGATGGACCAGCCCGGCTTGAGATCCGCCATTCGCATTCTGTGGTTGACCTCCTCCCGCAGCGTTCCCCAACCTTAGCGCGGGCCTGCACAGGGTGTGAATTGGGAGAACTGGCGGAAGTCCCGCGAACTGCTGCCGGAGAATGAGCGCCAGAAGGAGGCTGAACCCGATCCCGACGGCCCGCCGAGCAGGAGGGCGACGGTACGCCGCGACATGTCCCAGTCCTTTAGCCGGTAAGCCCAAGCCAGACGATAACGACGCCGACCAGGATGATGATCAGCGTCCCAACCGTCCTCGTGGCGAGCGAAGTACGGGCCGTCGAGTTCAATGTGCTCATGTGGTGCGTTTCGTCCGTGATGCTCGTTCCAACTGGCCACTCCGGTCGGGCCACTCATAGCCTTCCCAAGGATTGAAGTCCGGGTCGAGCGCTTCCTGGGCCGGCCGGTCGGCCTCCGGGACATGAATCAGGTTCACCCGGACGCGGTACCAGAGCGAGGAACGGCCGCGCATCCCGTCGGTCAGGACGTCGGCCGGCTCGAGGTGAGCGGCGGCCACCGGATGGCGCGTCTTCCAGCGCTCGAGCCCTTCGAGGGCCTCCTTCTTCGAGGCCGCCCGGCTGATCTCGATGACCGGGATCGACGTCTTGCGGCGGCCCGTCGGGGTCGGGCGCGAGCCGCCGGGAGTGCCGCGCGGACCCTGCCCTTCCCACTCGGTCGGCAGGCCCGCGTTCTTGTCGCCGGCGGCGACCGCGGCTGCCCGCTCGGTGGCGACCTCGGGCGGCGGCCCACCCTCGACCCCGCGCCCCGGCTCGTACTCGCTCTTGGGCCGGCGGGCCCGCGACGGCTGGACCCGAGGCGGCTCGCCGGCCTGTTTGGCATAGTTCGGCGGCCACGGTGCATCGCCCTGACCCTGCCCCTCGTGCCGGGCGCTCAGTTCGAGCAGCGCGTCCAGCGACCCGCGCGCGTCGTCGATCCCCGCCGCCGCGTCGCCTCGCGCGGCAACGAGACCCGGCACCGTCGCGATCGTGAAGTCCTCGGCGACGACGTCGGGCACCTCGTCCCATCGGAGCGGCATTGACACGCGGGCGTCGGGCAGCGGCCGAACGGAGTACGCCGATGCCACGGTCCGGTCCTTGGCGTTCTGGTTGTAATCGAGGAACACACCGTGGCGCTCCTCCTTCCACCACTTGCTCGTCGCCAGAGTCGGCGCCCGCGCCTCCACGTCGCGGGCCAGCGCCAGCGCCGCCCGGCGGACCTCGGCGTAGGTCCAGCGCGGCTCGATCCGGACGTTGATGTGGATCCCGCGCGAGCCTGACGTCTTCGGCCAGCCGACCAACCCGACCGCCTCGAGCGCCTCCTTGCAGACCATCGCAACGTCGCGGATCTGCGGCCACTCGACGCCCGGGACGGGATCGAGGTCGACCCGGAGCTCGTCGGGATGGTCGAGGTCCTCGGCCCGGACCGGGTGCGGGTTCAGGTCGATGCAGCCGAGGTTGACGACCCACGCCAACCCGGCGGGCTCGTCGAGGACGATCTCGTCGGCGGTCCTGCCGGACGGGAACCTCAGCTCGGCGGTCCGGATCCAGTCGGGCGTGTTGTCGGGCGCCCGCTTCTGGAAGAATGGCTCCTTCGTGATCCCGTCCACGAAGCGCTTGAGGGCCATCGGCCGG
>JBKJOK010000195.1:0-5671 GCA_046595595.1 Candidatus Limnocylindrales bacterium
CCCACCATGGCCGACCCGCTTGGTCGCGGCCAGCCGCCGGATCAGCCCGACGACGTCATGCGACGTGGGCCCGACCGGCTTGGCGACGACGAGGATGCCGTCGAGGCTCATCGACCGGCGCCGCTCAGCGGGCGACCGCGCCGGCCAGCGCGTCCGCCTCGGCGAGCACGGCCCGGCGAGCGTCGGCGACCGGCAGGCCGATCGTCGCCCCGGCAGCGCGCGCGTGGCCGCCGCCGCCGAACCGGCCGGTCAGGACCGTCGCGTCGACCCCGCCCGGCTTCGTCCGGACGCTGATCCGGGTCCCCTCCCCGGCTTCCTTGAACAGGATCGCGACCTCGGCCGCCTCGGACTGGGCGAGGAGGTCGATGATCCCCTCCGAGTGCGGGGCGATCGAGCCGGTCGCGGCGAGGTCGGCGTCGAACAGGCTCGAATGGACGATCCGGCCGCCGGCCGTCGTCTCGAGCCGGTCCAGCACCCGACCGAACAGCTTCAGCTGGGCGTCGGGCTTGGAGCGGTAGAGGCGGCGCGAGATGTCGGACAGGGGCGCACCGGCCTCGACGAGCGCGGCCGACACGGCCAGGGTCCGCGGCGTGGCGTTGGGATGGGCGAAGGTCGCGGTGTCCATGACGATCCCGGCCATCAGGTCGGCCGCGAGCGCCCCGTCACCTTCATCGAGCGGGACGCCGACGCGGGCCGCCAGGAGGGTGACCATCTCGCACGTCGCGGCGCTGCCCGGCTCGATCCAGTCGAAGTCGCCGGCGGCGTCGTTCGACGCGTGGTGATCGATGACGATCCGGGGCAGCCGCTCGAACAGCTTGGCGTGCCGGCCGCGGACGGCCCCGATCCGGTCGAGCGAGCCGCAGTCCGAGACGACGAGCAGGTCGTAGTCGATCGCCGCGTCCGGATCCGTCCGGGCGCGACCGACGTCCGGCAGGAAGTCGTAAAGCGGCGGAACCGGGTCCCCGAACACGGCTGTCGCCTGCGCCCCGCCGCGCTCGACGAGGCGGCAGATCGCGAGGGTGGCGCCGAGCGTATCGGCGTCGGGGTTCTCGTGGCCCACCGCGAGCACGCGGCGCGCCGCGGTCAGGCGCTCGACCACCCGATCCGGGACGGCGGCCAGCCAGGGCGTCAGGTCGATCATCGACGGTCGCCGATCATCGGCGGCGCTTGCCGGGCACGGTCCGGTTCGTGCGTGCGCCCGGTCGGAACGTGCGCCGCGGCTGGTCGCGGTTGCGGGCCGCGTCCTCGCGCGCCGCGGCAGCCGCCAGGTCGGCGGCCGCGCCACCCAGGCCTTCACCCATCGACGGCTCCGTTGCCTTGAGCGGCGTTGGCGTCGGGAGCGACTCGCCGCCCGCCACGAAGTCGTCGTCCGGCGCCCGGCCGGCCTCGAGCTCGTCGAGCACATGCAGGATCCGCGTCCCGCGCTGGAGCGTTTCGTCGAGCTCGAGATGGAACTCCGGGATCCGCTTCATCCGCAGACGCTTGCCGAGCTCGTGCCGGACGAACGGCATCACCCGGCCCATCGCCACGATCGCCGCGCGCCGCTGGGCCGGCGGCCCGATCACGCTGACCTTGACCTTCGCGTGGCGCAGATCCGGCTGCGTCTCGACGTCCGTGATCGTGGCGAACCCGATCTTCGGATCGTCGACCTCGCGGGTCAGGATCGAGGTGATCTCCTGCCGAAAGAGCTCGTCGATCCGATCCGTCCTGGCAGTCATCCCTGTCGAACCCGGTCTCGCGAGTCCAGGCCGTTCAGGCGAAGGCGACGCCGAGGAGCGGAGCGAGCGCACGCCCCTCCACGGTCCGAGGCGGAGCTCCGCGACGCCATCGGCCCGAGGCTAGGTGCTGAGCGAGCACCGCAGGCGTCAACGCACGCATGGACGGTCTGGGCCGCGACCAATTCCACGCCGGTTAGCTCGGCAACACTCGACTGACACTCTGCTGAGTGAAGCATTCGATGATGTCGCCTTCCTCCAGGTCGTTGTAGCCCGCCAGGCCGATGCCGCACTCGTAGTTCTGGGCGACCTCGCGGACGTCGTCGCGGAACCGGCGGAGCGACTCGATCTTGTCGGTGACGACGATCTTGCCGTTGCGCCAGACCCGGGCGCCGCCGCGGACGATCCGCCCGTCGGTGACGAAGCAGCCGGCGATGACCGTGCTCTTCCCGACCCGGAAGATCTGGCGGACCTCCGCCCGACCCTCGACGACTTCGACGATCTCCGGCTCGAGCAGGCCCTGGAGGGCCGCCGAGATGTCGTCGGTCAGCTTGTAGATGATGTCGTACATCCGGACGTCGACCCCTTCCGCGTCGGCGGCGCGCCGGGCGGTGTCGGTGATCTTCGTGCTGAAGCCGACGATGATCGCGTCCGAGGCGGAGGCGAGCATGATGTCGTTGTCAGTGATGTCGCCGGCGCCCTCGTGCAGGACGTTGATCCGGATCTCGTCCTGGTTGAGCTGGTCGAGGGCGTGGGTGATCGCGCCGAGCGAGCCCGACACGTCGGCCTTGAGGATGATCCGGAGCTCCTTGGCCTGGCCGGCCTGGATCTGCCGGTAGAGGTCCTCGAGAGTCGCGCGCTGGCTGCCATCGCCGCCCTTCGCGGCGACCTCGGCCTGACGCGACTCGACCATCGTCCGGGCGGCCTTCTCGTCGGCGACGACGCGCAGGATGTCGCCGGCCTCCGGAACCGCGGACAGACCGAGGATCACGACCGCCGACGACGGGCCGGCCTTCGTGATCCGCTTGCCCTGGTCGTTCTCGAGCGCCCGGACCTTGCCGAACGTCTCGCCGACGACGATGACGTCGCCGACGCGCAGGGTGCCGGTCTGGACGATCGCGGTCGCGATGGCGCCGCGGCTCTTGTCGAGCTGGGCCTCCACAATCGTGCCGACGGCCGGTCGCTTCGGGTTGGCCTTGAGCTCCTGGAGATCGGCGACGAGCAGGATCATGTCGAGGAGCTCGTCGAGGCCCATCCTGGTCCGCGCCGAGACGGGCACGAGCGGCGTGTCGCCGCCGTAGTCCTCGACGATCACGCCGGCTTCGGACAGCTCGGTCTTGACCCGGTCGGGGTTGGCGTCCGGTCGGTCCATCTTGTTGAGGGCGATGACGATCGGCACCTTCGCCGCCTTGGCGTGGCTGATCGCCTCGAGCGTCTGGGGCATGACGCCGTCGTCGGCGGCCACGACCACAACCGCGATGTCGGTCACCTTGGCGCCACGGGCCCGCATCGCGGTGAACGCCTCGTGACCCGGGGTATCGAGGAAGACGACCCGCTTCCCGTCGCGCTCGACCTCGCTCGCGCCGATGTGCTGGGTGATCCCGCCGCGCTCGCCGGCCGCGACCTCGGTCGTCCGGATCGCATCGAGGAGGCTCGTCTTGCCGTGGTCGACATGGCCCATGACCGTCACGATCGGGGCGCGGGCACTCAGGTCGGCTTCGTCGTCCTCATCGAAGAGGACCACCTTGGCGGCCGGAGCGATGACCCGCTCCTCCTCGCCCTCGACGGCCACGCCGGCGGTCGGGGCGATCGTCTCGGCGACTTCGTAGCCGAGCTCACCGGCGACGAGCGACGCCGTGTCGCGGTCGATCAGCTGGTTGATCGTGGCGAAGATTCCGCTCTTGATCAGCTCGCGGATCACGTCGGCCGGGTTGACCGCGAGGAGCTCGGCCAGCTCCTTGACGGTGATCGTCGTCGGCAGCTCGATCGCGCCGCGCTCGCGCGGGTCGATCGTCTGGACCTGTGAATTCGCGTCGCCGGGACGACGCGGCGGCTTGCGCGGGCCGCGTCGGCCACGGGTGCCGCTCCTACTCCTGGCCACGGGCGTCTCCTCCTGTCGTCATCATCATCGCCGGTCCTGCCAGCAGCACCTCGCGGAGGGCCGGCGGAACCGGGGCCGCGAGCGCTCGCCCGAGGGCGCCTCGCTCGGCGGCGAGTGTCCAGCAGCCGGACTCCCGACAGAGGTACGCACCCCTGCCGGCGAGTCGGCCGGTTTCATCCATCATCAGCACGCCATCGGGAGTCCGGACGATCCGGACCAGATCACGTTTCTCGCGGGCGGTCCGACACGCGACACACGACCGGGTCGGGACGCGACGCGGCGCGTCCGGACGCGGCCGCCCTACGACGCCACCTCCTCGGTGACGGTCGTCTTCTTCGTCCGGGTCTTCTTCACGGTCGGAGCCGCGGTCTCGCCGACCGGCTCATCGGCGCCGGCCGCCGCCTTCTTCGACCGTGGCTTCTTCAGCGGCGCCTCGGCGGTCCGTGATGTCGCCTCAGGGGCTTCGGTCCGGGGCTTCGCCGCGGCCGCGGCCTTGTTCGCCCGTGGCTTCTTCACCGGCGCCCCGGCGGCATCCGTTGGCGCGTCGGGCGCGTCGGGCGCGTCGGCGGTGACGGGCTCGGGGGCGACCGCGACCTTCTTCGTTCGCGTCTTCTTCAGCGGCGCTTCGGCGGCCAGGTCGGGCGCGTCGGTCACGGGAGCGGCCTCGGGCTCGGTGGTCGCGACGCCGCTCGCGGTGGCCTCGTCCTCGGCCGCCTTGGCAGCGACCGAGACGTCGCTCCGGATGTCGATCCGCCAGCCGGTCAGGCGGGCAGCGAGCCGGGCGTTCTGGCCCTCGCGGCCGATCGCCAGCGACAGCATCCGCTCGGGGACGGTCACGTTGGCGATCCGCTTCTCCTCGTCGATGTCGACGCTGATCACCTGAGCCGGCGACAGGGCGTTGGCCACGAAGACGCTGGCGTCGTCGTTCCACGGGATGATGTCGATCTTCTCGCCGCCGAGCTCGGCGACGACGGCCTGGACGCGGGCGCCGCGCTGGCCGACGGTCGCGCCGACCGGATCGAGGCCCTCCTGGCGCGACGAGACCGCGACCTTCGAGCGCGAGCCGGGCTCGCGGGCGATCGCCTTGATCTCGACGGTGCCGCTGTGGATCTCCGGGACCTCCAGCTCGAACAGGCGCTTCAGGAAGCCCTTGTGGGTCCGGCTGACGAGGATCTGCGGGCCGCGGCTCGAGCGCCGAACCTCGAGCACGAAGGCCTTGACGTTCTGGCCGATCCGATAGTGCTCGACCGAGCTCTGCTCGCTCGTGGCGAGGATCGCCTCGACGTTGTTGCCGACGTCGAGGATGATCGCCCGCGGCTCAACCCGATTGACCGCGCCGTTGATCATCTCGCCCTCGCGGTTGGCGAACTTGTCGAACACCTGGTCGCGCTCGACCTCGCGGATGCGCTGGAGGACGACCTGCTTCGCGGTCTGGGCGCCGATCCGGCCGAAGACGTCGTCGGCCAGCTCCTCGGTCTGGACGAGATCGCCGGGCTTGGCGTCGGGATCGTGGGTCCGGGCCTCCTCGAGCGTGAACTCGATGAGCGGATCCTCGACCTCGACGACCGCGACCATCGCCCGGAACACGCGGATCTTGCCGGTCTCGGCGTCGATCCGGACGTGGATGTCCTCGTCGCCCGCAACGCGTCGGTAGGCGGACTGGATGCCGTCCTCGACCGCGTGGATCAGCTGCTCGCGGGAGACCTGCTTCTCGGCGTTGAGCTGAAGGAGTGCACCGACGAAATCGCGACTCACGATGCCTCCTTTGCTGCTGCAGTTCCTGGCCGACAAAAAGAAACGCGAGGGGGTCACCCACGCGTGGAGCGGCCGTTCGGTTGTGCGGAACTATACACCG
>JBKJOK010000315.1:0-3206 GCA_046595595.1 Candidatus Limnocylindrales bacterium
GCGCAACGGGACCCGGGCGCCGACGCGGGACGCGGGGACGGGACGGCGGTCGGGCAGCGGCAAGTCCGATCACGAGAGCGCAGCCTACCAGCCGGGCGCAGCCCCGCGGAGCTCGGCGAGGTGCGGCGAGTCCGCTCCGGCCCGGCCGGCCGTCCGCGCCCCGACCTCGATCGCGAACCGGGTTGCCTCGGCCAGGGCGTCCGGATCGCTGAGCTCGGCGCGCCCGTGGCCTGCGGAGGTCCAGGCGGCCAGGAACCCCGCCCCGAAGGCGTCGCCCGCGCCGATCGTGTCGACGACCGGGGTCGTCGGGACGGCAACGGGCACGACATCGGTGCGGGTCACGATCTGGACCGGCCCGCCGCCGTCGGTCAGGAGGACGAGCGCCGGACCGAGCTCGAGCAGGCGGCGCGCAGCCTCGACTGGGTCGATGCCGGGATCCAGCCAGGCGAGATCGTCCGTGCTGGCCTTCACGACGTCCGTTCGCGTCAGGACGTGCCCGAGGCGGGCGCGATATCCGGACGGATCCGTGATCGCCGACGGGCGGCAGTTGAGATCGGCCATGACGAGGACTTCGCGGGGCAGTCCGGCGACGACCGCGGCGATCGTCGACGCCATCGGGTCGAGGACCAGTCCGAGCGTCCCGACGTGGATCGCTATCGTGTCGGCCGGCAGGCCGCCGGCCACGTGCTCGGGCGTCAACCCGACCGCGGCCGTTCCGACGGTGTGGAAGCGGTACGTCGCGGCTCCCGCGTCGTCGACCTCGGCCACCGCGAGCAGCGTCGGATCGTCCGTCGCGGGGGCCAGGCCGAGATCGACCCCTTCCGCGATGAGCTCCCCGCGCAGGATTTGCCCGAACCGGTCGTTTGACAGGCGACCGAGGAAGGCGACCGGGATCCCTAACCGGCCGAGGCTCCGGGCCACGTTGTACGGGCCGCCCCCCGGCGTCGCCGTGACGCTGCCGTCCGGCGCGACGGAGAGGTCAATGAGGCTCTCGCCGGCGACGACGATCATCGGCGCAGTCTAGTCTGTGGTCGCTCGTCTCCGGCCACGCCTGCGCCCGTCAGGCTGTCCAAGCATTCAGACGTCTTCCGCCATTGACGGTCCACACGGACCAGCCGATGGACTTCAGGCAGGCCACGGTGACGGATCAGCCTGTCGCCCCCACGCTGTCACGGATCACCCTCGCGTACACCACGACCGCGATCGCGATCATCAGGACCGTCACGATTGCCCCGAGCGGGCCCAGAACTGGGCCCGGGGTCGCCGCGGTCCCGACTGGCGGCTCGTTGCCGCCCTGGCCCGGAGGCGTGGTCCCGGGCGCTGACCGTGTGATCCCGACCGTCGTCGTTCAACCAGGTCACCGAACGCCCGGGATGGATGGCCAGCTTGGCCGGGTTGAAGGCACGGCCTGCCATCCGGACCTGGGCAGCCGGGACGACCGTGGGGGCATCGGAGCGGGGTCGCTCAGTCCTGCGCGGTGGAGCCCGAATATTCAGCGGGGTGCTCGGGCCGATCCTTGTCCGCGGTCTCCGTGATGGTCCGAAGTGTCTCCTCGACGGTCTTGCCGTTGCCGTCGGCCATTTCTTTGAGGTTCTCGTAGGTCACGTTGTTGCCCATGACCTTGTGGGCATCCATGCAACCGCATGTCAGGCACATCTCGCTGCTCCTCTTCGTTTCGGTCCGGTTTCTGGCCACACGCTGGCAGCACGGCGGTGTCATTCCACCTGCTGTCGGAAACAAGACCCTTGCGGTGTTGCGACAGCTCGGCCGGTGGTCATCACCCGAGCGGGTCGAGGCGAAACCGACGGCCGATGTCGAGAACCCGATGGCCCACCGTCAAGCTGCTGAGGATCCCTCATTCACCTCGTGCTTGTGTGCTGCGAAGGCGGTGAGAACCTCACTCTTTTCCCGCTCCGGCACGTTGAAGAAATCGAGAGAGCGACCGAGTGCTGCCGCGACGGCGTCGAATTCCTCTGGCGAGATACGGAGCTCACGATGGGCCTCCTCCAGACCAATCGGCGTCGACCCGGGTTTTGTCGCCGCGTACTCGTAAGGCCCACCTGCCACGTTGCAGACCCAAAGCGTCCGCATGAACTTCAGGCCCGGCAGCCGGCCCAGGTTCCTCGTGTGCCATTCCCGCAGAGCGGGGTTCTTCGATTCGCGGCCTGCGACGGGGTTCTCGACCACCGCGTCGCTGAAGTGATCCATCACTGCCGCGATGGCGAACACGCCTCCGAGCCTCTCATACAAGCTTTCGCCAGCCATCGTGATTCACCTCGTCATCTCATACGTTGCGGCGCTGCCAGTTGCGCCCACACTGATCTGGCGGCCCCTCAGAGGCTTGTTCAGCGTTGCCGGCCCACCTCCTCCGCGGCGATTGCCATGCTCGGCACGTTGCCTCGGCGTTGTTGCGCGTCGTTCTGGCGAAGCCGCCGAAAGGCCTCATCGATGCCTGATACGGACCAGGGCACCGCCCGGTTTCATCCGGCTCGCCCTCGACCGGCAGATGCGTCCAGGACCCCCTCGCGGTGGGCCGCCTGGCCGCGACGATCCTGTTCCGGCAGCTCGACGGCGATCGCGATCCGGCCGCCACCCACGTCGTCCCGACCCGCCTGATCGCGCGCGCCTCGGGGGATCCCGCCGGCCGCGTAGGCTTCACGGCGTGGATCGCCTGACCTCCGCCCAGGAACTGCTCGACGGGCCGCTCGACGACCCGGCCGCGCTCGTGGC
Organism: Candidatus Limnocylindrales bacterium; assembly: GCA_046595595.1. Lineage (GTDB taxonomy): Bacteria > Chloroflexota > Limnocylindria > Limnocylindrales > CSP1-4 > CF-46. The sequence goes on from JBKJOK010000315.1 coordinate 2,731, forward strand.
CAACCTGCGCGACCTGGCCCGGCTCAATCGGGTCAGCGGCGGAACCCGGCTGTCCGTTCAGGCGCTCGCGGCGTTAGCCCCGGTCAGCTCGATCCTGGACGTGGGGACCGGCGGGGCGGACATCCCGATCGCCCTCCTGGCCAGCGCCTCGCGCGATGGCCAATCGCTGGCCGTGACGGCGACCGACAGCCGGGCCGAGGTGCTCGCCGCGGCCCGGACGGCGCGCCCGGCCATCGATCGAGTCGCCGGGCTGACCCTCGACATCGCCGATGGCCGCGGCCTCCCCTACCCTGACGCCTCGTTCGATGTCGGCCACGCCTCGCTCGTGATCCACCATCTCGAGCCGGCCGACGCCGTTGCCTTTCTGCGGGAGCTGCGGCGGATCGCCCGGTCCGGGATCGTCGTGAACGACCTCGTCCGGGGTCGCGTGGCGTGGCTCGCGACCTGGGTCGCCGTTCACACCCTGGCCACCGGCC
>JBKJOK010000075.1:0-6872 GCA_046595595.1 Candidatus Limnocylindrales bacterium
CTCAGAAGAACGTCGACGTCCAGGGACCGGGATCCGTCGCGAATAGCGCATCCGCTTCGGCGAGAGCGCCCGCCCGGTGCTCGTCGAAGCCGCGGGCCAGGACGGCGTTCCGGAGCCGGGTGCCGCCGAGGTACGCCGCGCCGAGCGCCGCGCTGTCGATCGTCAGGTCCGGCTCGGCGTCGGTGACGGTAGCTCGCACCCCGTCGGGCGACGCCTCGAGCGCGACCTGGACGCGCCCAGCGGACGTGCCGTCCTGACCGCCGTCACGAACGATCGCCTCGAGCACGAGGGCCGCCGTCCGCGCATAGGTTCGCGCCTCGAGCGCCCGCGGGATGTCCAGCAGCTTCACCCACATCCCGTCGCCGACTTCGGAGATCATGGCCGCCCGGGCGTTTGCCAGGAGCCACGGCAGCCGCTCGCCGACGTGACGCTTCTCGGCCTCGATCCGGGCGACCCAGTCGATCGAGGCGAGGAACTGCCACAGGCCGGCGTACGCGTCATCGGTGAGCGCGTGGAGCTCGTCGACGATCAGCTTGCCGCGCGGCTGGCGCTCGTCCCACTTGCCGTCGACGTGGTACCGGACATAGCCGTCGATGGCGCCCGAGTCGTCGCGATGGACGACGAAGAAGCCCTTCCACAGCGGTCCGAAGGCGGCGCCGGCGCCGAAGTCGACCGACCATGAGAGGGGCCGGCGCCAGATCTCCCCGGCCTGGCGAGCCCGCCACGCGTCGAAGACCGCGATCGCGGTATCTCGGCCGGCATCATCGGTCGCGACCAGCTCGACGGATCCGCCGCGAGCGACCGCCGGGTGAAACGCGGCCGATTGGGCATCGAGTGTCCAGGTGGCCGCCGTCGTCGCCGGTCCGTAACCGAACCGCTGGTAGATCGGATACTCGGAGGCGTAGAGCAACGCGACGACCTCGCCCCGGTCGCGGGCCGCCTGCGCCTCGGCCGCTGCCAGGGTGCTGAGAATCCCGCGCCGGCGGTGGGTTGGCAGGACCGCGACCCCGGTCACGGCGGAACCCGGGATCTGGGCGCCCCCCGGCACGGTCAACCGAGTGGCCCAGGTCCGGAACGTGCCCGAGATCCGGGTCCCGTCGAACGCCGCCCAGACGCGGTCGAGGTCCCAGTGCGGACGGACCTCGGTGGCGATGGCCTGGTGGTCCGGCCGGTCCAGGAAACCGACGCTGACGGCCTCGAGCCACGGGATCAGCTCGTCGTCGGTGATCGGGCGGACGGTGAACGACATCGGCGGACAATAGCAGCCGGCCCTGCCGACCTCGTCGGTTCCCGTGATCTGAACCGCGGCCGACCTGAGCGCCGGGCACGGAAACGCGACGACGACCCGGGGGGAGCCGAGTCGTCGTCGCGTTGGTGGACAGGCGCCGGACGAGCCGGCGCTGAGGTGTGCCCGAGCCGCCCGGTCGTGACCGCGGCCGGGGAGTTTCGGTCAGACCCCGACGGGGCGCTCCGTGGTGGAGCCGTTGCCGGCGGCGACCGTCTCGCCGAGGTCGGCGAACGTGTCGGGCCACGTCTCGGCCTCTGCCGACGGACGGTTCTGGTCGGGGTCCGGGAGGAGGCTGCCGAGGTCGGCGTCGTCGTCATAGCGGACCATGCCAGTCTCCTGGCCGGTGACCTTTGCCTTGATCCGATCGGCGGTCTCGCGGACCTTGGTCGTCGCGTTCGGCGACGAGATCAGCCACCATGCGGCGGCGATCATCGAGCCGACGGCGAGGAAGGCGGCGACCGGCAGGATCGGGTTCGTTCGCTTCCGGCCAGGGATCCGATCCTCGATGGCCTTCGGCAGGTCGACGTTGTTGATCGCCTTCTCGATCCGGTTGAGGCGATCCTCGACGGCCTTGGGCAGATCGACCTTCGAGAGGTCGACGTCGGGCATCTCGATCTTCTTCGGGAGGCGGTCGCCGATGGCGTTCTGGATGTCGTGGCGATTCATGTCGCGGAGTCCTTCGGGCAGCTTGAAGTCCGGGAGGTGGATCTCCGGCAGGGAGATGTCAGGCATGGTGGCTCCTCTCGTGAGCGTGTGTGGACCTAGCGTGCCGTGACGTCCATCACGCGCCGACCCGCCCTCGCGACCCTGAGGTTGCAGGTCCATCGCAGCCGCCTCCTGGCCGGGTCGCGAGTGGGTCGCGACGACGCCGGGCCGGTACGATCGCGGGCATGGCCATCCGACAGAGCGCCGGCATCCTCCTGTTCCGCCGCGGCCGCGCGGGGCCCGACGACGCCGGATCGGACGAGCCCGAGATCCTCCTCGGCCATCCCGGCGGCCCGTTCTTCGCCCGTCGCGACGTGGGCTACTGGTCGATCCCCAAGGGCGAGCCGGACGCCCCTCACGACGACCTCCTCGCGGTCGCCCGGCGCGAGTTCGCCGAGGAGACCGGACATCCGGCACCGGCCACCCAGCCCGACGGGCAGCCGCCGATCGCCCTCGGAACGATCGTCCAGAAGGGCGGCAAGATCGTCCACGCCTGGGCGATCGAAGGCGACCTCGACCCGGCCGAGGCGGCTTCGAACGAGTTCGAGATGGAGTGGCCGCCGCGCAGCGGGCGGCGCCAGTCGTTCCCGGAGATCGACCGCGTCGCCTGGTTCGGTCCGGACGAGGCGCGCCGCCACCTGAAGCCGACCCAGATCCCGTTCGTCGACCGGCTCGTCGAGATCCTGCGGGCCGAAACCTGACAGCTGCTGACGCCATCGCCGGCGATCCTTCCGGGGTGACCGCCTCCCCACCCCCCGCGCCGCGCGAGATCAGCCGCGCCGTGGCCCGACGCTACCTCGCGCTCCACCACCTGCTCGCGCCGCCGCGCGGCCTGCCCGCCGGCGAGGCCAGCGTCCTCGCGGTGTTCGACCGGCTCGGGTCCATCCAGTTCGACCCGATCGCGATCGCCGGCCGGAACCATGACCTGGTGCTGCTGGCCCGGGTCGCGGGCTACGAGCGGGCGATGACGGACCGGCTCCTGTACGAGGAACGGGCCCTGTACGAGACCTACAACAAGGGCCTCTCCCTCGTGCCGACGGCCGAGCTGCCGTGGTACCGGGTCGCCTGGGACCGCTCGCGCCTCCGCCACGAGGCGGACTCATTCACGACCCACGCCGATCTCGTCGACGAGCTGCTGACCAGGATCCGCGAGACCGGTCCGATGTCGTCGATCGACATCGAGCCGCGGGCCGCGATCGAGTGGTCCTGGCGGCCAACGAACCAGGTCCGGGCGATCCTCGAAGGGCTCGCGGAGTCCGGCATCCTCGGCCTCGCCCGGCGCGACGGCAACCGCCGGGTGTACGACTTCGTCGAGCGCCTCTTCCCGGCGGAGCTGCTCGCGCAGGTCATTCCGACCCGGGAGCGGTTCCGCCACAAGCTGTTGTCGCGCTTCCGCGCCCATGGCCTGCTCGGCGACCGGGGCAACATGGAGATCTGGCTCGGCGCGGCTCCGTGGCTCGCGGTCGGCGACGAGGATGGCCTGGCGCTCAAGACCCCGGGTCGACGCCAGCTCCACGCCGGGCTGATCGCCGACGGCGCGCTCGTCCCGGTTGCGGTCGATGGAGTCAGGGGTCCGCGGTACGTGCCGGCCGACTCGCTCGACCAGCTCGACCAGGCCGAACGGGAGGTGGCGGCTGGTTCGTCACCGGGCGGTGCTCCACCCGGGGTCGCGTTCATCGGCGCGCTCGATCCGCTCGTCTGGGACCGCGATCTGCTGGCCCGCCTGTATGACTTCGACTACGTCTGGGAGGTGTACGTCCCGGCCGCGAAGCGGCGCTGGGGCTACTACGTCCTGCCGATCCTGTTCGGCGACCGGCTCGTCGGGCGGATCGAGCCGCGGATCGAGCGCAAGGCCGACGCGCTCCGGATCGTCGATGTCTGGTGGGAGGAGGGCTTCGATCCGCTGGCCGAGGAGGGATTCGTGACCGCCTTCGCGGCTGCGGTCGAGGCCCATCGGGCGTTCGGCGGAGTGGGTCGGGTCGGGTGGCCGCGCGCGACGCGCCACCGGGGCCTCGTCCGGACGGTTCGGGCGGCCGAGCGCTGACGAGCGCCCGCGCCACCGCCGTCGGTCAGCGGAGGTCGACGACCTTGGTCGACCAGGCGCCCTGGTTGCCCTTCTTGTCGCGGCCCGCGACCCGGAACTCGGTGACGTGGCCGATCAGGACCTTGAAGGTCGTGTAGGTGTAGGTCGTCGAGGTGACCGCGGTCGTCCAGGCTCCGCCGTCCACTCGGCGCTGGACCGTGAAGCTGGCGAAGCCGGCCGTCAGCACCTGGAGCTTCGGGTCATACCCGGTCCACGTGAGCCTGGCGTAGCGGGTGCTGGTCGTCGGGCCGGTCCGCAGGGCGGCGCCGGTGATGGTCGCCCGGGCGCCAGTCCGATCCGGGCCCTTGATGTAGACCGCGGTCCATAGCTTCTTGCCGGTGGCCGAGTCGAGCGCGAGTCCGACGCCGACGTAGTTGAAGTCCTTCGAGATGATGATCGCCTTGTGGCCGGGCGAGTTCATCCACTGGCGGTTCGCGACCGACGCGGTGGAGTCCATCGGGTAGTTGTTCACCGCGATGATCTCGCCGGCGTTGTACCAGGTGATCTTCTGGCCGGTCAGGATGTTGAAGACGTTTCGACCGTCAGGCTGGGTGTGGCTGAAGTAACCCTTGGTCGCCATGTCGACCGAGCGCGCCCGGGCAATCGCCATGAGCCGCGCGTCCACCTGGACGGGGACGAGTCCGAGCGCCGTCCGGTCGGCGTTGAGGGCCGCAACCATCGCCTTCTCGGCGGCCGTGATGGCGGTGGCCGAGACGGGCGCCGGGGTCGTCGCGGCGACGGCGGCCGGGGCCAGGACCGCGAGGCCGAGGACGGCGGCGATGATGAGCGACGTCAGGCGTCGGATGCCGATGGCGCGGGTCGGGCGGTTCATGTCCGAACCATCCCGGACGGGCTCGTCGGGCGGTATGGGTGAGGCGTCCCGACTGGGCGGGCGATTGGTACGGGCGCTCTTCTACGCCGTCGGACGCAGGACCGTCACCGCTCCGGCCCGGACCCGTCGCGACCGCACCGGACCCGATCGGCCGGCTGTGGGACCATCGGGTCAGGCGTCGCTGGCGCCCGACATCCCCTCATGGTCGATCCCGATCTGCCCGCCCGATGGAGGAGCCCGACTCATGGCCACGACTCGACACGCAACGGCCACCTGGAGCGGCGATCTGCTGTCCGGCAACGGCACCGTGACCGCCGCCACGACCGGCATCTTTCGCGACCAGCGGACGACCTGGGCCTCGCGCACGACCGAGCCCGCGGGCGTGACGTCGCCGGAGGAATTGCTGGCGGCCGCGCACGCTTCGTGCTTCTCGATGGCCTGCTCGAACGTCCTTGCCAAGGCCGGCACGCCGCCGACCCGGCTCGATGTCGAGGTCGCGGTCAGCGCGGACAAGAAGGAGACCGGCTGGACGGTGACGAAGTCGGAGATCCGGGTCCGCGGGATCGTCCCGGGCGCGACCCGGGAGAGCTTCGCCGCGGCTGCCGAGGAGGCCAAGGACGGCTGTCCGATCTCGCGAGCGCTGAAGGGCAACGTCGAGCTGTCGGTCGAGGCGACGCTCGAGGGCTAGGCCTGCGGCGGGCCCGGTCGCCCGGGCCGGTCAGGCGGGTCGGTCAGCCGGTGGGCGCCGCGATCGTCAACAGGCGGCGCGGGTTGTCGATCGTGATCGTCCGGATCTCGGCCTCGGACACGCCGGCGGTCCGGAGCCGGGGAAGGAACGCGTCGGCCAGGTAGGTGTAGCCGTTGCCGCCGTAGCGGCGGAGCTGGCTGTCGTGGCAGACGTCCTGCGACAGGAGAATCTGCTCGACATGGCCGCGGGCAATCAGCGCCCGGATGCTCTCGACGAGTGCGCCCTCGCCGTGTCGCTCGAGCGGCGTGAACGCCATCCCGAGGAAGTCGAACTCGATGGTCGCGCCGCGCTCGACGATCGCGAGGTGATAGTCGAGCGACGGATACGAGTCGGCGTGGCCGATGATGACCCGGGTCAGGTCGGCGCCCTCGGCCGCGAAGACATCGAGCTGGTCGAGCCCGACCGTCGACTGGACGGCGTGGGTCGTGATCGCGAGCCCGGTCCGGCGCGCGGCTCGGGCTGCGGCCCGGTGGACGCGCTCCTCCAGGGCGCTGAGCCATGGCTTGTCGGTCCCGATCTCGCCGATGATCCCGGACCGGATGCCGGTCTCCCCGACCGCGACGGTCGCGTCGCGAACGATGACGTCGGCGAGCGCATCGACCGACCGGCGGTCGATCAGCGCCTCGGCCGGGTAGTGGGCGGCGCGGTACCAGCCCGAGCCCATCACGACGTGGAGGCCGGTGGCGCGGGCGATCGCCGCCAGCCACTGTGGGTCGCGCCCGACGGCGTCGAGGGTCAGGTCCACGATCGCGGCGCCGCCGGCGGCCCGGAACGCGCCGAGCTCTTCGATGATCAGCGGCTCGTCGCGGCGGAGCTCCCAGTAATCCCAGCGGTTCGGGATGTGCCAGAGGGCGATCGCGGTGTGCTCGTGCGGGAGAACCCAGCCGAGCTCGGCCGGATCGATCGGGCCGAGGACGGTCTGGACCCGCCCGGTCGCGGTGCCGCCGGGTGCCTCTCCGCTCACGACGCGGCGCGACCTGCCCGGGCCGACTCGTACGCCAGCGGTGCGGCGGGCGTGATCGGCTCGGGGGCCGCCGCACCCTTCGACGGGAGCAGTGTCTCGAGAACTGCGAGGACCCGGCGTTCGGCATCGGACCGGCGGTAGGCAGCGCCGGCCTCGGCCGCCTCGATCAGCATGCCGTCGAGGAGCGCCGCCAGCGCGTGCCCGACGGACGGGATGTCGAGCCACGGCGGCAACTCGCCGCGCATGACGCCC
>JBKJOK010000071.1:0-1165 GCA_046595595.1 Candidatus Limnocylindrales bacterium
CGACGCATTCGGCTTCGATGACACGTGGGGCTCGGGCTTCGGCGAGCGCCTCGACCGACTCGATGAGTCGGTGATGCTCCTGCGCCGCCTCCTCGACGGCGAGCGCTTCAGCCACGAAGGCCGGTTCTACACGTTCCGCGACGCCCTGTGCGAGCCGCGCCCGGTCCAGGCGCATCTGCCGATCCTCGTCGGCGGCTCCGGCCCGAAGAAGACGCTCCGGACGGTCGCCGAGCGGGCCGACGCCTGGAACACCTCGGGCGAGCTCGAGGAGGTCACGGCCAAGCTGGCGATCCTCGACGAGCACTGCGCCGCAGTTGGCAGGGACCGCTCGGAAATCGAGCTGACGGTCAGCTTTCCGATCGTCATCCGGGACACCGTCGAGGCGGCGCAGGCGGCCGCCGCCGAGCGCTTCGCGTTCAACGGGGTCGAGAGTGCGGGCGTGGGACCGCACCTGGCCGGGCCGCCGGCGGAAATCGCTGCGGCGATCGCGCCGTTTCGCGACCTCGGGTTCTCGACGGTGATCGTCCGCCTTCCGGCGCCGTTCGATCGCGAGACAATCGAGCGGATGGGCGAGGTCGTCGCCCTCCTCGATGGCTGAGGCCGCCGGCGGCGGCTCGCGCGTTGTCGAGCTGGCCGGGGGCGTCGGCGGCGCGAAGCTCGCTGAGGGTCTTCAGTCGGTCGTCGGTGCCGGGCTGACCGTGATCGTCAACACCGCGGACGACACCGAGCGTCACGGCCTCCTCGTGTGTCCCGACCACGACACAGTCCTGTACACCCTCGCCGGTCTCGAGAACCCGGAGCTCGGCTGGGGGCTGGCGGGCGACAGCTGGACCGCCATGGGAGCTATGGAACGCTACGGTGAGGAGGGCTGGTTCCGGCTCGGCGACCTGGACCTCGCGACCCACATCGTCCGGTCCGATCGGCTCCGTCGCGGCGCCCGCCTGACCGACGTCCTGCTCGGCCTCCAGGGCTCGCTCGGGATCGCGGCGACGATCCTGCCGATGACCGACGAGCCGGTCCGGACCCGCGTCCGGACCGACGCCGGCTGGGTCGAGTTCCAGGACTACTGCGTCCGGCTGCGCCAGGCGCCCGAGGTCCACGAGGTCGCCCTCGACGGGATCGCCGGCGCACGCCCGACCGCCGAGGTCGCGGCAGCCATCAAGAC
>JBKJOK010000074.1:0-16977 GCA_046595595.1 Candidatus Limnocylindrales bacterium
GCGACGTCCACGTGTGCGATCCGGCCGAGGATCGCTGCTCGGCGCTCGAACGCGGCTCGTCCGTTCGCCGACGCCCGGTCGGGACGTCCGCGGGCAGCCGCGGTGGGCAGGATCACGACCCGGATCGCCGTCGTCAGCCGGTCCGCCAGCTGGCCGATGCGGTGGCCGCTGACGTCGTCGTCGGAATCGTCGCCCGGTCGTGCCCCGGACGCGAGCCGACGGGCGGCCGCGGTCGCACCAGCCAGGAGCAGGGCATCGAGGAAGCGTTCGTCGCCGGCGTCGTACTCACCGCCCCCGTGCAGCCCGATCGGTCCGTTCATCGCGACCCCCCGGCGCGCCGGCCGGCCGCGCTCGCCGACTCGGAGCGGGCGACGGAATGGCCAGGCACCGCGCGATGATACGGCGCCCCCGTTTGATGGCCGTTGGACCTACGATCCGGACCCCATGCCACCCCGCCCCCGCGACGTCGTCGCCCGGATCGTCGCCTGGACCCGTCGCTGGCAGGCGATCCTCCCGCTCCTCGCTGCGGAGCTGATCGTCTGGCTCGGATTCGGCGCCCTGCTCCCGATCATGCCGATCTACTTCACCCAGAACGGCGTCGATCTCGGGACGCTCGGCGTGGTCGTCGCGGCGTGGCCCGCCGCGCGTCTGGTCGGTGAGCCGATCTTCGGCTGGATCGCCGATCGAACCCGGCGTGTCCCGCTGATGGTGGCCGGCAACGTCGGCGCCGGGATCTTCCTGTTTCTGCCGCTGCTCTGGGTCGGGGCCGGCCCGTTCATCGTGCTCCGGGCCCTGGCCGGCCTGTCGACCGCGATGTACGACCCGGCCGCCCGCGGCTACATCAGCGACGCGACCCCGGCCGACCGGCGGGGCGAGGCGTTCGGCCTGTATGGAGCGGCCCAGATGGGCGGGCTCCTCCTCGGTCCAGCGATCGGCGGGCTCGGGTCGGCGGCGTTCGGCGGTGTCGGGTTCATCTTCTGGTTCGGTGCGATCAGCTCGTTCGCCGCGGCCATCGCGATCGCGATCCGCGTCCGGGAGCACCCGGCACCGGCCGGCCAGGCTCGGGAGGGCTGGGCGCCGGCGGTCGACCTCACCGACTTTCCCCACGAACCCGATCACCTCGTCGGTCGGGCGGGCCGGTCCGCGGTGACGGGCCCGGCCGGCGAGCCGGGACCCGCGAGCCTCGCCAACCGGATGTTGATCGCGGCCATCCTGTTCACGGTCGGCGGCAACTTCGCGGCCGGGACGTACGAGGTGATCTGGTCGCTCTACCTGACCGGCCTCGGTGCCGGGCTCGAGCTCGTCGGCCTCACGTTCGCCCTGTTCGGCCTGCCCGTCCTCGTCCTGTCGCCCGCGTTCGGGCGGCGGGTGGATCGTGGCGGGATGACGATCTACCTGATCGCGGGGACGCTCCTGCCGGTCGCGGCCGCGCTCGTCTACACGGTGATCCGCGACCCGCTCCTGACCATCCCGCTGATCCTCGTCGAGGCGACGGGTTTCGCGATGTTCAACCCGGCGCTCTACTCGATCGTCGCGGCGGGCAGCCCGCCGGGCCGATCGTCGACCGCGCAGGGTGTCTTCGGCGCGGCCGGGACCCTCGGATTCGTGATCGCGTCGCTCCTGACCGGCATTCTCGCGGAGATCGACATCCGCCTGCCGTTCGTGGTGTTTGCCGTCGTGATGACGGCGTTCACGATCGCGGCCTTCGCGGTCGGCGGATCGACGCTGCGGCGCGGGGCGACGGTCCGGGTCGAGGGTCGGGCGGCCTGACCGCCACCCGGCCCCGGCCGGGAACGTCGAACGGCTCGGCCCGAGCCTCAGGCGGAGCGGAGCGGTCGGTCGAGACGCGCCCGCAGGCCGACGCCGGCGTGCCCGCCCAATCGGCCGCGCAGGTCGTGGCGGTCGACCCGCGGCGGGTCGCTGCGCATCGTCACCACCGTGCCGGCGAGCCGCTCGTGGAAGGCGCTGACGACCGACGCGAGATCGCGGTCCGGGTCGGTGCGGTGTCGTCTGAACATGTCCGGCACAGTGCGCCGGGTGGTGCATCGGGACAACCCCGTCATTCGCACTACCCCGGGCAGGACTTCCGTACCGGACCGCGAGCGCCACGACGGGGCGACGCTCCGGCATCGTTCGGTGACAAACCATTTGACCCGGCCCGCATCCATCACTACCATGGGCAGTCGCGGGGTGGAGCAGCGGCAGCTCGTCGGGCTCATAACCCGAAGGTCGGCGGTTCGAATCCGTCCCCCGCAACCAATGCCTGCACCTGAACCCCGGGTCCGACCGCCCGGGGTTCTTCTTTGCCCTCGGCGGGCTACTCCCAGCGGAAGGTCCGTGCCGCGAGGATCGTGGTCGCGAGCGCCCAGGCCGCGAGCAAGAGGAGCGGGCCTGCGATGTCGGCCCCGGCCGTCGCCGCCGAGCCGAGCCCGGTCCGGAGCACGTCCGACACGGCCGCAGCCGGAAGGACCGCCCCAATCGCGGCCAGGGGACCGGGCAGGCGATCGATCGGGACAATGACCCCGCCGACGACGAGGAGCAGGAGAAACAGCACGTTGGCGAGGGCGAGGACCGTCTCCGCTCGGAGCGTTCCGGCGATCAGCAGCCCGAGCCCGACGAACGCGGACGTTCCCACCAGAACGGCCGCGATCACGATCGCTGGCGAGCCGCCCGGCCCGGCCGTCCAGCCGAGCAGGAGCGTCGCGGTCGCCACGAGCAGACCGATCTGGACCGCCTCGACCACCAGGACGGCCAGCAGCCGGGCGGCGATCAGCTCGGCCCGGCTGAGCGGCGACCCGCCGAGCCGCTTCAGGACACCATACGAGCGGTCGTAGGCGGTCGTGATCGACAGGCTGACGAGGCTCGTCGCGATGATCCCGAGGGCGATCGCTCCGGGCAACACGAAGTCGACGGCGCGCGAGGCACCGGTCGGCAGGATCGCGATCGACGAGAAGAGGACGAGGACGACGGTCGGGACGACGATCGTCGCGAACAGGTTCTCGGGCCGGCGGAGGACGAGGCGAAGCTCCATCGCCGTCATCGCGGCGATCGCCCGAACTGGATGGGCGGACCGGCTCATCGGAGTCCTTCCGTGGCTGCCTGGTCGCTGTCGGCCGACGTCGATCCCGTGAGCTCGAGGTAGCGCTCCTCGAGCGTCCCGCCGCCGGTCCGCAGCTCCACGATCAGCGCGCCTCGGGCCGAGCACCAGTCGGCGAGGCGGGCGATCGCGTCCGGCGCGGCGGCCGCTCCCGTGACGCGGTACCGGCCCGTTCCGCCGTCCGGCAGCACGGCCGAGGGCTCGGCACCGGCCGCGGCGCCCCCGTCGAGCGCCGCCGCCACGTGCGCGAGATCGGCCTCGGACAGGGCGGCTGCGAGGCGGAATCGGAGTACCGGCGGCCCCGCGTCACGCAGCGCGTCGGCCCGGTCGAGGGCGACGATCCGACCCCGGTCGAGGATCGCGATCCGGTCCGCGACTCGCTCGACGTCGGCGAGGTCGTGGCTCGTCAGGACCACGGCGACCCCCTGCTCGCGCAGCCCGGCCAGCAGCTCCCGCGTCGTCGCCCGGGCCTCGACGTCCATGCCCGCGGTCGGCTCGTCGAGGATCGCGACCTCCGGCCGGCCGACCAGGGCCAGGGCGAGTCCGACGCGCTGTCTCTCGCCCCCCGACAGCCGCCGGTAGCGCGTCCGGGCCGTCGCGCCGGCGAGCCCCACCCGGCCAAGCAGCTCGTCGGCGCCGAGCGGGTCGGTGTGAAAGCGGGCATGGAGGCCGACCACCTCGCGGGCCGTCATTCGCGGATCGATCCCGCCACCGCCCTGGAGCATGAGCCCGACACGGGCGCGATGCTGCCGCCCTCCTCGGGCCGGATCGGTCCCGAGGACCCGCACGCTGCCGCCGTCGGGTCGCCGATAGCCCTCGATGATCTCGACCGTGGTGGTCTTGCCGGCGCCATTGGGACCGAGCAGCGCGACGATCTCGCCGGGCTGGACGGCGAACGAGATCCCGCGCAGAACGGCCCGGTCGTCGTAGCTCTTGCGCAGGTCGTCGACCTCGATCGCGGCGCCCCGCGACGTGCTCACCCGCCGCCCGAGATCGCCGCGTATTGGCGCTCGAAGTCCACCTCGCGGACCTCGCCGATCTGGATCGAGCGCAGGACTCCGGCGCGGTCGACGAAGTAGCTCTGGGGCCGGCCGATCACCCGGTAGGCCGCCTTGATTGCGCCACCCGGGTCGATAACCGTCGACCAGCTCCCGCCGTACTGGGCCGCGAACTCCCGGGCCGGCTCGACCGGATCCTTCATCAGGACACCGACGATGACCAGGCCCTCGGCCGCGTGCTCGGTGGCCTTGGCCGCCAGTAGCGGGAACTCGGTCCGGCAGGGGACGCACGACGGGCCCCAGAAGTTGATGATCACGGGACGCCCGCGGAGGGCCGCCAGATCGAAGGCGACGCCATCGAGGGTCGTGCCGGCGATGTTCGGGACGACCTGCCCGATCGCAATGTCGGTCGGGGCCGGATCCGTCCCCGGGCGCAGGCTGGCGATGCCGACGACGACGGCCGCGGCCACGACCGCGACCACGAGCAGGGCTGCGATCGGGCGGGTGGGGCGGTTCGGGCGCGGCCGGGTGCCGGGTCGGTACCTCGGGCCGGGTGCCGGGTCGGACGCGGGATCCGCGGCGCGGTCCGGGCTGGTCTGTGGGTCGATCACCGGGGGCGGCTCACCCACCGACGGTCAGCGAACCGTTCATCTGCGCCGGATGGATCGAGCACTCGAACGTGTAGGTGCCTGCCTTGAGGGGCGGCACGTCGAAGGTCTTCTCGGCGGGGCCGTTGAACTCCTTCATGTCGTAGACCTTCGTTCCGGCGCCATCGAGGAAGTCCACGTCGTGGGGGATTCCGGCATCGGTGTTGTCGAAGTCGATCTTGAGCGGCTGGTCGGCGGGCGCCGACAGGGTCGCCGTCGTGAACTTCACGCCCTTGGCGACGACCACGATCGTGCCTGGCGGCGCCGCCGGCGCCGGAGCGGCCGAGGCGCCGGCTCCATCCGTCCCGGTGGCCGACCGGGGCGGGAACCAGCCGGCAGTGAGCGCCACGGCCGCGATCACGAGGAAGGCGAACATCGACAGGACGGTCTTGGGCCAGCCCGGTGTCGGCTCGTTCTCGAGGTGGCCGGTCGTGTCGGCCCGGACGACCTGCTTGTACTCCTTGCGCGCGTCGTTGAGCCAGCCGAGCAGGGCCGTGATCGTGAACACCAGTCCGACCGCCAGGACCCAGCCGCCGAACACGAGACCGGCGAACAGGACCGCGACCCCGAGCGATGCGAGGATCGGGCGGAACGACGGGCCCGGCATGTGGACGCCCGGAGGCGGGCCGGCGTGGACGACCGCCGGCAGGTGCGGATGGTCGTCCGCGACATGGTCGTAGTCGGTCAGGCCCTCGCGGCCCCAGTAGAGCAGCGTGAGGACCAGGGCGATCAGGCCCAGGACGAGGATCCAGCCGTTGAAGACCAGACCCATGAACAGCAGGAACGTGCCGATCGCGGCGAAGACCGGGGCGTACGTGGGACCGGGCATGTGGACCCCGACCGGGGTCACGGGCTTGATCCGGCCGGGTCGCCGGCGGCGCGGCCCGATCTGGCGGTACTGGAGGATCCGGGTCACGAAGAAGCCGACGACGACCACGCCCATGAAGACGGGCAGGAGCGCGATCAACGCGCCCCAGTCCGGGATGACCAGGAGCTTGGTCAGGTCGAGGATTCCGTTCCAGGCCTCCTGGATCAGTTCCATCTTCGTCTCTTGAACTGGCAACCTGAGCGGCGGGCCATCACCCGATCATCGAGGTCTGAGGGCGAGCTCCGCGAGGCCATCAGTCGGAGGGACTGCCGGCGACCAGGACGTAGGCCATCACGGCCATCGCGATCCCGAGCACGGCGAGCATCGTGACGCCGGCGTAGTCGATGTGCCAGCCGCCGAAGTACGGCACGGCCCAGAAGATCAGCGCGATCAAGACGAAGAGGATCCCCACGAGAGCGGCGTTACGGGGGTGCCGGAGCGGATGCATCGAGCCTCCCTGCCTACAGGATGTAGAGCGTCGAGTACAGGGCAATCCAGACGACATCGACGAAGTGCCAGTACAGGGACGTGGCCTCGACGGCGTCGTGGTGACGGGCGCTGAACTGGCCGGCCAGGCCACGGTACAGCACGACCGAGAGCATCACGGCGCCACCGAACACGTGGGCGCCGTGGAAGCCCGTCAGGGTGTAGAACGTGGTTCCGAACGTGGTGTCGGAGATCCCGAAGCCGAGCGTCGCGTAGTCGTAGACCTGGCCGATCAGGAAGACGATGCCGAGGACGAGGGTCACCCCGATGTTCCGGATGAACCCGGCCCGGTCGTCGCGCCGGATCGCCCAGACGGCCATCTGGCACGTCACGGAGCTCGTGATCAGGATCAGGGTCAGGATCCCCGCGAACCACGGCTCGGCGTGCAAGTTGAAGTGCTCGGCGAGGTCTTCCGGCTGGACGGGCGGCCACGGCGTCGTCGAGGCGCGGACGCTGAAGTAGGCCGCGAACAGGCCGGAGAAGAACATGATTTCCGAGCAGATGAACAGGAGCATCCCGAGGATCGGGTTGCTGATCCCGCCGCGCGAGTCGTGGGCGAGGCCGGCCGTCGGGCTGTGCTCGGCGACCGCGTGTCCCGGATCGCCGGTCGTCAGAGCGGTGCTCGGACTCGTCATCAGTGGTTGCCCGCCCGGCCGTGGCGAAGGTCGAAGAGCGGCCGCTCGGAGCGGATCTCCGGCAGGTGGTCGAAGTTGTACGGCGGCGGCGGCGAGCTGGTCGCCCACTCGAGCGTGTTGGCCTCCCACGGATCGTCGCCCGCGATCTTCCCCGCCCGGAGCGAGATGAAGATGTTCCACAGGAGCGGAATCATGCTGGCCGCGATCATGAACCCGCCGACCGTCGCGAGCAGGTTCAGGTCGTTCCAGCCGGCGTTTGCCGCGTAGTCTGCGATCCGCCGGGGCATCCCGGCCAGGCCGAGCTGGTGCATCGGGAAGAACGTCAGGTTGAAGCCGACGAACATCAGGACGAACTGGACCTTGCCGAGGCCCTCACCGAGCATCCGGCCGGTCATCTTCGGGAACCAGTAGTAGAGCCCGGCCATCACCCCGAACACCGACCCGCCGAACAGGACGTAATGGAGGTGGGCGACGACCCAGTACGTGTCGTGGAGGGCGAAGTCGACCGGGACCGCAGCCGAGAACGCGCCGTTGATCCCGCCGATCAGGAACATGCTCAGGAAGCCCAGCGCGAACAGGAGCGGCGTCGAGAACGTCAGCTTGCCCCGGAACAGGGTGAAGATCCAGTTGAACATCTTGACGCCGGTCGGGACCGCGATCAGGAACGTCATCAGGCTGAAGAACGGCAAGTACACGGCACCGGTCGTGAACATGTGGTGGGCCCAGACGGAGAAGCCAAGGGCGCCGATCCCGGCCGTGGCGAAGACGAACGCCTTGTAGCCGAAGAGCGGCTTGCGCGAGAAGACCGGCAGGATCTCGCTGATCATCCCCATCGCCGGCAGGACCATGACGTACACGGCCGGGTGGGAGTAGAACCAGAACACGTTCTGCCAGAGGATCGCGTTGCCGCCGGTGGCCGGGTCGAAGAAGTGGCCGCCGTAGTTGCGGTCGATGAAGAGCATGATCAGGGCGCTGGTGATGACCGGCGTCGCCATCAGGACGAGGACGCTGGTCACGAGGACCGTCCAGACCAGGATCGGCATCCGGAACAGGGTCATCCCGGGCGCGCGCATCTTGAAGATCGTGACGAGGAAGTTGACCGCTCCCAGGATCGAACTGGTGCCGATCAGGACGAGGGCCATGATCCACAGATCCTGGCCCGTCCCGGCCGCGTCATTGACGGCCGCCCCGACCCGGTCCTGGGCCAGCGGGCTGTAGCTCGTCCAGCCGGCCGACGCGGCGCCGCCGGTGACGAAGCCCATCAGGAGCAGGATCCCGCCGAGCGGCAGCATCCAGAACGACAGGGCGTTGATCCGGGGGAACGCCATGTCCGGCGCGCCGATCTGGAGGGGCACGACGTAGTTTCCGAAGCCTGCCAGCATCGGGATGATGAACAGGAAGATCATCACCGTGCCGTGCATCGTGAAGAGCTGGTTGTAGACGCCCTCGTTGGTCACGACCTGGAGGCCCGGGATCGCGAGCTCCGTCCGGACGCCGAGGGCGAGCAATCCGCCGATGAAGAAGAACAGGAATGAGTTGATCACGTACAGGATCCCGATCTTCTTGTGATCGGTCGTCGTGATCCATTCGTACAGGCCGCTCCGGTAGGTGGAGGCGGCGGGCGTCAGCGTCGTGGTCGCCATCGGAGCTCCCTTACTGGACCGTGAGCGTGCCGGACATTGTCGGGTGGATCGAGCAGACGAACTTGTAGGACCCGGCGGGGAGCGCCGGCACGGCCAGGTCCCGAACCTCCGGACCGGGGAATTCCTTGCTGTCGAACACCTTCGTGCCGGCGGCGTCGAGGACGTCGACGTCGTGCGGCGTGCCGGCATCCTTGTTGTCGAAGTGGAACGTGAAGCCGGTCGCGGGCGCGGTCAGCGTCGCCTCGAGGAACTTGACGCCCTGGGCGGTCACATTGACCGGCGGCCCGGCCTGACCGCCGCTCGGCGCCGGCGGGGGCGTCGCGTTGGCGGCCGCGACCTGCTTGTCGTACCAGGCCCGGAAGTCGGCCGGGGCGAGGGCGTGGACCTCGAACACCATGATCCGATGGCCGATCCCGCACAGCTCGGCGCACTGGCCGCGGTACGTCTGGCCGGCGCCGCTGGCTGGAATGGCCAGGTCGAACTGGTTGTCCTGACTCGCGTCGGTCGTCGGGACCACGTCGCGCTTGAACAGGAACTGCGGGACGTAGAAGGCGTGGATCACATCCGGACTGTGCAGATACAGGTGAGTCGTCTGGCCGGCCGGCAGGACGAGACCGCCGTTGGGGCCGACCGGGGCGTTCACGGTGAAGATCGGCTTGCTTTTCGCGTCGGCGTCGGCCGGCAGGTATTCGAACGACCACTGGAACTGGCCAGCGACGGCGCGGACCTTGAGATCCGGTGATGCGCTGACCGTCTCGATGGTGTTCAGCGACTGCCACGAGATCACGAACAGGAAGATCACGATGATCGTCGGCACGATCGTCCAGATGGCCTCGGCGAGGTTGTTGCCGTGGGTCTGGGGCGGCAGCTCGTCGTCACCGGGCTTGCGTCGGTAGCGGATGACCGTCCAGATGATGAGGCCCTCGACGACGACGAAGATCACGACCGCGATCGCGAAGACGATGTCGTAGAGGTTGCGGATCTCCTGGCCCTGAACGCTCTTGGCCTCGGGCGGGAAGAAGCTCGCCCAGAACGGCTGCGCGTTGAGCGCTACCAGCACCGCCAGGGCGACCAGGACGGCCGCGCCGATCAGCCAACCGATGATCGCGGTCGTTGAGGGCCTGCTGCCGGGGGTGGACGACATCGACTGTCCTCGAACTCGGTCGGCGGCGCGGAGGCCCGAACGGCCGGCGTCGCCAGGTGGAGATCGGAGCCGGCCACATGGCCGCGCGCCCGACACGGGTCGGATCGCGGCCCATCATAACGGAGCGACCTCGTGGGATGCGCCGAGTCACGGCCCATCGGCCGTGTGGCCGCGGCGGCGCGGTCGGTCCTCGGTGGGATCAGGGTCGCTTCGTGCGACGATGGCGGCCATGCGTTCCGCTGCAGCCGGTCTGCTCGCTGCCCTCGGCGCGACGGTCATCGGCGCTGCTCCCGTCCTGGCCCACGGATCCGTCCCGGACGGTCCGCCGACCGTTGCCAGGCTCGTCTTCGGCTGGTCGCTCGAGCCTGCGGTCGTGGTCGGGCTCGGTATTGCGGCGCTCGCCTGGGTCGCGCTGGTGCGCCGGATCGACCGGGCGCATCCGGCAAACCCGGTCCCGCGCCGGCGATCCGTGGCGTTCCTCGCGGGGCTCGCCGCGATCGCGGTCGCGCTCCTCTCCGGGATCGAGGCGTACGACACGGCGTTGTTCTCGGTCCACATGGTCCAGCACCTGCTGCTGACCCTCGTCGCCGCGCCGCTGATCGCCCTGGGCGCCCCGATCACGACCCTGCTCCGGGCCGCCACCCCGAACGTGCGCCGGACGATCCTCCTGCCGATCCTCCACTCGCGCCTCCTGCGCGTCCTCGGCTTCCCGGTCGTTACCTGGATCGTCTTCGCCGCCGTGATGTGGGGCTCGCACTTCTCGCCCCTGTTCGACGCCTCGCTCGAGGACCCGCTCCTCCACGACCTCGAGCACGCCCTGTACCTCGGCGCGGGGCTGCTCTTCTGGTGGCCGGCGGTCGGCCTCGACCCGAGTCCGTGGCGGATGGCCTACCCAGTTCGCCTGATGTACGTCTTCCTCCAGATGCCCCAGAACACGTTCCTGGCGGTCACGATCCTGGGATCGGGGGTCCCGTTGTACGAGCACTACGCATCGCTTGGCCGCACCTGGGGCCCGAGCCCGCTCGAGGACCAGCAGATCGCGGGCAGCCTGATGTGGCTCGGTGGCGACGTCCTGTTCCTCGCGGCGCTGGCCGCGATCCTGGCCGGCTGGATGCGCCACGAGCAGCGCGGAGCCGCCGCCGGGGATCGTCGCGACGACCGCGAGCGGGCGGTCATCCGGGAGCGTGAGGCACGCCTGGCGGAGCGCGTCGCGAGCGAGCGTGAGGGCCCCATGACACAGTCCACGAGCGAGCTCGAAGGTCAGTCGGGCAGGGAAGTCCTCAGGAGCTCGCGGTAGCGAGCCGGGTCGACGTTGCCGCCCGAGACGACGGCGACGATCGGGCCGTCGATGGCCTCGAGGCCGGCCTCGCCCGGCCGGAAGACGAGCGCGGCGACCGTGAGCGCCCCGGATGGCTCGACCACGAGGCGGCTGTCCTCGGCCGCGAGGCGGACGGCCGCGCCGATCTCGGCCTCCGACACCGTGACGACGTCGTCGAGCAGGCGCGAGAGGTGGGCGAAATTGCGCCGGCCGATCGCCGTCGTCCGCGTCCCGTCGGCGATCGTTCGCGACGAGTCCTCCGGCGACCAGCGGACGATCCGGCCCTCGCGCAGCGACTGCTGGGCGTCGGCGGCCAGCTCGGGCTCGACGCCGACGATCCGGGCCCGGGGCGCGAGCGCGCGGAGCGCGACGCACACCCCGCTGGCCAGCCCGCCACCGCCGATCGGGACGAGGACCGCGCCGACATCCGGCAGATCTTCCGCGATCTCCAGCCCGACCGTGCCCTGGCCGGCGATGATCCGGTCGTCGTCGAAGGGCGGGATCATCGCGAGGCCGCGCTCGGCGGCGATCTCCTCGGCCACCCGCTGGCGCTCGTCGCTCGAGGTCCCGACGACGACGACCTCGGCGCCGTCCGCCTCGACCCGCGCCTTCTTGAGAGCCGGTGCGTCCGACGGCATGACGATCACGGCCGGAACGCCGAACAGGCGAGCCGCCCGGGCGACGCCCTGAGCGTGGTTGCCCGACGAGTACGTGATGACGCCACGCGCCCGCTCGTCGGGCGAGAGCGCGGCCATTGCGACGTAGGCGCCGCGGATCTTGAACGCGCCGATCGGCTGGAGCGACTCGGCCTTCAGGAAGCGCCGCGCCTCGGGCCGGCCGAACGCAACGAGCGGGGTGCGCGTGGCGATCCCGCGGAGTGTGGCCGCCGCCGCCCGGACCGCATCGATCGTGACGAGCGGGGCCTCGGCCTCCACGTCCATGCTCATCCGCCGCGCCCGACGATCCGCTGGCACTCGATGCAGCGGGCCGCCCACGGCAGGGCGTCGACGCGCTCCGGGGCGATCGGGCGGCCGCATCGGACGCAGGCGCCGTACGAACCGTCGTCAAGTCGGGCAATCGCGGCCTCGACGTCCGCGAGGTGGCGATCGTTGCGATCGCGGAGGGCCAGATCGCGCTGCTGCTCGAACACCTGGGTGGCGGCTGCGGCCTGCGATCCGTACGTCATCGGACCCGGCGCGACGATCCCCTTGGCGACTTCGGCCCGCAACCGATCGCGCTCGGCCATGAGGGCCGCGCGCGGGTCCCGGAGGAGGGGATCGGTCACGGCCGGATCGTACGCCGTCGGTTGCCTCGGGGGGCCTCGCCGGCCACGGATCGCTACCTCTCCTATACTCCCCGGGAGTACCTGAACCTGATTTCGAAGGAGTTGTCCACATGACGATCGAGAAGGATCCCGTCTGCGGGATGGATGTCGACACGAGCGCGAGCGACCTGAAGCTCGAGCACGACGGCAAGACGTACTGGTTCTGCGGCAAGGGCTGCCTGCTCGAGTTCCGCGACGATCCCGCGCGCTTCCTCGACCCGGGTTATCAGCCGTCGATGTGACCGGCCGATGATCGACCGGTAAGTCGCAGCTAACCGCCGCCGGCGAGACTGGCGGCGGCGATCGGCGACCGGGCACTCCCGACGGGTCGCGTGCCGAAGACACCGACCGGCCCGGCCGGCAGGAGTGCCCGTGATGTTCCAGCGACTCGTGACGACCGCCCGTGTCGTCGCTCCGATCCTCGTCCTCATCGCGATCGCCCTCGTCGCCCAGGCGGCGCAGCGCTGGCGATGACCGAGCGCCGGCGTCAGCCCGACGTCACGTCCGGCCGGTCGACTCGGTCCCGCTCGTCAGCCGCGAGGCGATGTAGACCGGCACGATCGACAGGACGAGGACGATGACCGCCGCGACGTTCACGAGCGGAACGTTGTTCGGGCGCTGGTAGTTCGTGAAGATCCACAGCGGCAGGGTCTGGGTGCCTGCGCCGGACGTGAAGTTCGTGACGATGATCTCGTCGAACGACAGGGCGAAGGCCAGCAGGGCTCCCGCGAGGAGCGCGCTCCGGATCGCGGGGAACGTGATTCGCCGGAACGTGGTGAACGTGTCCGCGCCGAGGTCCATCGAGGCCTCCTCGGCCGTCCGCGCCGTCCGTCGCAGGCGGGCGACCACGTTGTTGAAGACCACGACCACACAGAACGTGGCGTGGCCGACGATGATCGTGAACAGCCCGAACTCGAAGCCGAGCGTCCGGAACGCCGCGTTCAGGGCCAGTCCGGTCACGATTCCGGGCAGGGCCAGGGGCAGGACGACCACGAAGCTCAGCGACTGGCGACCGAAGAACGCGTAGCGCTGGACGGCGAACGCGATCAGGCTGCCGAGGATCAGGGCGATGACCGTCGCCCCGAGCGCCGCCTCGAGCGAGGCGATCAGGGCGTTCCGGATGCCGGCGTTGGCGAGCGCCCGCCCGTACCAGTCGAGGGTCAGCCCGGCGATCGGCCACGTTGCGACCCGGGCCGTGTTGAACGAGTACAGGACGATGATCGCGATCGGCAAGTAGATGAAGGCGAGGGTCAGGGCAGACGCGATCCGGAGGGCGATCCGGAGGCCGCGCGACAGGATCATCAGAGGGCCTCGAATGCGCCCAGCCGGCGGGCGACGAACAGGTAGACGAGCATGATCGTGACCGGGACCATCGCGAAGGCCGCCGCCAGCGGCTGATTGCCCGCCACCCCGACGAAGTCGTACACGACGTTGCCGATGAATCGCGTGTTCGAGACCAGCGTCGGGGTGATGTAGTCGCCGAGAGTCAGGCTGAAGGTGAAGATCGAGCCCGCGAGGACGGCCGGCATGGCCAGGGGCAGGACGACCCGGCGGAAGGTCAACCAGGCTCGTCCGCCGAGGTCCGCCGAGGCTTCGAGGAGCGAGGTCGGGATCCGCTCCAGGCCGGCGTAGATCGGGATGATCATGTACGGCAGCCATAGATAGCTCTCGACGAGCCAGACCGCCACGTCGCTGTAGCCCGGACCCTCCAGCCCGAACGGGGCGAGGACGCCGTTCAGGACGCCGTTCTGGCTGAGGATCAGTCGCCAGGCGTACACCTTGACGAGGTAGCCGCTCCACAACGGCAACAGGATCGAGACGACGAGGATGCCGCGCGTCCGGGGCGACGCCAGGCGGGCCATGTAGAACGCGATCGGGAAGGCCACGACGATCGTCGTGAGAGTGACCAGGGCGGCCATGACGACGGTCCGGATGGCGATCGTCCGGTAGATGTCCTTGGTGGCCACCTCGACGTAGTTGTCGAGGGTCGGGGTCGTGATCAGGTTGCCGCTGAACGAGTCGACGGACCAGAACGAGGTGATCAGGAACAGGGCCAGCGACCCGAGGTAGGCGATGACCAGCCAGCCGAGGGGTGCGGCGAGCAGCAACCCGAGCCGGGCCCGCGGGTGGCGGTACAGACCGGCCGACAGGGAACGCAGCCGACCGCCGGCGACGGGTCGCGGTGCTTCGCTGGTGTCGGTCGGGGTGCTCATCGGCTGCCGGGCGGGCCGTCCGGGGCGGAGACGAGGACCCCCGGCGGCACGCCGTCGGGGGTCCGTTCGCTCAGTCGCCGGGCGGGTTCAGCCGCCCGTCACCTCCGTCCACGCCTTCGTCCAGGCGTCGAAGTCGGTGCAGATGTCGCCGCGCCCGTCGATGCACGTCTTGGTCGGCGTGTTCCAGTACCAGACGTCGGCGAAGTACGCCTCGTCGGTCGCGTGGAACGCGTCGCAGTGGCCGGGGCTCAGCGTCTCGGCCTCGGCGCATCCACCGGCCGAGACCGGAGCCTCACCGAAGTACACGGTCGCCGCAGCGTTCGCCTTGGGCGAGATGATGTAGTCCATCCACTTGTACATGCAGTTCGGGTTCTTGGCCTTCGACGAGATCATCCACGAGTCGGACCAGCCGGTCGCGCCTTCCTTGGGCTTGACGGCCTCGACCTTCTTGCCACCGGCGGCGTTGAGGGTGTTGACCTGGTACTGCCAGGCCGTGCCGACTGCCATGTCGCCGTTGGCGAAGCCGTCGATCTCCTCCTGGGCGGTGCCCCAGTACTTGCTGACCAGCGTCTTCTGCTGCTTGAGCAGGGCGACCGCCGCGGCGAGCTGCGTCTCGTCGAGGGAGTACGGGTTCTTGATCCCGAGGTCGGGCTTGGTCTTCATGAGGTAGAGCGCCGCGTCGGCGACATAGATCGCGTAGTTGTAGGCGGTGACCTTGCCCTTGTACGGCGAGTCGGCCTCGAAAACGACGCTCCAGCTGTCGGGCTTGGTCGTGACGACCGCCGGGTCGTACATCAGGACGTTCGCGCCGCGGCCGTGGGGCACGCCGTAGCCGACGCCGTTGACCGTGTTGTGGTCCTTGTTCTTCAGACCCTCGAAGACGTCCTTGTAGTTCGGGACGAGGTCGAAGTTGATCGGCGAGACGTCGCCGCCCGCGATCAGGCGGAGCGTCGCGTCGCCCGACGCCGAGACGCCGTCGTACTCGCCGGTCTTCATCAGCTGGACCATATTCGAGGAGTCGAGGCCGACCTTGACGGTCACCTTGCAGCCGGTGGCGTCCTCGAAGGGCTTGACCCAGTCGTAGCCCTCGACCTGCTCGCCGCCCGTTCCGCCGACCACGTAGCCGGCCCAGGCGATGAGGTTCAGCTTGCCCTCGCCGTCGCCGACGGTTGCGGCGCTGGGCGCGACGCTCGCCGGGGCGCTCGCTGCGGGTGCACTGGCGGCCGGTGCGCTGGCGGCCGGGCTGCTCGGGGTCGGGGTCGCCCCGCTGGTACACGCCGAGACCGCCATCGCCACGACGGCGAACGCGGCCACGAATTTTCGCTGGTGCATGTGCTCCTCCTCCAATCCGGCCCGGTTCCGCCCGGGCCGGCGCTCAGGCTCCCGAGTCGGCGACCGGGAAGTTGTGGTGACGCTTCCAGACGAGACGAACTGCCTTGCCGCTCAGGGCCAGGGCGTCCATCGACGAGGTGACGAGGTTCTGCTGCGTGACGACGAGGTCGCTGCCCGCGTCGAGCGCGACGACGAACCGGGTGTCCGGCCCGAGGTAGACAACGCTCCGGATCGCTCCCAGGGCCGAGGTCTCGTCCGCCCCAACCGCGTCCGACGGCTCGCCGAGGCGGATTTTCTCCGGCCGGACCGTGAACGTGCCGGACTCGCCGA
Organism: Candidatus Limnocylindrales bacterium; assembly: GCA_046595595.1. Lineage (GTDB taxonomy): Bacteria > Chloroflexota > Limnocylindria > Limnocylindrales > CSP1-4 > CF-46. The sequence goes on from JBKJOK010000074.1 coordinate 16,036, forward strand.
TGATCGCCCGGGCGACTTCGCCGCGGAGCAGGTTCGAGGTGCCGACGAAGCCGGCCACGAACGCGGTCGCGGGTCGCTCGTAGACGTCGGCCGGCGCGCCCACCTGCTCGATCCGGCCGTGATTGAAGACGGCCAGGCGATCGCTCATCGTCAGCGCCTCCTCCTGGTCGTGGGTGACGTAGATGAACGTGATCCCGACCTGCTGCTGGATCGCCTTGAGCTCGATCTGCATCTCCTCGCGGAGCTTGAGGTCGAGGGCGCCGAGAGGCTCGTCGAGGAGCAGGACACGGGGGCGATTCACGAGCGCCCGGGCGAGGGCCACGCGCTGGCGCTGCCCGCCCGACAGCTGGCCCGGCTTGCGTGCGTCGTAGCCGGTCAGGCGGACCATGTCGAGAGCCTCACCGACGCGCCGCGAGCGCTCGGCCTTCGGGACCTTCCGGACGAGCAGCCCGTACGCCACGTTGTCGCCGACGCTCAGGTGCGGGAAGAGGGCGTAGTCCTGAAAGACCGTGTTGACGTCGCGCAGGAACGGCGGCTGGCTCGTGACGTCGACGCCGTGGAGCAGGACGCGGCCCGCCGTCGGCAGCTCGAAGCCCGCGATCATCCGGAGGGTGGTGGTCTTGCCCGAGCCGGACGGCCCGAGCATCGAGAAGAACTCGCCGTCGCGGACGTCCAGATCGATGTGGTCGACCGCGAAGTCGGTGGCGGCCGCGGCGCCCAATCCGAACGACTTCGTCAGGCCTTCGAGCCGGACGGCCGGGGCGTCGGTGCCGGCCCGAGCCGCCGCGGCCGGCGCGGCCGGCGCGGTTCCATCGCTGACAGGAGCGGCGATTGTGGGCGGGAGCGCCAAGGAGTTCCTCGGTCTGGTCCGATGGGATCGCGATCGGGATCGATGACGGCCCCGCGCGAGCGGAGCGATGCCGCACTGTGCCGCTCGGTTCG
>JBKJOK010000100.1:0-3831 GCA_046595595.1 Candidatus Limnocylindrales bacterium
TCGGGCAGCCGGCAGGCGAGCCACGATACGATCTCGAGGCCGACCACGCGGAGACGCTGGACCGGCGTCCCACGGCCGGCCGTCCGGGCGATCGGCGGGGACGCCGACTCGTCGGTCACGAAGCCGCAGGTTCGGGGGCGGCGCCGGCGGGCACGGCCGCGTCGGCGCCGGCACCCGCGGGTCCGGCCACCTTCGACGGGTTCGCCAGCATCCGCATCGCGCGCGCCTCGAGCTCGGCCGCCTCCTCGTCGGTTGGCGGCCAGATCGGCTTGAAGCTGTACCACTGCTCGGGGGCCGCAGCGATCGTCGCCTCGAGGGCAGCGGCGATGCGCTGGGTCGCTCGCTGGAGGTCGGCCGGCGAGCTCGACGGCACGTCGATCGTCGGGGCGAACGAGACGTGGAACAGGCCGTCCGTCTTGCGCCGGATCGCGACGGGCAGGATCCGCGAGTTCGTCTTGGCGGCCAGGGTCGCTGGTCCGGCTGGCAGCGTCGTCCACGCCCCGAACAGCTGGACCGGGATCCCGTCGGAGCGATAGCCCCAGTCGATCAGGAGGCCGAGCATCTCGCGATTGCGCAGGACCGTGTAGATCTCGCGCAGGTTCTTCCACGGGATGACGTGGGCGCCCCACTCCTCGCGCAGCCGGCGGAACCGCTCGAACATCTCGGGGAAGGTCGAGTCGTCGGCGAGGACGTTGATCGGCCAGCCCCGCTGCCCGACCGCTGCAGCGACCGCATCGGTGTTGCCGACGTGCTGGAGGGCGAAGATCAGGCCGCCCGGCGACCCGCGCCAGACCTCCTCGATCTGGTCGACGTCGGCCTGGACGACCATCTTCGCGCCGTCCTCGGCCGACATCGACTCGAGGCGCATGACCTCGACAAGGTAGCGGGCGTACTCGCGGTATGCCGCGAGCGCCAGCTTCCGGACCCGCGGGTGATCGGGTGGCAGGCCGAGGACGCGACTGAAGTTCGCGTTGGACCACGCCCGCTTCGCCGGCCAGAACAGGTAGCCTGCCTGGGCGATCGTGCCGATCACCCAGCGGGCGATCCCGCCGGGCACGTGGGCGACGAGCCAGGTGGCGGCGCCGTATGCCCGGACCGTCAGCTTCTCGACGACCCGGGCCCCCTGCTCACGCCGCTTGTGAGGGGTTTCCAGGCCCCTGTCTCCGGTCAACTGGCAACCTCCTCCGATCAACCTTGTACCCACTCTCCGAGCCCTGAGGCGGAGCTCATCTGGCCGAGCTCCCGCGAGGCCTCGCGACCCATCAGCGCGAGGAGGCTGCCGTCGCCTTCTTGCCGCCCGCTGACGCGGCGACCGGGGCGGTCGAGGCGAGCTTCCTGAGCTGGGCCTTGGTCAGGTTCTCGGTCCCGACGAGCGTCTCGTTGTCCTCGCCCCGGATGAACGCCTCGAGGCGATTGTGCGAGATGTCGTCGTGGATCTGGATCGGCGGGCTCTTCATGAAGTAGCTCGACGGCGCGACGAGCGTTCCCTTCAGGCCACGATCCAGGCCCAGCTTCAGGCAGCGGATCGCGTCGGTGATCACGCCCGCGGAGTTCGGCGAATCCCAGACCTCGAGCTTGAGCTCGGCGTTGAGCGGCACGTCGCCGAAGGTCGTGCCCTCCATCCGGATGTAGCACCACTTGCGGTCCTCGAGCCACGGCACGTGGTCGCTCGGGCCGACATGGACGTTGTTCGGGTCGATCTCGTAGTCGAGCATGGAGGTGACCGCGTTCGTCTTGCTGATCTTCTTGGACTCGAGGCGCTCGCGCTCGAGCATGTTCAGGAAGTCGGTGTTGCCGCCGAAGTTGAGCTGGTACGTCCGATCGAGCCGGACGCCGCGGTCCATGAACAGCCGGGTGAGCACCCGATGGGAGATCGTCGCGCCCACCTGGCTCTTGATGTCATCGCCGATGACGGGCAGGCTCTCCTCGGCGAAACGGCGCTGCCAGTAGGGCTCGCGGCCGATGAACACCGGGATCGCGTTGACGAAGCCGACGCCGGCCTTCAGGGCCTGCTCGACATACCACTTCGTCGCCTGCTCGCTGCCGACCGGCAGGTACGAGACCATGACATCAACCTGGCGCTCCTTGAGAATGCCGACGATGTCGGCGGTCTCGCCGGGCGCTTTCTCGATGATCTGGCTGAGGTATTTGCCAAGGCCGTCGTGGACCATCCCGCGCTCGACCTTGACGTCGAGCCTGGGGACCTGCTGGAAGACGTAGGTGTTGTTGGGCTTCTGGTAGATCGCCTCGGACAGGTCCTTGCCGACCTTGTTCTTGTCGATGTCGAAGGCGGCCACGAACTCGATGTCGCGGACGTGGTAGCCGCCGAGCTCGACATGCATCAGGCCCGGGACGGTGTCGTCCTTCTTGGCGTTCTCGTAGTAGTAGCGGCCCTGGACGAGGCTGCTCGCGCAGTTGCCGACGCCGACGATCGCGACCCGGATCTTCTTGCCGGGCTTGTGACCGTTGGCGTTCGCGCCGTTCGTGCTGGCGTTGGTGCTCACGGGTGCTGGTCTCCTCCTGGGGTGGCTGCGCCGATCGATTCCGGCGGGGTCTGGCGGGTGACATGAACGATTCGCTGGATGGTGGTGATCGTGGCGGTGGCGATGATCGCCACGAGGGCCACCGTCAGGTACCCGCCCTGCGGGAAGTCGCAGACACCCGCGCAGGCGGCTCCGACCGGCACGGCCTCGTGGAGCGGCGTCGGCGCGAACAGCAGGCCGAGGGTGATGACGACGAGGCGGACTTCGCGCGGCGCGATGCCGATGTTGGCCATGCCGGTGCCGGGCGTGAAGCCGAGGCTCTCGGACTTCGCCCGGGTGTAGCTGACCATGAACGATGCCGCGAGGGCGCCGGCGGCGAGGACGGCGCCCTCGCCGAAGCCCGCCCAGAAGCAGCCGGTCGCAATCCCGAGGTACAGGACGGCCTCGCCCGCCCGGTCGAAGACCGAGTCGAGGAAAGCGCCGAGCCGACTGACCTTGTTCGTGGCTCGGGCAAGCGCGCCGTCGAAGAGATCGAACATGCCGCCGAAGATCACGAGCAGGCCGGCCAGGACCCACGCCTGCTGCGAGGCCGCGAGCGCGGCGACGACGGAGATTCCGAAGCCGAGGACGGTCAGGGCGTTCGGCGTCAGGCCGAGGCGTCCGAAGGCGAGCGCGATCGGCAGGGCGGCGCCGCGGACGCGGGCCCGGAGCTCCGGGCTGACGAGGGACTGCATCAGGATGCCGCGTCCGGGGGCGGCGTGGCGAGACCGAGGATCACGGCCTGGCGGTCGGCGAACTCGTCAAATCGCTCCGGGCGGAGCCGGCAGAACGTCTCGCGCCCGAGTCGCCGGGTCGCGACGAGCCCGGCTGCCCGGAGCCGCCCGACATGCCACGACACAAGCGGCTGGGACAGCCCGACCTGGGCGACAAGCTCGGCGACGGTCGCCTCGGCGGCCGCGAGACGGCGGACGATCCGGAGCCGGTTGACGTCGGCGAGGGCTTTGTGGACGAGGCGCAGCTCGCGCAGCTCGTCGGGCTGGAGGACGGCGTTCGCGAGCGTGCTGCGGACGCGAGCGGGAGAGGGGCTCAGGGTCGTCTCCGGGGTGGGCGTGCCGTTGGATCAACGGCGGTTTATATCAATGGACGTTGATCCTAACGACGTCCGTGACCGGGTGTCAACCCCACGGGGCCGATCTCATGCGCACGGTACCCTCACCCCGTGAGCCGGTTCAGCGCCTGGAGCCTCCTCGCCGTCTTCGGGATCGGCGTCTTCCTCGCGGGCCTCGAGCTGATGATCACGGCCACGGCCCTGCCCTCGATCCTGCGCGATTTGGCCGTGACCGACGCG
>JBKJOK010000189.1:0-1674 GCA_046595595.1 Candidatus Limnocylindrales bacterium
CGGGATCCTCCTGATCGCCACTCGGACGCACAATCCGGCGCTCGATCGGGCGTCGCGCAACTTCGTCGCCCAGCTCGGCACGCTGATCATGATCAACGTCATCTTCGGGATCATCGCCGCGGGCTACATCGACAACTTCGCCCATGCCGGCGGGTTCATCGCGGGCGCCCTGCTCGGGCTGGCGTTCGTGCCGGGCAAGGTCGCGACGATCCGCTCGATGTGGCAGCCCGGGACCGGCGGCGTCGCCGCGACCGGCTTCATCGGTAGCCCGGCCGGGCGGATGGCGGCGATCCTCGTCCTGGTCGGGCTGCTCGCCGTAGCCGCCGCGATCGGTCTCGGGCGCTGGTAGGACCGGCGACCCAACTCGCGACCTCTGCGATGGCGAGCTGAAGCGGAGCTTCGGCGGAGGCGTCGGCGACCCTGGTCCGGCGTTGTCGGTGCCTGTCGGATAGGATCGGGCACCGCCGCGGAGATCCCCGTGTTCTCGACCCTGCTCGGGCCGCTGCCCGCCGATCCCGAACGACCATCGACCCCGTCCGAGTCGGCGGAGGCCCTCGCCGGGCTCGGGCTCGACCTGCTGACCGACGGCGGCGATCCGGTCGAGCAGGGGGTCAAGCCGGCCGACGCCGTCGCTCGCTGGGCGACCGTCGCGGGCGGGATCGCACTGCCGGTCAAGGCCGTGCTGCTCGGTCCGTACTCGGCGGCCCGGCGCGACGGATCGAATCCGGCCGCTGCGGCGGACGCTCTGCGCCCGACAATTCTCGCCCTCGCCGCCGCCGGCTGCTCCATCGTCGAGATCGCGGAGCCCGGTGCCCTGCCGATCGCGGCCGATCCCGGGGAGCGGGCTGCGTTCGTGGACGCCCACCGCCGGCTCATCGACGGGACCGAGGGGATCCACGCGTCACTGGCCTTGACCGGCGGCAACTTTGACACGGCGGGCCCCGCGACCTTCTTCGACCTCGCCTACGCCAGCTACGCCTTCGACCTGATCGCCGGGCCCGACAACTGGCGCCTCGTCACGCAGGCGCCAGCCGATCGCGGGATCGTGTGCGGCGCGCTCGATCCCCGGCCGGACGGCGATGAGTCGCCCGAGCTGCTGGTCTGGGCGGTGCATTACGCGGCAGCGTCCAACGGGCGCGGCCTGGAGAGGGTCGGCCTTGCCAACGCGTCGTCGCTCGCCGGGCTGTCGCGAGCGAAGGCCGTGCGCAAGCTCCGGATCGTCGCCGAGGCAGCGCGGATCGCGACCGTCGAGTCGGCCGAGGAGATGGCGGGGCTCCTCGATCCGCGGGCGATCGACGCCCGATCCGCCGCACTCGGACGGTTCGAGCCGGCCCGGCGGCGCCGGAAGACGTGACCGACGGAGCCGGCCTGCCCTTCCCACTTCCGCTTCGGCCTCGTCGCTCCGTCCTGTGGTCGATCGTCTGGCGCGTCCTCTACCGGCTGATCCGCGTCCTGGACCCGTTGCTCCGATCGTGGATCGCCAACGGTCTGCCCGGCCTCGACGGCGTCGTGGAGCTGCGCTTTCCTGGTCGCCGCACGGGGCGCCCGCGGCGCATCCTGATCACGCTCCTCCGCCACGACGGTCACTGGTACGTGGGTCATCCGAACGGGCTGACGAACTGGCAGCGGAACATCGAGGCCGCCGGATGGGTGGAGGTCGAGCCGCCGGCCGCC
>JBKJOK010000322.1:0-3063 GCA_046595595.1 Candidatus Limnocylindrales bacterium
GTACACCCTCCAGAGCGTGGCCGCGATCGTGCTCGGCGGGGTCAGCCTGGCCGGCGGCCGCGGCGGAGTCCTCGGACCGATCATCGCCGTGATCGTCCTCGCGCTCGTCCGAACCGATCTGTTCTTCGCCGGCGTCGACCCCAACTGGTCGACCGCAGTCCAGGGCGCGATCCTCATTGGCGTCGTGATGTTCGGCAGCCTGGTCGCGATGCGTCGGGTGCGGGCATGACGAGCACGGCCGGCTTGACCGGGCAGACGGGCACGCCGCCGAGCGCGGGAGTGACGAGCGGCGGCTGGCGCCTGGTCATCCGTGATCGGCCGCTCATTCCGCTCGTCATCCTGCTCCTCGCCCTGGTCGCGGCCCTCGAGCTGGCCAAGCCCGGGATCGTGAACGGCAACTGGCTGGCCACGACGCTCCGGTCGGCGATCCCGCTCGCGATCCTGGCCGCCTGCCAGACCCTTGCGATGCTGACCGGCGGGATCGACCTGTCGGTCGGGGCCGTGGCCTCGATGGCGGCCTTCCTGATGGCGACCCTGGTCTCCGGGCAGGGTCCCGTCGTCGCGATCGCCGTTGCCCTCGTCGCCGCCGTGATCGCCGGGATCGTCAACGGGATCGGCATCGGGGTGTTCAAGGTCCACCCCCTGATCATGACCCTCGGGATGAGCCTGGTCGTGCTCGGGCTGATGTCGGTCTACCAGCTGGCGATGGTCCGGTCCGGCACCCAGATTCCCGAGGCGATCCAGTGGCTCGGCTCCGGGATCTCGTTCGGGTTCGTGCCCAACAGCATCATCGTGTTCGTCCCGATCGCGGTCCTGATCGTCGTCGGTCTGCGGCGCAGCGGCTATGGTCGGCTGTTGTTCGCCATCGGCGACAACCCGATCGCGGCGCGCCTGGCCGGAGCGCGCGTCTGGCAAGTGCATGTCGCCCTGTACATCCTGTCGGGGATCCTCGCCGCGGTCGCCGGCATCCTCCTCGCCGGCCTCAACAACACGGCCACCGTGAGCCTCGTCGAGCAGTCGGTCCTGCCGTCGGTAGCCGCCGCCGTGATCGGCGGGACCTCGATCATGGGCGGCCGTGGCGGCTACTCCGGGACGATCGTGGGCGCCCTGATCCTGACGGTCGTGACGACCCTGCTCACGGTCCTCGAGATGCCAGAGGCGGTCCGCCAGGTGCTGTTCGGGGTCATCATCGTGGCGGTCGCGGCGGCCTACACCCGGGTCAGCGGCGACACCTGATCCACATGGCGACCAGCACGAGAGAGGCTCCGGGTCGCCGGAGCGTGTCCCGCCACCTCGGGCTCGACCTCGGCGGGACGAACCTGAAGTGGACGGTCGTCGAGCACGCTGGCGATGACTGGCGAGTGCTCGACCGCGGCCAGGTTCCGACGCTGTCCGGCGGCCCGGAGGCGATCGTTCCGCAGCTCGCCGAGACGGGCCGCGCGGCCCTGTCAGGCTGGCCGGGCGTGGCGACCGCGGGGGTCGGCATCCCCGGGCTGTACGACCCGCGGACCGGCGCGACCCGCTTCCTCGTCAACATTCCCGGGCCCTGGGACGGCTTCCCGGTCGCAGGCCCGGTGGCGGCCGCCCTCGGCGTGCCGGTCGCGCTGATCAACGACGCCCGGGCGTTCGGCCTCGCCGAACTCCGGCTGGGTGCGGGACGCGGCGCGTCCTCGATGGTCGGGCTCACGCTCGGGACCGGGGTCGGCGGGGTGATCGCGGTCGACGGCAAGGTCCATCAGGGCCACGACGGGACGGCCGGCGAGATCGGGCACCAGACGATTGATCCGGACGGGCCGTCGTGCAACTGCGGAAACAACGGCTGCCTCGAGGCGTTCTGCCGGGCCGACAGGATCGCCGAGGCGTGCGGGACGGCGACCGCTGAGGAGGCCGTCGAGCGGGCACGGAACGGTGACGCGGCTGCGCTCGAGGGGCTCCGTCGGGTGGGTCGCTATCTCGGGATCGGGATCGGCAACATGATCGTGGTGATCTCCCCGGACCGGGTCGTGATCGGCGGCGGGATCGCCGCGGCCGGCGACCTGCTCCTGCCCGAGATCCGGGCCGAGATCCGGCGCCGGGTCCTGACGACGTCGGTCGACGAGGTCGAGATCGTGACCGCCGAGCTCGGGACATGGGCCGGGGCAATCGGGGCCGCCGTTTACGGGGCGGAGGCGGCCGACTCGACGGCCGCCGCGACGACGGTCACCGAAAGAGCACAGCCGTGATCGAGAGCGCCTGGGTCCCCCATCACCGCCGGATCGAGCAGATCCTGCGCGAGCGGATCCAGTCGCTCCAGCCCGGCGATCGCCTGCCCTCGGACGCCGAGCTCGTCGCCGAGTTCGGCGTCAGCCGGATGACCGCCCGGAACGCGATGCAGCGCCTGGCCGAGGATGGGCTCGTCGCCCGCCAGCCCGGCCGCGGCTCGTTCGTCGCCGCCCCGTCGACGCATCGCAGGACCGACCGCCTGATGACGTTCAGCAGGGAGATGGCGCGGCGCGGCCGCGTTCCCTCGTCGCGCCTGCTCGCCCGTGCGATCCGCCCCTCGACCCGGATCGAGGCCGACGCCCTCGCCCTCGCCCCCGGCGAGCCGGTCGTGGAGGTCCGCCGGATCCGCCTCGCCGACGGCCAGCCGGTCGCGCTGGAGTCGGCGATCCTCGTCATCGCCTGCGCCCAGGCCGTGCTCGCGGCCGACCTCGAGACCGGCTCGCTCCACGCCGCGATCAGCGCGGCCGGGGTCGGCCTCCGGAGCGGCACCGGGACAGTCGCCGCGGGGGCTGCGACCGCCGAGGATGCCCGCCTGCTCGACATCCGGCGGGGCGACCCGCTCCTCATCGAGCGTCGCGTCATCGTGGACGGCGAGGGGCGCCGGATCGAGGCGACCGAGTCGCGTTATCCCGCCGACCGCTACGCTCTCGACGTCTCGTTCGAGGTCGAGAACCCGACCGAAGGGGGTGCCTGAATGGCTCGAACCGAGCTCCGCGGCCGGCTCGTCCTCGACGACGCGATCGTCGTCGGTCGGCTGACGATCGAGGACGACCGGATCGCCGCCGTCGACATCGACGACGA
>JBKJOK010000015.1:0-1049 GCA_046595595.1 Candidatus Limnocylindrales bacterium
GGCGTCGGCCTCCGGATCGAACCGGACATCGGCCCGATCATCGACAACCCGATCCGGTCCGCCGCGGACGTCGCCGCCCTCCGGCCGTTCGATCCGGCGGAGGTCGCGTTCACGCTCGACGCGATCCGGCTTGTTCGGCGTGAGCTCGCGGGTTCGGCCGGGGTCATCGGCTTCTCGGGCGCCCCGTTCACCCTCGCCTGCTACCTCATCGAGGGCCGGCCGTCGCGCGACTTCGCCCTCGCCAAGGCATTCATGTACCGCGAGCCGACCGCCTGGCACGACCTGATGGAACGCCTCTCGACGATGATCGTGGCTTACCTCCGGGCCCAGGCCGATGCCGGCGCCGATGCCGTCCAGCTCTTCGACAGCTGGGTCGGTGGCCTTGGCCCGGCCGACTATCGGGCGTACGTCCAGCCCCACGTCCGGCGGATCCTCGGCGCGCTTGGCGACGTTCCGACGATCCACTTCGGGACGGGGACCGCGGCTCTCCTGGAGCTGATGACCGAGGCCGGCGGCGACGTCATCGGGCTCGACCACCGGGTGTCGCTCGCCGACGGCTGGCGCCGGGTCGGGGCCGACCGCGGGGTCCAGGGCAACCTCGATTCCGCCCGGCTCCTGGCGGGCTGGGACGCCACGCGCGACGGGGCGCTGGCCGTGCTGGCCGAGGCCGATCGGCGACCCGGGCATGTCTTCAACCTGGGCCACGGCGTGCTGCCCCAGACGGACACTGACCTGCTCCGCCGGCTGGTGGACCTCGTCCACGAGGAGACCGCCCGGACGCCGTCCGTTGCTGTGGGCAGCGGCTCGTGAGCCGAGCGGCCCCTGCGGGCGTCCTGCTGATGACCTATGGCTCGCCCGACTCACTCGAACGGGCCGACGTCGCGGCGTACCTCGCTCGTGTTCGCGGCGGGCGCGAGCCGGACCCCGAGCTGATCGACGAGTTCACCCGGCGCTACCGGGTCATCGGTGGGTCGCCGCTGATCGGGATCACCCGCGACCAGGCGGCGGCCCTCGCGGCCGTCCTCGGGTCGCCGGTCGAGGTCGGGATG
>JBKJOK010000098.1:0-18720 GCA_046595595.1 Candidatus Limnocylindrales bacterium
CCGGTCGTCCGCGATGGCACCGCGGCGCTCCTCGCCGCCCAGCCCGGGATCGAGGTTGCCGGCACGGCGGGCTCGATCGCCGAGGCCACCGCCCTGATCGCCGCCGTTCCCGCCGACGTTGTCCTGCTCGACATCCGGCTCGGCACCGATTCCGGGCTCCGGCTCCTGACCGAGACCGCCGACGACGCGCCCGCGATCATCGTCCTGACCGCCTACGACTACCCCCAGTACGCCGAGGCGGCACTCCGGCTCGGCGCCTCGGGCTTCGTGCTCAAGACGGCTCCACTGGCGGAGCTGATGGACGCGATCCGGCGGGTGGCGGCGGGCGGGATGGCGTTCTCGATTCGGCCGCGGGCCGGCGGCGGGCTCGCCCGCCTCAGTGAGCGCGAGCTCGATGTCGTCCGCCTCGTTGTCGATGGCCGCTCGAACGACGAAATCGGCGTCCGCCTTGGGATCGGCCCGAAGACCGTCGAGTCGCACCTTCGCCGGCTGTTCGAGCGGTTCGACCTTGCGTCACGGACCGAGCTCGCGACCCGCGCTCTGCGCGAGGGCTGGCTCGAGGTCCCACCCGGCACCTGATCGGTTGGCGGCTCGCGGTGCAGCCAATCAAACGATCGTCCGAAAGCGAACGCTGTCAGAAGTCACGTCCATTTCCGGAGATCTGCCGAAATCGGAGTCCGAAATCGGCGAAGCGGGCGAAGGACAGATGACTTGGCGCGGCGTTCGCTTTCGGACGATCCGCGACCAATCGGGACGCACGCGACACGGCCCCGAGCGACAGGCTACGATGCGGCCGATCGCCCTATGAAGCCTCCCAGTCGATGCCGAACCTGCCGCCGCTCCCGCGCCCGCGGCTCCGCCGACCGAATCCGGCCGGTGATGTCGACGCGCCCGGCATCGTCGAGGTAGACGACCCCAAGGTCGTCGAGGCCGCCGGCCTCCGCTGGATCCACATCGAGGATCCCCGCCTCGCCCACCGCGAATGGCTCGAGCAGCACTACGACTTCCACCCGCTCGACTGGGAGGACGTCTATTCGCGCAACCAGCGCGCCAAGCTCGATGTCTACGACGACTACCTGTTCATCGTCCTCCACTTCCCGTTCTTCGAGAAGACGTCGGGGCGGCTGCTGACGGCCGAGGTCGACATGTTCGTCGGACCCGACTACCTGATCACCCTGACCGAGCATCCCTTGCCACCTCTCCAGGCGATGTTCGAGCGGATGGAGCAGCGCGAGGAACTCCGCGAATCGACGTTCTCGAAGGGCTCGGGCTACCTGCTCTACAAGATCGTCGACAGCAACGTCGACGCCGCGTTCCCGATGCTCCGCAAGATGGCCAACAAGCTCGATCAGCTCGAGGACGAGATCCTCGAGGGACGCTCCAGCGAGATTGTCCGCGACATCTCGAACGCGAAGCAGGAGATCATCAACTTCCGGCGGATTGTCCGGCCCCAGCGCGCGGTGTTGCGCGATCTGGAGCGGACGAAGCAGCGCTACCTCGCCGAGGAGATGGAGATCTACTTCGACGACGTGTCCGATGCGGCCGAGCGGATCTGGGACACGCTCGAGAACTACAAGGAGGTCGTCGAGGCCCTCGAGTCGACGAACGAGTCGGTCATCACCCACCGCCTGAACGACTCGTTCCGGATCCTGACCGCGGCGTCGGTGATCCTGCTGCCGCTGACCCTGATCGCCTCGATCTACGGGATGAACGTGCCCGTCCCCGGCGAGAGCGAGCCGTACGCCTTCTGGGTCGTCGTCGGGCTGATGGCCAGTCTGCTACTCGTGCTTGTCGTTCTGTTCCGCCGGCGCGGCTGGCTGTAGCCCCGTTCAGGCGGGGAGGTCGCGCTCCTCGGGGCCGACGTAGCGGACGTCCGGCCGGATCAGCCGGTTCGAGGCGGCCTGCTCGAGGACGTGGGCCGTCCAGCCGGCGTGGCGAGCCAGTGAGAACGTGGCCGGGAACAGGTCCGGGCTGAGCCCGACGCCCATCAGCACCGGCGCCGCGTAGAACTCGACGTTCGTCTTGAGCGGGCGGTCCGGATGGCGCTCGGCCAGGAGTCGGAGGGCCACGTCCTCGACCTGGATCGCGAGCTGCAACCAGTCCGGCTTGTGCTCCATGCCCTCGGCGACCTTGCGCAGGGCGGCGGCCCGCGGATCGTACGCACGGTAGACGCGGTGGCCGAAGCCCATCAGCCGCTCGCCCCGATCCAGCGCCTCGCGCAGCCACTCCTCGGCATGATCGACCGAGCCCATCTTCGCAAGCTGGTCGACCACCTCCGACGGGGCGCCGCCGTGGAGCGGACCCTTCATCGTCCCGATCGCGCCCACGACCGCTGACGCGATGTCGGACATCGTCGAGGTGATGACCCGGGCGGTGAACGTCGAGGCATTGAATCCGTGCTCGGCGCCGACGATGAAGTAGGCGTCGAGGGCCCGGGCGGTCGCGGCGTCGGGCTTCTCGCCCTTGAGCTGATAGAGGAAGCCGGAGGTCAGGTCCAGCGACGGATCCGGCTCGATCACGTCCTTGCCCTCGCGGATCCGGGCGAACGCGGCGAGGGCCGACGGCGAGAACGCGGTCAGGGCGCGGGCCTGCTCGGCGGTCGGCGGCCAGTCGAGGGTCTGGGTCGCGCCCCACGCCGAGACGGCGGTCCGGAGGGCGTCCATCGGCTTCGCGTCGCGGGGCAGGGCGCGCAGGGTTGCCAGGACCGCATCCGGCACCGGGCTGGTCGCCTGGTGGGCGTTCGGGTCCCAGTCGCCGGTCCAGAGCAGGTTGGCGACCGCGGAGTACGTCCCGCGCTCGACCAGGTCGCCGATCCGGTAGCCGCGATACACGAGGCGTCCGTTCGCGCCATCGACCCTCGAGAGGGCGGTCTCGCCGGCGAGAACGCCCTCGAGCCCGGGCGAGTACGGTCGCTCGTCGGCGCCGGAGGTGGGGGCGGCCGCGGCGCTCGACGTCGTCATGAGTCGATGGTAGTCCGGGCCGGGACGGAACGTCGCCGGCGGGCTGCCGTTGCCTGGCCGGCGCAGCGTCAGCGGCGATCCCGCGGACTGACCGCCTCGAGAATCACCCGGACGACAATCGCCCCGATCACGGCCACGACGATCGCGGCGATCAGGCCTTCGCCCGTCCCGAATCCGAGCTGCCGGGCGAGCCAGCCGCCGACGATCGCGCCGAGCACGCCGACGACGATGTTCGGGAGGCAGCCACGGGCCGTCCGGCCACCGACGACGGCTGCCGACAGGGCTCCCGCGATGAAGCCGAGAATGATCCAGGAGAGGACGTCCATGGCCGTCAGTCTGCCATGTCCGGCGCGTCGAGGAAGGCTTCGACGGCCGCGACGAATTCCGGAGCATGGCTGTGGTGAGCGGCGTGCCGCGCGCCATCGATCGTGACGACCCGGCCGTCCCGCAGCCGCGCGTCCAGGGCCCGGGTGGCGGCCGCGAACGGTTCGCTGCTCGCCCCGCCCAGGATCTGCAGAACGGGCTGGTGAACCGCGCCGAGGGTCGCGAGAGACCCGGCCAGGCTCGTTTCCGCCCGGAGCTCGCGCAGGGTCGTGTCGATCGCCGCCGCCCGGCGCGGCCAGATGGGGTCGGCCCGGAACGCGTCGAGGTCGGCGTCCGGCATCCCGACGACCTCGCCCATGAACGTCGCGAGGGCCGCGTCGCGATCGCCGGCTGCGACGAGGGCCGCGATCCGCTGGAGCGTGCCGGCGTCGTGGTCCTGGTAGCCGGGCCCGTCCGGGTCCGGCGGCGCGCCCTCATAACAGACAAGCCGGCGCAGGTTCGCCGTCCGGAGCGCGGCGCCCAACCCGATCCGCCCCCCGTACGAGTGACCAACGACGTCGACCGGTCCGCCGGAATCGGCGGCGATCGCGTCCACGACCGAGGCGAGGTCGTCGAACTCGCGCTCGATCGCGTACTCGTCGCCCGGTGCGGCGTCCGACGAAGCCCCGCGCCCGCGCCGGTCCAGGGCGTGGAGCCGGTGACGGGCGCCGAGCAGCGGCCCGCTCGTCCGCCAGGTCGTGTGGTCGGCCGTCGCGCCGTGGACGAGGATGATCGGCACGGCGGATTCCGAGGCCGAGCGGTCGCCGGCGCGGAAGACCGCGATCTCCACGCGATCGGGTGCCGCCACGACGAGATCGGGCGGTCGGTCGCCGGCGAACGGCCCGGCGGCGCGGATCATGCTTCGTCCGGTCGCCACGCGTACCGCACGTCCGACTGGCCCTCCTCGTTGGCGGTGCCGTCGCCGAACCACGTCGCGACGAACCCGTTGCGCTCGTAGAACCGGCGCGCCCGGGCGTTCACCTGGAACGTGAACAGGGCCAATCCGACCGGCGAGGATCGCTGCGCCTGCTCGAGGAGTCGCCGTCCGATGCCCCGCCCGAGCCGATCCGGGGCCACGTACAGCTGGTCGAGCTCGCCCGGCCCGACGACCATCATCGCGACGACCGGCCCGCCGTCACCGTCAATGGCAACCCATGTCTCCCTCGTGGCCACGACCACGTCGCGAATCCAGCGTCGGACCTCGTCGTCCGTGTGGGCGAGCGGGAAGTCGTACGTGGCGTGGAATGACGCGAGGTAGACGTCGGCGACCGCACTCGCGTCGGCGGCGGCGGCCCGCCGGAGGGTGATCGTGGTCGATTCGGGCGGGCCGGTCACAGCAGGTCGGCGGCCGCTCGATCCAGGAACCACGTCGCGCCGGACCGTCGGGCCAGCTGGGCGGGTAACCGCCGCTCGTCGCGCTCGCCCTTGAGGATGTCGCGCAGGATGTCCGCCTTCTCGGCGCCATGGCTGACCACGATCAGCTCGTGGGCCGCGACGACGAGGGCGGGGTTCAGCGTCACCCGGGCCACGTGCGGTTCGATGTGCGTCGGCGCCGGCACACCGACCACCCACTCTGGCGCGTCGAACGCGGGCGAACTCGGGAATGCCGAGAGAATGTGACCGTCCGAGCCGATGCCCAGCAGGATCAGGTCGAACGCGGGCCAGCCGTCGTCGTTCGTGTCGGGTCCGTCCGCCTGGATGTCCTCGGCATAGCGATGGGCGGCCCACGTCTCGTCATGGCCGCCGCCGATCGCGAGCCCGGTCTCGATCGGGTGGATCTGGTCGATCGGGATCGAAATGCCGTGACTTCGCCCCGGCACCGTGTCGAGGAGCACGTCGTTGGCGATCTTGGCGTTCGAGAGCGGGTGGTCGGGCGGCACGAGCCGCTCGTCGGTCCACCACAGCTGGACCTTTCGCCAATCGAGTTCGTCGCGCAGCGGCGAGGTCGCGAGGTGCTGGTAAATCGCCGCTGGGCCCGACCCCCCGGTCGTCACCCAGTGGGCCTCGCCGTGGTCGTCGATCGCGACCTCGAGGATCTCGACGATTCGCTCGGCCGCGGCGACGGCACAGGCCTCCGGGTCGGCGAGGGTCACGATCGTGGGCTCGTTCATGACTTCGTCCCTCCGGCAAGCTCGGCGGCCAGGGCGAGGGCCCCGACCGCGACAGGATCGCGCCCGCCGGCTTCGATCGCCTCGGCAAGCAGGTCGACATCGGTCCGGCGCGGCGCCGTGAACCCGCGCTCGAGGGCGTGGACGCCGTCCTGCCAGACCCGGACGTGGACGGCCTCCTGCTCGGCGGTCACGTCGGCTCGGAGCTCCGAGCCGCGCCAATCGGCGAGGAGCTCGATCCGGAGCGTGGTGCCGGACGGCATCTCGGACAGGACGGGCCGGATGACGAGGGCCACGTCGGTCCGTTCGAGGCGGAGCGTGGCCCCGAGACCGGCGCTCGGGTTGGCGAGGTTCGTGACCCGGCCGCTGCTCGAGCGCGGCAGCGGCTTGCGCGACGGTCCGCCGGTCATCGGCGCGAGCGGCTTGCTGACCGTCATCCCGAGCCGGGAGCCTAGCCAGGCCGCGTGGTACAGCGGCTTGACGATGTTCGTCGTTTCGGCGCCGTACTCGTCGCGGACGCCGTACGTCACCGCGATCCGGCGGAGGTGGCGGAGGTAGGGCAGGAAGTCCGGGATGTCGAAGATCGCCGCGATCGCCTCGCGCCAGCGCGACTGGCGGACCATTGCGAAGTCGGAGATCGCGATCGGAAAACGTTCGGCGGCCGCGGCCATCCTCCGGAGCTGGGTGAGGCCCGTTCCGTGCCAGCCCGAGCCGTCCACGACGAGCCGGTCCGACATCGCCAGCAGGTCGTTGACTGGCGCGCTTCCGAACGGCGGCTCATCGGGCCACCAGACGGTGACCGGCAGGTCGTGGATCAGGAGCGGCGCCACGATCGCGTCGAGATGCCGCCCGGACTCGCCGCCGCACACCAGGTGGATCGTCTCGGCGCAGGTCTCGGGGGCGTCGGCCCGGGGCAGGATGCAGTGGGCGACGATCTGGGCGTCGAGCCACGATGGCCCGTCCGGGTCGGCCGGCTGGACGATCGTCGTCCGCGACGGATGGCGCCCGACGAGCCGCTGGATCGTGGCTGCGCAACGCTCGCCCACCTCCGGCCGGCCGGCGATCACCACCAGGTTCATCACGCTCGTCCGGGCCCCGATCACCCGGTCGTTGACATGGTCGCCGTCGCGATCCACGCTCAGGCTGGCCGCGTTCTGTGCCCAGATCCGGGTCAGCTCCAGCTCGACCTCCTCGATGCTCCGGGCGCGTGACCGCCAGCGGAGGATCGGCTCGTTCGGTCGGGCCGGGGCGTCGGATTCGACTCGACCGCTCGCCATCACCATCAGATTCGTCGCCAGCGCCGGCCCTCGCGGGCGAGGAGTTCGTCGCCCGCGTCGGGGCCCCATGAGCCCGCTTCGTAGTTCGGGAAGTCGGGCGGCGGCTCGTCCATCCACGATTCGACGATCGGGGTGACCCGCGACCAGGCGCCTTCGACCTCGTCGGCCCGGGTGAACAGCGACGCGTCGCCAAGGAGGGCGTCGAGGATCAGGGTCTCGTAGGCGTCGGGCGAGTCGACCGTGAATGCCGAGCCGTACGTGAAGTCCATCGTCACGCTCCGGACGTCGATCCCGAGGCCCGGGACCTTGGCCCCGAAGCGGAGCATGATCCCCTCGTCGGGCTGGATCCGGATCGCGAGCAGGTTCGGGTCGGGGTCGGAGCCCGAGTCGCGGAACAGGCGGTGGGGCACTTCCTTGAACTGGATCGCGATCTCGGTCGCGCGCTTCGGCAGGCGCTTGCCCGTTCGCAGGTAGAACGGGACGCCGGACCAGCGCCAGTCGTCGACCTCGAACCGGGCGGCGATGTAGGTCTCGGTCTCGGACGCGGGGTCGACTTCGGGCTCCTGGCGGTAGCCCTGGACGGCCTTGGCGGCGACCCAGCCGGGGCCGTACTGGCCGCGCACGACGTCAGTCCGGATCTGCTCGGGCGTCAGCTCGCCGATGGCCCGGATCACCTTGACCTTCTCGTCGCGCAGGGCGTCCGCCTCGAACGTGGCGGGCGGCTCCATTGCGACCAGGCTCATCAGTTGGAGGAGGTGGTTCTGGAGGAAGTCGCGGCTCGCGCCGGTCTCCTCGTAGAACGCGCCGCGGTTCTCGACCCCGATCGATTCCGCGACCGTGATCTGGACATGGTCGATGTGGCGGCGGTTCCAGATCGGCTCGAAGATCCCATTGCCGAAGCGGAAGACCAACAGGTTCCGGACAGTCTCCTTGCCCAGGTAGTGATCGATCCGGTAGACCTGCGACTCGCGGAAGACCTTGCCGACCTCTCGGTTCAGGCGGATCGCCGAGTTCAGGTCGTGGCCGAACGGCTTCTCGATGACGATCCGCCGCCAGCCGCCCTCGTGGCGCTCGTGGTCGAGCCCGACCCGCCCGAGCTGGGCCACGATCTCGGCGAAGGCCGACGGCTGGGTCGCAAGGTAGTAGAGGTGGTTGCCGCGCGAGCTCTGCTCCTTGTCGATCCCGTCGAGGACGGTCACGAGTTCGTCGAAGTCCGCGGGCCTGGCGAAGTCGAGCTTCTGGTAGCGGATCCGGGCCGCGAACGAGCGCCAGGCTGCTTCGTCAAGAGGCAGGACGCGCGAATACTTCTCGAGCGACGCCTTGAACTCGTCGCGGAGGGCGGCGTCGTCATACGCGCGCCGGCCGATCGCGAGGACCACGAAATCGTGGGGGAGAAGGTTCGTTCGCCACAACTGGTAGAGGGCGGGGATCACCTTGCGATGGGCGAGGTCGCCGGTCGCGCCGAACAGGACGAGGACGCTCGGATCCGGGACGCGCTCGAGGCGCAGGCCTTCGCGGAGGGGGTTGTCGTCCTGCCTCGGAGCCGCTTTGCGCTTGCCCTGACGGGCGAGGCGGAGATCCTTCATCGTCCGCGGCGCGTCCTTGGCCTTGGGCGCCGGGTGAGGCGCCTTGTCGGGCGCGGTCTCGGGGCCGACCTCGGGCGCGTCGGGTGCCGCCGACGTCTTGCGCCGCTTCGGGACGGCCGTCTCGGTCATCGGGCCGAGCCCCCGCGGCCGCCCTCGCCGCGGGATCGATTTCGCCATCTGCCCATGGGGCGCGCGTTAGCCACGAACTCGCTGGCGAGATCGGCCCGAACGAGGCGATTGTCAGCCTTCCGCGGCAAATTCTCTCTGCTTCGAGGCCTCCACAGCCCTGCAGAGGCCGGCCGAGCGCGCCCAATGCGCGCCCGGTGGCCGTATGGCGATTCCGCCGCGACCCTGCGGTTCACGGCGACCCGCGAGGCCCCCGCGACCCGCGAGGCCGCGGCGCTGGCACCCGTCCCGCGACGAGCGAGCACGCTTGCCGTCACTCCGTCTTCACCGCATGACCGCCGAATTCATTGCGGAGCGCCGCCAGCACCTTCGCTCCGTACGAGTCTTCCTGCCGAGAGCGGAACCGGGTCAGGAGCGACAAGGTGATGATCGGGGCGGGGACGTCGTGGTCGATCGCCTCCTGGACCGTCCAGCGGCCCTCGCCCGAGTCG
Organism: Candidatus Limnocylindrales bacterium; assembly: GCA_046595595.1. Lineage (GTDB taxonomy): Bacteria > Chloroflexota > Limnocylindria > Limnocylindrales > CSP1-4 > CF-46. The sequence continues at coordinate 8,912 of JBKJOK010000098.1, forward strand.
GCGACGAAGCCCTTGAGGTGCTCAAGGTCCTGGCCGTTTGCGGTGAACGCCCGGCCGAGCAGCTCCAGGAGCCACGACCGGACCACAGACCCCTGCATCCACAGGTTCGAGATCGCAGCCAGGTCGAGCGGATACGACGAGGCGTGCATGATCTCGAAGCCCTCGGCGTAGGCCTGCATCAGGCCGTACTCGATGCCGTTGTGGACCATCTTCACGTAGTGCCCGGCGCCGGCCCCGCCGACGTGGAGGTAGCCGCCGTCGGGGGCGAGCGAGGTGAAGATCGGCTCGAGCGGCTTCACGGCCGCCTCATCGCCGCCGACCATCAGGCAGTAGCCGACCTGGAGGCCCCAGATCCCGCCCGACGTACCGGCGTCGACGTAGTTGATGCCCTTCGCTGCGAGCTCGACGTGACGGCGCTGGTCGTCGTGGAAGTTCGTGTTGCCGCCGTCGATGATCGTGTCGCCGGGCTCGAGGTGCTCCATCAACTCCGAGATCTGGGCCTCGGTCGCGTCGCCGGCCGGGACCATGATCCAGACTGCGCGCGGCTTCTCGAGCTTCGAGACGAGCTCCTCGATCGAATACGAGCCGAGCGCGCCCTCGCCCTCGATCTCCTTGGTCTTCTCCGGCGTCCGGTTGTAGGCGACGACCTCGTGGCCGTCGCGCAGGAGGCGCCGGACCATGTTCGCGCCCATCCGGCCGAGACCGACGAAACCGATCCGCATCGCGTGTTGCCCTCCGTGGTCGATTGATTCGGGTCGACGGCTGCCCGGGCGGGTCCGCGTCATCGAGGTGTCAGCCTGCGGCGAGCGCCTCGCCCAGGGCGGTTTCGAGGGCGACGAGTCCGCGCTCGACGTCGCCAAGGTGGACGCGCAGGATCGGCAGGTCGTGCGATTCGATCGCCGCGAAGTCGCCTTCCGCCTGGGCATCGATCAGCTGGCCGAACGTGTACGGCCAGCCCGCGATCGGGCGGTCGACGGGATGGTCGGATGTCAGCTGGAGGAACCAGCCCGTGTCCGGGCCGCCCTTGTGGAGCTGGCCGGTCGAGTGCAGGAAGCGCGGGCCGTAGCCGGCGGTCGTCGCGCATCGGGTAGCGTCGCGGAGCAGGGTCCGGATCCGATCCAGCGCGGCGTCCGTAGCGGGCGACGGCGCGATGAAGGCCTGGATCGCGAGGTAGGCATCCGCCTTGCGTCGGGCGAGGTGGCGGGCGAGCTCGCCCGCCACGGTCCCGTCGCCCGCGGTCAGGCGCAGGATCGCGTCGCCGTGGAGGGTCAAGCTCGACGTCCCGTCGGTCACGAGGGCGGCTGGGGCGGGCGGCGGGGCCTCGCCGGACTCGGCTGCGGCCAGCACCGAGCGGGTCAGGTTCTTGGCTTCCTCGACGTTCGGCTGGTCGAACGGGTCGATCTCGAGGACCGCGCCGGCGATCGCGGTCGCGACCTCCCAGCGGAACGCCTCGGCGCCGATGTCGATCGGGTCGGCGATCGCGATCCGGATGACGGGATGACCGGCGGCCGCGGCTGCGTCCGCGAGGGCGTCGGCCTCGGCGCTCCCGCCACCGTCGCCGCCGAGCGACAGCCGGACGAACACGCGATCGCTGCCATACGCCTCGATCGCGCCGAGCGGCTCGCGGTCGATCGGCACGATCCCCGTTCCGTGCTTGCCGGTGCTCTCGGCGATCAGCTGCTCGAGCCAGGCGCCGAAGCTGTCGATCGCCGGGTCGGCGAGGATCGTCAGCTTGTCGCGACCGGCCTTTGCCAGCGTCCCGATCGCGAGGCCCAGGCTGACGCCGGGGTTGGCCTCAGGATCGGGCTGGCGACACGCCCCGGCCATCGCCAGGGCCGACGCGAGGAGGGCGTCGAGATCGAGCCCGATCAGGCTGGCCGGCACGAGCCCTACGTAGGTGAGCGCGGAGTAGCGGCCGCCGATGTCGGGCGGGTTGAGGAAGACCTCGCGCAGCTCGTCGTGGTGCGGGATCGCCTCCACGGACCTGCCGGGATCGGTGATCGCGACCATCAGCTCGCCGGCGTGCTCGTTCCGGGGTGCGTGGTGGGCCCGGAGGGCGCGCTCGGCTCGGTCCCACGCGTCGGCCTGGAAGGCGAGCGGCTCGGTCGTCGTGCCGGACTTGCTGGCGACGATCCAGAGGGTCGCGAGCGGATCGAGGTCGTCGACGACCGCGGCAACGGCCGCCGGGTCGGTCGAGTCGAGGACGCGCAGGTCGAGCCACCCGTCGGTCGTTCCGAACGTCCGGTGGAGCACGGCCGGGGCCAGGCTGCTGCCACCCATGCCGCCGACGACCGCGGTCGTGAAGCCGGCATCGCGGGCGCCCTCCCCGAAACCCTCGAGGGCGGCGATCTGGTCGGTGAAGTGGGCCGGGGCGTCGAGCCAGCCGAGCCGATCCGAGATCGCGGCCTGAACCGCGGGATCGGCCGACCACAGGCTCGGGTCGCGATCCCAGAGGCGCTCGGCCCAGCGCTCGTCGCGAGCCCGCTGGACGGCCGTGTCGTAGGCCGCGGTCCCTTCGCCGAGCGTCAGGTCCGGGGTCGTCGGGGTCGGGGCGGAGACAGCGTCGTCAGTCATCCCGCTCATGGTAGTCCGACTCCGGACGCGCGAACGTTGCGCGTGCGCGGCAACGGCGACCGCCGTCTCGCAGCCCTCGGCGCTGATGTCGCAGGTGGATCAGATTCCGACGAGTGAGCGCGGTCAAATCGCGAAGTGCCTCAGGATCTGCCGTCCCGGAGAATTGCCCACTGTCGTTCGTGCGGCGCCGATGTCCATGGCGGATCAGTCGTTCACGGGACCTCAGTCGCGCTCGGCCGACTCGTTCGCCTCGATCGCGAGGACCTTGTCGAGCCGCCGGCGATGGCGCTCCTCGCCGCTGAACCGGGCGGCGAGGAAGGCGACGACGCACTCCCAGGCCGGCTCCGGCCCGATGACCCGCGAGCCGAGGGTCAGGATGTTCATGTCGTCGTGCTCGACCCCCTGGTGGGCCGAATACGTGTCGTGGCAGACCGCCGTCCGGATGCCGACGACCTTGTTGGCGGCGACGCTTGCCCCGACCCCGGAGCCGCAGATCAGGATCCCCCGATCGGCTTCCCGGTCGCGGACGGCGTAGGCAAGTCGGGCGGCGAAGTCGGGGTAGTCGTCGAAGGGGTCGGAGCCGTCGCCGCCGAGGTCGATCGCCTCGTGCTCGAGGCCGGACGCGACGAGCCGGCGGAGGAGCTCGTCCTTGAGGGCGGCCCCGGCATGATCGGCGGCGAACGCGACGCGCATCAGGATCCCACGACGGTCACCGAGCGCCCCATGGACGGCCACCCACGATCGGTCGTCAGGATGTCGTCCGCGTCGAGAACGATCGCGGTGGCGACGATCAGGGCATCCGGAAGGGCCAGGCGCCGCCCGAATGAGGCTCGTGCTGCCGCCGCCGCGCGAGCCATCGGCCGGGTCAGCGGTTCAACCGTGGCAGGCAGCTCGTCAACAAATCGTTCGACCTGGTCGACCGCGGCTTGGCTCGACCGGAACGGATGCACCAACGCCTCGGCCAGGGCCGAGGCCGGGATCGCAAGGCGATCGCCCCGATCGACAGCTGTCGTGATCGCAGCGACCGCCGACCGATGGTGTGCATCGTGTGGCGACAGCGCGGCGATCAGCACCCCGGCATCGAGCACGATCAATCCCATTCGGATCGGAGCTCCTCGAGGGCGCCCGGCGGCCACACCCCCGGCATGCTGCCCGCATAGCGCTCGATCGCACTGACGGCGCGCCGCAACACGATATCGCCGTCGTCGAGATTCTCGACGCGGAGCTCATCGCCGGCTCGCAGGCCGGCCTTTGCCAGGACATCGACCGGGATCGTGACCTGATGCTTCGGGCTGACCCGGGTATATCCGCGGCGGCGTCTAGTCTTTACTCGTTCCACCATGAGTAAAGACTACCGTCACGGTGGTGCTTGTCAACGACCCTTCAGCTCTTGTGAGGCAAAGGCGGCTGGAAACCCGGGCGTGAGCCCACGCTCACCCAGGTCCCTCTGCTCCCACCGAGTCGATTGGTCGAGTCACACATCAACCGCGAACTGCTAGGTTTCGCGTGGCTGGACATCCACGGAAACGAGGGCTGCTTGGGGTGGACATGGCACAGAACAAGCCGGGGACGCATCCTCCCCTGACGCGATCGGACGCATGGTTGTTGGCCGCGCTCACCGAGGGCTCGCACGACGGTCGTCCGGTCAACCTCCGCGACTTCGTCAATGACGCCGACTGGCTCAACCGCTTGATCCCCACCTTCGACGAGATGAGTTTCGGGTTGCCACGGTTGGTCGCTGCCGGCTTCCTCGTCGTTGGGTACGACCCGAAGGAGGGGCTCGTCTTCCGGGCGACGCCCAAGGCGGCGAAACTCCGCGGCTCCGTGAAGGCGAAGTCGCTTGGAGATGTGCTCAATGGCGTGGGAGGAGCGGTCGGGGCGGCTCCGTACCCAGAACCAGAACCGGCCGAGGATCGGTCTCTCGGCCGCCTGCCTGGGCTCGAATCAGGCGCGCTCGACACGGCCATCCAGGAGCATGGCGAACGGATCGAACGGTGGTCGAAGCCGTTCATCGCCGTTGCTCGTGCGCTCACGAAGTGGCAGAACCGCAAGTCCGGAAGTTGACCGTCTAGGCGACGCGCTTCCCGCGGGACCGCGCCATACGCCGGCAGGTCGGGCAGCCGATCTCGCGCTTGCCGCGGGCGAGGGGCGACATCCGGTATGGCGCGTGGAGGTCGGGGCGGTCGCGGCAGATCCACCACGCCGGCTTCCCGCTGGTCGCTGGCGTCCGCTCGGGGCGGCGCAGAAGGTTCTGGACCGAGTCCCACTCGGGCAAGAGCGTGGGATGAATCGCCGCAAATGATGTCGAGGCGGTGGCCCAGTCCCGATGGCACTCGGGGCAGCGGGTCTGGCGCATGGTCCGCATCGTCAGTTTCGCTTGCCAGCGGTGGCCTTGCGCGCAGCGCCACCAGAGCGTCATGTCGCGCCCGGCCGGGGTCGTCGCTGGATCCCCTTCGTTGCGCTCGTCGTCCCACTCCGCCACGAGGTTCGGGAAGTCGGCGACCATCATCCCGGCGACCTTGACGGACGCCACTGAACGTCCCGGGGCGATCGTGGCGACGAGCGGCGCGTGACTGGACGCCGGTCTCGCCAGATTTGCCTCGACGACCTTCGACATGACGGACGCCGAGACGGCCGTGGTCATCGCTCCCGCCGCCGCATCGTCCGCGCGCTTCCAGCCGGAGATGATCAACTCGCTCAACGAGCACAGGTCGCGGGCATCATCGTGCCCGGCATCCCAGGCTCGCCGCCAGACCCAGGCACCGCCGTCGATCACCTCGCGCACCACGGTGGAGAACGACGTGAGTCGGCCTGTTCCGACAGTTCGATGCCCGTCAACTGGATCACGCGTCGGAGCTGGCCCGCGTTGCGGAAGTTGAGTTTCCGCTCGCCGATGCCCTCCCGGATCGCGTACGCCGTTCGCTCGGCCGGGCCGTTGCCGCGCGGATAGCCTCGGAAGGCGCGACGCGCCAGCAGCATCTGGTGGACCTTGGGCTCCGTGCGAACGACCCACTCGAGCAACTTCGATGGACCGATCGCGAACACGGCTGTGGCGAGCGCGTCCCAGCGCCGCTCCGACCACAGGCATTCGGCGATGAGCGACGACAACACCGGCACCTGCGCCAGCAGCCCTTCGTCGAGGGCGTGCTTGATAGCGTTCTCGCGCAGATGCTGCTCGCAGGAATAGCGGATCGCGTCGGGCCAGCGCGCCTCGACCGCGTTGGCGATCGCCTTGGATCCGTCCATCACGACCCAGATTGGGCCCGGCCCGGTTGGGTCGATCTCGTCGAGGAAGGACGCCCATGACGCCTCGGTCTCGTCGGCAGCGAGGCCGACGTGCCAGGTGCGTGCGCGCTGCTTGACCTCGTCTTTGCCGGCCGCGACCAGGACCGCGCCGCCGCGCCGCGCCGACTGATAGCCCCGGGCCTCCGACCCGTGGGCGCGCAGATCGAGCGGCTGCGAATCGAGGGTCAGGATCCGCGGCCAGCGCTCGGGCGTGAAGCCGCGGATGACCGGTGCGGCGTAGTGGTCAAGGTAGTCGGCCGACAGGGCGTTCTGGCGGCTGGCGACTCGTCGCCCGCTCTCATCGGCGTGGTTGCGATCGGCATCGAAGCGGACCCGCTGACTGGGCCTCGCGCATCGAGATGCCCTGTCCGACGAGGACGAGTGCGCGGGCGATCTCGGCGACGCTGAACGTGTAGAAGGGGATGGCCGTGGCACCATCCGCCCGGCCGGCCTCGTGCTCACATGTCGGACACGCGCGCTCGACGGCGTGTTCATGGCTGGGCAGCCTCTTCGCGAGCACGAACGTGTGCGGTTTCGTTCCGTCGTAGGGCAGACAGCGAAACCGTGATCGAGCGTAGAGGCCATCGGGTCGTCGGCGCTGTCCGTGGAGATAGATCTCGCCGGCATGCCCGTCTGGAAAGCCGTCAGGCCGGGAGCCAACTCGCGGCCGGCCGGGCCTTCGCTTCATCAGTCGGAGCGTGGTAGTGGTCACGCCACCACGTATCCCACGTCATTGCGACAGGTTCTATGACACGGAAGTCAGATTTCGGGATTTCCAACCGCCTTTGCCTCACATGCTTCAGCTATGGCCGGGGTCCGAGCCGCCAGTCCGGTTCACGCCGGGATCGCCGGGATCGATAGTCGGGTGACTGCCGTCGCCGGCGTCGTGGGGGCCTGACGGACCGTGGCCGCCGCGCGGAGCCGGAAGGTGGCCGGGCTCGAGGGTCGCGAGGGGACCGCGGACCTTGCCGGCGATCACGTCCCGGGCGACGGCCACGACCCGCTCGACGGTGAACCCGAACTTCTCGAAGATCGTGCCGGCCGGGGCCGACGCGCCGAAGTGGTCGAGCCCGACGATCGCGCCCTCATCGCCGACGAAGCGATCCCAGCCGAGCGAGATCCCGGCCTCGATCGCGACCCTTGCGCGGATCGCGCGCGGGAGCACCGACTCGCGGTACGCCGCGTCCTGGAGCTCGAATCGCTCCCAGCAGGGAAGCGAGACGACCCGGGCAGCCACGCCCGATCCCTCGAGCGCCTCGGCAGCCTGGAACGCGAGCTGGAGCTCCGATCCCGTCCCGATCAGGATCACCTGCGGGTCGCGCCCAGCGCCGGCCTCGCGGAGCACGTACCCGCCGCGGCGCACGCCCTCGCGCGCGAGCTCGGCCGTGCCCACGAGCGTCGGCAGCTTCTGGCGGGTCAGCGACAGGGCCACCGGGCCGGACGGATCCGCCTGCCCGCGCTCCACGGCCAGCGCCCAGGCGGCAGCGGTCTCGTTCGCGTCGCCCGGCCGGATGAACCACAGGTTCGGGATCGCCCGGAGCGCGGCGTAGTGCTCGACCGGCTGGTGAGTGGGGCCGTCCTCGCCCAGACCAACCGAGTCGTGGGTCCAGACGTCGATCACGTGGATGCCGCTGAGCGCCGACAGCCGGACGGACCCGCGCATGTAGTCGCTGAACGTCAGGAACGTGGCCACGTACGGGATCAGCCCGCCGTGATACGCGATCCCGTTGCCGATCCCGCCCATCGCGTGCTCGCGGACACCGAACCGGAGATTCCGGCCGCGGTCGTCCGCGCCGAAGGCGGCCTCGCCCTTCACGTCGGTCAGGTTCGACTCGGACAGGTCCGCGGCACCGCCGAACAGCTCCGGCACGGTCGCGGCCAGCGCCTGGATCGCGTCCTGGCTGGCGTTCCGGGTCGCGACCTCCTCGCCAGTGGCGTACGTCTTCAGCCCCGCGTCCCAGCCCTCGCGCAACCCACGCTCGACGACGCGCCGGTGGAACTCCGCCGACAGCTCCGGGTAGGCGTCGCGGTACGCGGCAAGGGCGCCCTGCCACGCGCTGACCAGGTCGTCGCCGGCCGGGACGGCCCGCCGGAACAGCTTGCCCGCCTCGTCCGGGACGAAGAAGCTCTTGTCGGGATCCCAGCCGTAGGCCTCCTTCACGAGGCGGACCTCGTCGGGCCCGAGCGGCGCCCCGTGTGCCTTCTGGGTGTCCTGGCGGTTCGGGCTGCCGAAGCCGATGTGGGTCCGGACCGCAATCAGGCTCGGCCGGTCGTCGGCGCGGGCCTCCTCGATCGCGGCCGCGATCTCCTCGACGTCGTTGCCGTCCTCGACTCGGAGCGCATTCCAGCCGTAGGCCTCGAAGCGGGCGACAACGTCCTCGGACCAGGCCATCGAGGTCGGCCCGTCGAGCTGGATGTGGTTGTCGTCGTACAGCGCGATCAGCTTGCGCAGGCGGAGGTGGCCGGCGAGGCTCGCGGCCTCGGACGCGATCCCCTCCTGGAGGTCGCCATCGGAGCAGAGCGTGTACGTCCAGTGGTCGACGATGTCGTGGCCGTCGCGGTTGAACTCGGCCGCGAGGCGGGCCTCGGCGATCGCCATCCCGACCGCGTTCGTGAACCCCTGGCCGAGCGGGCCAGTCGTCGCCTCGACGCCGGGGGTCAGGCCGAACTCCGGGTGGCCCGGCGTCTTCGAATCCCACTGGCGGAACGACTTCAGGTCGTCGAGCGACACGTCGTAGCCGGTCAGGTGGAGGAGCGAGTAGAGGAGCATCGAGGCGTGCCCGGCGGACAGGACGAACCGGTCGCGGTCGGGCCAGTCGGGATGGGTCGGGGCGTGGCGCAGGAATTTCGTCCAGAGCGTGTAGGCCATCGCGGCGGCGCCCATCGGCGCGCCGGGATGGCCGGAGTTCGCCTGTTGGACGCCGTCGATCGAGAGGGTCCGGATCGTGTCGATCGCGAGGCGGTCGAGGGTCTCGGTGGCGGTCGGCATGAAGGTGGGCTCCCGCTGGTCCGGATCGGGGTCGCGTCCGGGTCGCCGCGTCGCATCGATTGTAGGCGGGTGAACGGCGATCACGGTCTCGCCGCCAGCGGCGGGCGCGCGGGCGCGGCTATTCTCGGGCCATGCCTCGAGTCCCTTCGGTCCGCCCCCATTCGCGTCCCGCCGCGCTGGGCCGGCGACCGCCGCGGGTCGTCGTCCTCGGGGACCTGATGCTCGACGTCGTCCTCGCTCCCGGCCAGCCACTCGAGAGCGGGACCGACGTCGCGGGCCGGGTGATGCTCCGCCAGGGCGGCTCGGCGGCGAACACGGCGCGCTGGCTCGCTCGGCTCGGCGCCCGGTCGACGTTGATCTGCGCGGTCGGGCGGGATCCGGAGGGTCGAGCCCTCGTGGCCGCGCTGGAGAGCGATGGCGTGCGGATCCTGGCGACGCGTGTCGCGGGGGACCGAACCGGTCGGATCGGGGTCCTCGTTGCGCCCGGTGGCGAGCGATCGTTCGTCGCGGACCGGGCGGCCGCGGACCGGCTCGCCCCCGCGGATCTTGGCGCTTCGACGTTCCGAGCGGACCTCCTGCACCTCCCCGCCTACTCGTTGCTCGGCGAGCCGCTCGGTCTCGCGGGCCGCCGCGCGATCGAGCTTGCCCGGGCCGCCGGCGCCCTCATCAGCCTCGACCTGTCGTCCGTCGCGCCGTTGCTCGCAGGTGGCCGGCGGGCCGCGATCGGCCTCGTTCACGACGCGGCGCCGGACGTCCTGTTCGCGACGCGGGTCGAGGCCGAGGCGATCGCCGGGGGACGCGGTCTGGCCACGCTCGCCGATCTCAGCCCCCTCGCGGTCATCAAGCACGGCCGGGCCGGGGCGACGGTCCTCGCCGGGACCCGGGAGGAGCCCCTGACCTTCGACGTGGCGACGACGCAACTCGAGGCGCACGACACGACCGGCGCCGGCGACGCGTTCGA
>JBKJOK010000148.1:0-2040 GCA_046595595.1 Candidatus Limnocylindrales bacterium
CCCGCCGTGCTGCTCGCCCGGTTCGTGCCGCAACCTGGACACGAGGCCTTCGCCGGCGTCGTCAACGGCGGGATCCTCGGGACGCTCCTCGACTGCCACGCCAACTGGACCGCGGCCTGGCACCTGATGCGCGCCCGTGGGGCGGATCGACCGCCGACCACCGTCACCCTCGAGTACGCGATCCGGATGCGACGGCCGACGCCGTCCGACGCGCCGATCGACCTCCGGGCGTGGATCGTGCATTCGTCCGATGATCGGGCGACCGTCGAGGCGGAGATCACCTCAGGCGCTACCGTCACCGCCACGGGTCGGGGCATCTTCGTCGCCGTTCGGCCCGACCATCCCGCCTACGACCGCTGGTAGGAGTCATCCTCATGTTCCGCAAGTTCCTCGGTCTCGACCGATCGAAGCCCGACACCCGCCTGCCGATCGGCGACGACGCCGCTCCCCTGCCCGACTCGGCGGCCGAGACCGCGACGGCCCGGCGGATCGTCGCCCGGCTCGAGGCGATGCCGCCGGCCGAAGCCCGCTACCTCGCCTGCTTCGCGTACGTCATGAGCCGGGCGGCCAACGCGGACCTGGGCATCAGCGCCGAGGAAACCGCGTTGATGGAGCGCTTCGCAGTCGAGTACGGCGGCCTCGATTCCGCCCAGGCCGTCCTCGTGGTCGAGATGGCCAAGTTCCAGTCGCGCTTCCATGGCGGGACGGAGGACTTCGTCGTGACCCGCGAGTTCCGTACGATCTCGACCGTCGAGCAACGGATCGCCCTGATCCGGTGCTGCTTCGCGATCGGCGCGGAAGACGGGTCGATCTCGGCCGAGGAAGCCGCGACCGTGAACCAGATCGCGCGGGAGCTCGATGTCGAGCCCGCCGATGTGAACGTCGTCCGGGCGGAGTATCACGAGCAGCTGTCGGCAGTCCAGGCGCTCCGCCGGGCCGGCGGCTCCTGAGGTCGGTCGCTGACGCTGAGTCGTCCGAAATCGAACGCTGTCGACAACCACTCCCGTCCCGGCCGATCCGCCGGAATCGGAGTCCGGAATCGGACGAGCGGGCGGATTGCGAGTGACTTCCGAAAGCGTTCGGAATCGGACAATCCTGACCCCTCGGCCCCGCCACGTGAGTCAGCCCGCCGCGATCTCACTCAGGACGGCATCGACGGTCTCGACCAGACGGTCGGCGTCGGCGGACGAAAACACCATCGGCGGCTTGATCTTGATCACGTTGTGATCGGGCCCGTCGGTGCTGAGGAGGACGCCCCGCTCGGCGGCACGGTTCACGAGATTGGTGGCCAGGTCGGCGTCCGGCTCGCGCGTCGACCGGTCGCGGACCAGCTCGCACCCGACGAACAGGCCCGTCCCGCGGACGTCGCCGATCGCTTCGTGACGGACGGCGAGCTCGCGAAGGCCCGCGAGGAGCCGCTCCCCGGTGACCCGGGCGTGCTCCTGGAGCCCCTCGTCGGCGATGACGTCGAGCACGGCCAGCCCGATCGCCGCCGACACGGGATTGCCACCGAAGGTGTTGAAGTACTCCATCCCGTTGTTGAAGGCATCGGCGATCGCGCGGGTCGTGACGACCGCTCCGAGCGGATGGCCGTTCCCGATCGGCTTGCCCATCGTGACGATGTCCGGCCGGGCGCCTTGCGCGTCGAACGCCCAGACCGCTGACCCAACCCGCCCGAACCCGACCTGAACCTCGTCGGCGACGGGCACGGCGCCGACGGATCGCGCCGCCTCGAACAGCCCGGCAAGCCAGCCCGGCGGCGGCACAATCTGGCCGGCGACGCTCGGAATCGCCTCGGCGATGACGACGCCGGCCGGCCGGCCCGACGCCGCAGCGATGCGCAGGACCTCGTCGGCCTCCTCGAGGTACGCCACCCCGACCTCGGGCCCGGTCCCGCGATGGCGCCCGCGATACTGGTCGGGTAGCGGCACGACCCGGACGTCGTCGCGGCGCCCGGCTCCGCCCGGCCCGTTGAACTTGTACGGGCTGATCTCGATGAGCCGCTGGGTGTTGCCGTGGTACGCGATGTCGACCGTGGTG
>JBKJOK010000239.1:0-7859 GCA_046595595.1 Candidatus Limnocylindrales bacterium
CGCCCGAGCGTCGGGTGTCCTGGCCCACGACCAGCGAGCCGCCCTTGCCGACGAGATGGTGGGCCGTGGCCCGGCCGAGGGCGTAGGCAAGTGTCGGTTTGAGCTCGATGTTGGCCACGCCGCGGATTCCGTCGGTGCCGAAGAGTCGAGCCAAGGTCAGCCTCCGGACGGCGCCGGCGAGGGCGCCGGGCTGCCCTGCGCTGTGATCGTGACCGTGACCGTCGCTGGATCGACCGTCAGGAGGCGGAGACCGGCCTGGAGGTTGGGCACGGGTGCCAGCTGGTGCGTGCCCGGGGCAAGGCCGGTGACATCGACCGCGACGGTGAACTGCGAGCCGTCGAGACGGTCCAGGTCGGCCAGGGGCCCGCCGATGACGACCTGGACGACACCGGTCGGAATCCGGTAGTCGAGTCCGGGCTGTCGGCCGTTCAGGACGATGGCGGCGTCGAACGTCCGCGTTCCCGTCTCCGCTTTCAAGGTGATCGTGACGTGGACGGTCGACAGCCCGAGCGGGAGAACGTTGGCCGGCAGGGCAAGCTTCGCGTCGACCTCGATCGTGTCCGTCGCGGACCCGAGCTGGATCGGCTCGGTCTCGACCTGGACCAGGCCGGCGATGTCGGCCGCGTCGCCCTCGACGGAGATGACCGGCGGCGTGACGGTGATCGACGAGATCGCGTAGCCCGACGGGGCCGTGCCGGTGACGTTGGGCTTGACCGCGAGGGCCTTCGTCTTCGAGTCGGTGTAGACCGCGATCCGGACGCGGACCGTTGCAGGATCGACCCGGACCTGGCTGACGCGCCTGCCGGTCTGGTCGACCGGGATCAAGGGAACGTCGCGATCGATGAAGACGCCGGCTGGGTCGATGACGACATCGGCCCGCGCCGCGACCACGAACTTCACGATCGATTCGGGGCCCGACACCCTGACGGTCCGCGCACTGAGTTCGGCCGGCCGGATGTCGAGGTTGTCGGGCGGCGTCCCCTTGTCGACCGTGACCGGGACCTCGAATGTCTTTGTCGGGTCGAGCTGGACGTTGATTCCCGGTGGTTCGTAGCTGATCACGAGGAACCGAGGATCGTTCGAGCTGACATCGACCTTCACGTAGGTCGACCCGGCGGCCGGGTTCACGCCCTTCAGGTCGATCGTCGCCTGGAAGGTGTCGGGGGTCGGCGCCGCGCCCGCGTCTCCGTTCGACACGTAGCGGATCCGGCTCACGGACCCAAGGTTGTTCAGGATCGTCGCATCCAGTGGCTGGTTGATCGGCCGGATCGCGATTGCCGTCGGGATCTCGAACGACGACTGCGACACGACGAGCCCGGCATAGAGGAGGCTCGCGAGCAGGATCGCCAGGAGTTTGAGCGGCCAGTTGTACACCAGGGCACGCAGGATCCGGCTCACCGCGACACCAGCGCGGCGCTCGGGTCGTCGTCGTCGGCCGCCGGGCCAGCCGGGGCGATGACGGCTGGCGCGGCGGTCGCTATGGTCGCGCCGGGTCCGTCCGGCGCCGAACCACCCGGGCCCTGGGCCGCCCCGCCGGCACGCGACCGGTTCACCAGCCGCCCGAGATTTGCCAGGCGCGGTGCGCGACCCGCGGTCGTGGTCGCCTCGGACAGGACGCGCCGCCCGATGCCGCCTCGTCCGCCGACCGGCGACAGGAGCGCCCGGAGCGCCTTTGCCAGCTGCGGCTCGCTCAGGTTGCGGACGATCCGGGCCCGCTCCACGAGGCTGACGTGGCCGTTCTCCTCGGACACGACGACGACCACGCAGTCGGTCTGTTCGGTGATCCCCAGGGCAGCCCGGTGGCGCGTTCCGAAGCGTTCGGTGTGGACCGTCATCTCGGCCAATGGCAGGAGCGCGCCGGCGGCGAGGATCATCTCCTCGCGGATGATCACCGCCCCGTCGTGGAGCGGGGTTTTCGGGGCGAAGATCGTGCGCATCAGGTCGGCGCTGATGTCGGCGTGGAGCATGACGCCCGTTTCGGCGACCTCCTCGAGGCCCGTTTCGCGCTCCAGGACGATCAGCGCGCCGTGACCGTCACTCGACAACAGCGTCGCTGCCCGGGCGACCTCGTCGGCCACGCGCTCGATCGTCCGCTGCTCCGACGGCGAGAACAGCCAGTTGAATGAGCCGGCCCGGCCGATCCGGTCGAGCGCCCGGCGGAGCTCCGGCTGGAAGACGACGACGAGCGCGAACAGCCCGACGACGGCGAGGGTCTGGAGGATCTGGGTCAGGAGTCGGAGATCGAAGGCGCGGGCGGCCGCATAGACCGCGAAGAGGACGCTGACCCCGATCACCAGGCTCACCGCGCGGGTGCCCCGGATCAGGCTGAACAGCCAGTAGATCAGGAGGGCCGTGATCCCGATGTCGATCAGCGAGGTCAGGTCGATCTGATCGACGATCGACGCGAGAAGCTGCGGCATCGTCCGTTCAGTCTACATCCGGCCGGTCGGGCCGGACCGGGAGCCGAGCGTCAGGCTCGTCGAACCCATCGGTCGGGGGAGCACACGCCGGGGCGGCGCCGTCAGGCGCAGAGGTCGGCCACTCGCGGCTCGTCGGCCATCCGCTCGGCGACGAGGGCGCACAGCCGATCGCGGACCTCGCGGTTGCCGTCGAGGTCGGCAAGCCGGCCGAGCAGGAGCACCTTGTCGACCGCCTGGCTGCGCCAGCCCCGATCGAGGCAGAGCTCGACCAGCAGGAGATGCAGGTCCGGATCGGCCGGGGCCAGCCCGATCGCGAGGTAGCAGGCATCGACGGCCGCGACGAGCCGGCCGGCCCGGCGATGGGCCCGGGCGGCGGCGAGAAGCCCGTCGTGGGCCGCCCCGAGGTCGCCGGCGAACAGCGCGGCCTCGGCCGTGGCGCCGAGGGCGATTCCGAGCCCGGCGGGCTCGACCTGGAGCTCGGGCTCGGCGGCGGCGGCGACTGGCTCAGCATCGCCCGCATCGGGCGCGAGGTGGGCGGGCACGGTGTCGACCTTCACATCGCCCGCATCCGTGGCCGGGCCACCGGCCGCGGCGGGCTCCTCCGGCCAGGCGGCGCGTTCCAGCAGTCGGAGCGCCTGATCGAGGGCCCGCTGGCCGGCCTCGTCGCTGCCCGACATCTCCCGGAGGCGACCGACGAGCGCCGCGACCTGGGTCCGGCGATCGCGCGACTCGGCCAGCTCCAGGGCGCGCCGGGCCGCATCGGTCGCGTCGGCCAGGCGGCCGGATGCGTCGAGGGTGTCGGCCAGCCGGTCGAGCGCGGCCGCGGCATCGGTCCGCCGACCGGTCCGGGCGTGGACCTCGGCCAGTCCGCGCAGGGCGGCCTCGTCGCGGGGGGCAAGGTCGAGCGCCCGGTCGTAGGCCGCGACGGCGTCGTCGAGCCGGTTCATCTTCACGAGGATCCCGCCGACACTGGCGTGCGGCAGGGCCCGGTCGGGAGCGATCGACGCTGCCTCGCCGTACGCATCGACCGCGGCGTCGTTGCGCCCGCGCAGGGCGGCGACATGGCCGCGCCGGAGGGCGTCCTTGTACCGCTCGTACAACGAGCCGGTCGGCGCGGCCGGATCCGCCTGCGGCGTCCCCGCTTCCTGCCGGCCCGAAGCCTGCGACCCGCTCATCAGCCGATGACCTCGACGAGCAGCGCCTTCTGGACATGCAGGCGGTTCTCGGACTGCTCCCAGATGATGCTCCGCGGGCCGTCCATCACGGCCGACGCGATCTCCTCATCGCGATGGGCCGGCAGGCAGTGCATCGCGACCGCGTCCGGACCGGCCGACTCCATGAGCGCTTCGTCGACTCGGTAACCGGCGAAGGCAGCCCGGCGCGCCTCGGTCTCGGCCTCCAGACCCATCGATGTCCAGGCGTCGGTGTAGACGACGTCGGCACCGCGGACGATGGCCGTGGGATCGTCGCCGAACACGAGCCGGCCGTCGGTCGTCGCCGCGATCTCGCGGGCGGCGGCCACGATCTGGGGATTGGGGGCGTAGCCCCGCGGGTGGGCGAGACGGACCTCGACGCCGAGCATCGCGCCCAGGAGCGCCAGCGAGTGGTAGACGTTGTTGCCGTCGCCGACGAACGCGAGGACCCGGCCGCGCAGATCGCCGAGCCGTTCGCGCATCGTGAACAGGTCGGCGAGGGCCTGGCAGGGATGCTCGTGCAGGGTCAGGCCGTTGATCACCGGAATCGACGCCTGGGCGGCGAGCTCGACGACGACCTCGTGCGGCCCGGTCCGGGCCACGATCGCGTCGACAAACCGCTCGAGGTTACGGGCGACGTCGCGAACGCTCTCGCGAGCGCCCATGACGACGTCCTCGGTCAGGTAGATGGCATGGCCGCCGAGCTGGTTCATTCCGGCCTCGAACGTCACCCGTGTCCGGAGGCTCGGCTTCTGGAAGAGCATCGCCAGGGTCCGTCCGGCGAGCGGCGTCGCAACCGGCGTCCCGTGCTCCCGGCGCACCCGATCCTCCGCCTTGAGCGCCGCCGCCCGGTCGAACAATCGCCCGACCTCTCCCGCCGACAGATCCGCAACGGACAGGAAGTCCCGCCCGCGCAGCGAAGTGGGCGGATCAGCGACAGCGTTCACGAGGTCATGCTAACGGCTCGACGCCGCGTCGGGCCGTCCGCGATCCATGGCGCCGAGCGGAGGGCGCCGCAGGGGTGGCTCAGCGCAAGGCGGAGGCGAGCACGCGATCGAGCGCACCCGCAGGTGGGTGAGTGAGCGCGCGCAGCCAACAACGCCGCGATGGGCCGCCAATGCGGCGCCCAGCTAGCGCTTGGTGTACTGGGGTGCTTTGCGGGCTCGCTTGAGTCCGTACTTCTTGCGCTCCTTCATCCGCGGATCGCGGGTCAGGAGGCCGGCCTGGCGGAGCGGCAAGCGGTTGGTCGCTTCGTCGACCTCGAGCAGGGCCCGGGCGATGCCGTGGCGGATCGCGCCGGCCTGGCCGGTCACCCCGCCGCCCTCGACCTTGATCATCGCGTTGTAGTGGCCCTCGGTGCCGGTCACGCGGAACGGCATCCGGACGTCGGACTCGTTCACGGCGTTGCCGAAATGCTCCTCGAGCGAGCGGCCGTTGACGACGATCTCGCCCTCGCCGGGCAGGAGGCGGACCCGGGCAATCGCGGTCTTGCGACGGCCCGTGCCGGAGAAGAAGGAAGGAATGGCCATCTGGTTGCTCCTCGTCAGGCGAGCGGCTCAGGCCGCTGGGCCTGATGCGGGTGATCGGTGCCGGCGTAGACCTTCAGCTTGCGGAGCTGCTGGACGCCCAGGCGATTGCGCGGAAGCATGCCCTTGACGGCCCGCCGGATGACTTCCTCGGGGCGGCGCTCGAGAAGGTGACCAAGGGTCTCCTCCTTGTAGCCCTGGGGATGACCGCTGTGGCGGATGTAGAGCTTGCTTTCGAGCTTGTTGCTCGTGACGGTGATCCGCGAGGCGTTGAGGACGATCACGTGGTCGCCCGAGTCGAGGTTCGGCGTGAAGGTCGGCTTGTGCTTGCCTTCGAGCACGCGCGCAATCCGCGATGCGAGCCGGCCGAGCGTCTCGTCCGCCGCGTCGACGACGTACCAGCGCCGCTCGATCTCGCTTTCGCGGACCGTGTAGGTCTTCGTGCTCATCGTTCCTCAGTCGTCTCCGTCTGTCGTCGTGTCCGTCTCCGTCCGCCGCCCGAGGGCCACGTGCCGGAGGCAGAGCCCGCGAGCCGGGGCGGATGCCCCGTTGCGAGCCGGCGTCCGGGCGGCAATCGCCTCCCGGACCTCTGTCTCATTCATTCTGCCGTGCCCGACCTCCAGGAGGACGGCCACGATTCGCCGGACCATGCCCCGGAGGAAGGACTCGGCCCGGACGTCGATCGTCACGAGCGTTCCTCGCCTCCGGACCCGGACCGCGTGAACGGTCCGGATCGGCGACTTGTCCCCGGCGACCGCCCCGAAGGCCGAGAAGTCGTGCCGGCCGATGAAGGCCTGCCCGGCTCGGTCCATCGCGACGACGTCGAGCGGGTTCCGCACCCCGAGCGCCAGGCGCTCGTTGAGCGGGCTGCGCGGCCCGTTCCAGACGGTGTAGCGGTACTCCCGGTACCGCGCCGCTCGGCGTGGATGGAACTCCGGTCGGACCGGCCGGACGTCGCGGATCGCGATGTCCGGCGGCAACAACCCGTTGAGCCCGGCCTCGAGCGCCGTTGCGGTCAGGCGTCCGGTGTAGGTGAATGCGATCACCTGCCCCAGCGCATGCACCCCGGCGTCGGTGCGGCCGGCCCCGTCGACCGGCCTGCGGACCCCATCGGTGAGGCCTGCCAGCGCGGCTTCGAGTTCCCCCTGGACGGTCCGGATCCCGGGTCGCTGGACCTGGAAGCCGGCGTAGTCCGTGCCGTCGTATTCAACCCGTGCCCGATACCGTTGGCCGGCCGGTGCCGCGGGGGTGCCCTCTCGGGCACCTTGTCGGTTGTTCGTTACACCAGCTCGATCTGGACGATCGGCGCGGCGTCGCCACGACGCAGCCCGATCTTCACGATCCGGGTGTAGCCGGACGAGCGATCAGCGTATTTCGGTGCGATCTCGTCGAACAGCTTCGTCACGACGAGCGGCTCGTTCGGGAACGCGGCAACCACGGTCCGGCGGGCGGTCAGGTCGCCGCGCTTGGCGAGCGTGATCATCTTCTCGACCCGGCCCTGAATCTCCTTGGCCTTCGCCTCGGTCGTCTGGATCCGCTCGTAGCGCAGGATCGAGACCGTCAGGTTCTTGAAGAGAGCGAGACGCGGCCCCTGCTTGCGGCTGAGCTTGCGTCCGCCGATCCGGTGAGCCATGTCAGCTCTCGGCCTCGTCGTCGCCGTCGGTCTCGGCGTCGAAGCCGGCCTCGTCGAGGCCATCCGACTCAGTCTCCGGGATGATGAAGCCGCGCATCCGGAGGCGCTCCTTCATCTCGTCGAGCGACTTCTTGCCGAAGTTGCGCATCCGGAGCAGGTCGTCGTCCTTGAGCTGGAGGAGCTGACCGACCTTGACGATGTTGTTGCGCTTGAGCGAGTTGTAGGCCCGCATCGGCAGGTCCAGCTCCTCGATCGGCATGTCGAGCATGTTCGGGGGGAGCTGGGCGAGGCCGGGCGCGGCCTGCTCGCCGACGACGGCGGCCATCCCGATCGTGACGAACGGTCGGAACTGGTTGACGAGGATCTCGGCCGAGCGGCTGAGGGCCTCCTCGGGGGTGATCGCGCCGTCGGTCTCGATCTCGATCGTGAGCTTGTCGTAGTTGGTCATCTGACCGACCCGCATGCTCTCGACCCAGTAGTTGACCTTGCGGACGGGAGTGAAGATCGCGTCGATCGCAATCACGCCGATCGGGAGCTGCTCACTCCGCTCGGCGCCGAGATAGCCGACGCCGCGCTCGACGGTCAGGTCCATCTCGATGGTGACGTCATCGGTGTCGAGCGTCATCACGACGAGCTCGGGGTTGATGACCTCGACGTCGGCCGACTCGGCGATGTCGCCGGCGGTGACCTGACCCGCCCCGCTCTTGATCAGGCGGAGCTGGACCGGATGAGTCGCGAAGCTCTTCAGGCGAAGCTTCTTGACGTTCAGGACGATCTGGGTGACGTCTTCCTTGACGCCCGGGATCGTCGAGAACTCCTGGTAGACGTCGCGGATCTGGATGGACGTCACGGCCGCCCCTTCCAGGGACGACAGGAGGACGCGCCGGAGCGCGTTTCCGAGGGTGACGCCATAACCGGCCTGCAGGGGGCCGGCCTCGTACTTGCCGTACGTGCCGACTTCCTCTATGGGCTCGATCTGCGGGCTCTCGACTTCAATCATGGGATGGGATTACCTCGAGTAGAACTCGACCACGAGCTGCTCGTTGAGATCGAGCGGCATCTGGTCGCGTCGGGGAAGGCTCAGGAC
>JBKJOK010000340.1:0-5157 GCA_046595595.1 Candidatus Limnocylindrales bacterium
CGGCGGCGTTGAAGAGCCGCCCGAAGTCACCGACGGCGACCGCCAGCAAGAACATCAACGGCACGATCAGGGCGAACTCGGCGAGGCCCTGGCCGCGCTCGCGCACCGCTCGACGGCTGCGGGGGGCGGCGGGAGGCTCGCGCCGATCGGCAGGCTGCCGCCCGCCGGCGATCCTTTGGCGCGCTCGGAAGAAGGTCATTCAGTGTCCTGATCTGGTTGTTCCCCGGCGACCGCCAGCATCGACAACGGGCGGTGCCTTCCGCCCCCGCCCGTTGGTCCGGCCGGGATGCCTCGGACGTACCGGTGCATCCGGTCGACATTCCCGGCGGGGCATACGAAGAGGCCCCGACCGGTGGTCGGGGCCTCGGTCGGAAACGATTTGCGGCGGCGGCTCAGGGGTGGGCCGACACCGCGTTTGACATCGACCTCGACCGATTCCCATTCCGGACGGCCGGTGCCCAGAAGACATGAGCAGGGTCGACTGCAATGAAGGCCGCGATTGCAAAGGCAACGACCGGACCAAGAGGTCGCGGGACCCCCGTCAGCGACCAGGCGATCTCATACGCGAACGAGGCGGCTGCGAACCAGGCGAAGGTGGTGACGCTGCGCTTCAACATAGACGCAGGATGGCCTGCCGGCGGCCTCCAGCCAACCCCCCGGAAGTCCTCCCGTCGGCCGACGATCCGACCTGACTCGGTTCCTTAATGCACAAGGCCCTTCTGGTCAAATCGGTACAGCTTGCTCGGGTCGTAGGGCATGTCCAGATCGGCGTTGCCCCCGATGTCGAAGCTCCAGGCGATGATCTGGATTGCCGCGACACTGCCGACGGATCCTCCGCCTTCCATGTTGACGAGGCCCTTCGGGCTGTACACGGTGCCCGAGATGTTGAGACTCGTCTGGCCCTTCAGGTCGATGAGAGCGGTCGGGTTGCTCCCGTTCCCGTCGTTCCAGACCACGATCCCTCGATACGGACCGGTGTCAAGCGCTCGGAGCGCCAACGTGGCCTGGGCATTGAAGTCGATGTTCGCCTGACCCGTCCGGGTCGCCGGGTTGTCCGTGTTGAAGATCATCACCGGAGCCGGGACCCCGGCGCCGCCGCCCTGGACCGAGGTGATCGAACCCATATTGGTCAACTTGATGCCGCCGCCGGCCAGGATGTAGATCCCTGGCGCAAGCTGGAGGGTCGCTCCGTTCCTCCTGATGTTCCACCCGCCGTAGTACACACCGGGCTCGAGGGGGATCAGCGCGGCATCGTCGAAGACGCAGCCGCCGGAGTTGGGACCGGTCGGTGCGGTGACGATGCCGGTAGGCCCACAACGGCCCGCCGGATAGTCCGAAATCTTGGGCGGTGGAAGCTCGAGGAGCGGATCTCCGATCTGGACCGCGCCTTCGTTGAGCGGGCCGATCAAACCGGTGCCGTTCGACTTGCAGGTCCCGGACACGTACGTATGCGGCGACGTCAACGTCGAGGTCCCGCCGATGGTCAATCCACCCTGGCTCTCATTGCCGCAGATCGTGTTCTTGATGACCGCGCCACAGGTCGAGTTCACATGGACATAGCCGCCGGACGTCACGCCCGCCACGCGGTGGATCGTGATGTTGCCCGTGCCGTGTGTCCGACCGCCCGAGCTGCAGTTGCTGCTCGGATCCAGAGCGATCAGCGAGCTCGTGTTCGAATCGCCGTCGCTGTAGGCGCCGACCGCCGAGCTCGAGATTCCGATCGTGGAAATCCCGACGACTCCGGCCAGAAAGGAGCGATGCTGTCGGGCCAGGATGACCTCGACAAAGCCTTCTCGGCCCGAATAGGTTCCCGCGGCCGCGCTGGGCGGGTAATTGACGGTCAGGATCGTCCCGTGTTCGTCATTGGCCGGAGTGCAGCTGTTGTCATCCGCGGCCGAGGTGAAGAAGCCATTGGTCCGAGCGTAGAAGCAGGCCGCGGTACGCATGCTGACGACATCCGGAGTCACTCCCGTCCGGATGTAACGCGCAGCGGCCACAGCGCCGGGGTCCGCGGCATTCTGCTCCTGTCGCCGGATCATAAACACGAAGCCGAGATCGATGACGAGCGCGGCGATCGCCAGGATCGCCACGATCCCGCCCGCGAAGATCACGAGAACTTGACCGCGCGCCCGATCGTTCATCACCAGCTCCTCATTGCTGTCGTTGCAGCGCTTCCGTCGCGATCCCGCGCAGCGTGATCTGACTGGGAATGAACAGAAATCCGGCGAGAGGCGGATTCCACACGAAGCACGCATAAGCCGTGACAGTCGTCGAATAGTGGGTGTTGTTGCTGACCGCAACCGCGATATCGCTGGAGCTGTCATCGCCGTCGGCCTTGCCCGCCGCCGAGCCATAGGCGGACGCAACAGTCGCGGCCGCCGGACAGGCGAGCCCATTCGGATTCGACACGGGATCGACCCCACCGATCCGACACGGCCTGAAGGTGCTGCCCGGCGTGCCCGGAAGCACGTCGGCGTTCGGCGGTGTGCTGCCATCGATCAGACCCGACCAACAAGCCGCCAGTGACACTTGGGTCGCCGGCATGCCCCAGATCTTCGAGCGACCGGCCGCCGTCATCCTGGGCCAGCGGTCCTCGGGGGTGTCGCACCGGAAGTAGCTCTGGGCCTGGTTCGTCAACAGCGGGTCGATCCGGGACACTGTGGGGCATTGCGACGTAGAACTGTGAATCGAAGCGTATCGGGCAGCCTCGCGGACGGCCGATTCCAGTTGTTGGTTGTAGAAGATGTACAGGCCGAAGACGATGATCGACATCAAGACAAGCATGAACAGCGGGAATACGAGGCTGAACTCGACGAGGGCCTGACCTTGGCGGAGTCGACGGCGATCTATCCACATTCGTCGGCGGTCCCCAGGGCAAAGTAACAGGGGATCGTGAAGGTGCGAGTCCGCTCGATCCAGAAGTCACCGAAGGACACCAACGGCAGCGATACGAGCGACGTGAACCGATAGCAGACTCGGACCTCGACCCATCGCGGAGCGGGTGAACCCGTGTGCCGGTCGCTCGGTCCCGGATTCATTGCCGAACAGGCCGCAGGAGGGGTGGCGCCGAATGCCCCTGTTCCGCACTCGGTGTCCTGCTCATCGTGGATGCAGACCATGATGTACGGCATCCCGGCGCAGGTTCCGGCGCCAGCGTCAAAGACGACATTTGGAAGTTCCTGAACGGTCGCGCAGACCGACTTCGCGATCAACGCATGCAATGGTCGATAGTACGCGGGGTCGCCCGTCGGTGCCGGAGCGCTCAATGGGACCGGCGGCGTGGCTTCCTTGCCGGGCCGGCTCGCGAGGTATTCGTTCGAGCCGACTTCTGCAGCGTTCCGTGCCGAGGACTCGATCAGGATCGAAGTGGCGAAGATCCGTCCGAAGTCAGCGAGAGCGACGAACAGGATCAGCATGATCGGCAGGATCAGGCCGAACTCCACCAGCGACTGGCCGGATCGGGGGTCGGCGAAGAAGCGACGAAAAGGCCAACGCACGCGTCGGGTGGTACTCATGGCGGCTTCAAGGTGGTCCCCGGATCGCCGATCGTACTACCCCCACCCTTGCAGGCAACCTTGCACATCGGTGTTCCGGTGACCCGTCGCAACACTGCTAGGCTCACCCGGTGATCGTCGTCATCGGGAGTCCCATCGCCCAGCCGGTAGCGGAGAGGGTCGTCGCGGGCGGTCTGGCGGCCGCCGTCGCGCGGGCCGCCGTGGCCCTCGGGTCCGCGGTACAGGTCGTGGGCCGCGTCGGCGAGGACGCCGCCGGCGACGGGATTCTGCTGGCCCTCGCGGCTGCCGGCGTCGAGCATGTGGCGGTCCTCCGCGAGCCGACCCGGCCCACCCCGAGCGCGCCGCCCGAACCGGGCGTCCCGCCGAGTCCGGAAAGGCCGATCCTCGACGAGGCGATGCTTGCCGACCTCGACGATCCCCACGACGGCGCCGACGATGCCAGCGACGCGACTCCGGACGGGCTCACGATGGACGCGGCCGATCTCGAACTCGCCCTCCGCTATCTTCCCGACTACCGGGTCGTCGTTCTTGCCGCCGACCTCGATCCAGCCGCGCTCGGGACCGTGGTCGCCGCGGCCGCCTGGGCGGGCGCCCACCTGGTCGCGCTGGTCGCCACCGGATCGGACGGCTCGGCGCTGCCGCCCGATGCCACCGTCCTGGAACGCCCGACGAGCGATCCCGACGCTGACTTCGCCCGGCTCGTTGCGACGTTCGCCGCCGCGCTGGACCGCGGCGTCAAGCCGGCGACGGCCTTCAGCGAAGCGTCGGGCAACGCAGGCTGGGTACCCGTCCCGAGCTGATCCGGCCCCCGCCGGTTCGGTCGCCGGGCGACCCAACGAGCGAACGAACCAGTCCCGGCTGCGGCCCGACCGCCGGTTCGGTCGCCGGGCGACCCAACGAGCTGATCAGTCGAACAGGCCTGCCGGTCGCGGCTCGCCGGCCAGCGCCAGCGCGGGATCGAACGGCTCGATCAGGGCCGGCCCGTCGTTCCGGACGTTGTTCACGAGCGGGCTGACCGCCTGGATCCGGAGCTCGATGTCGTCGCTCGGCTCGAACAGGCCGTGGAGCTCGGCCGGGTCGTCCAGCCCCGGGTCCAGCCACATCGCCCACGCGTCGTCCGGGACGATCACCGGCATCCGGTCGTGGAGCTCGGCCATCTGGTCGCTCGGGCGGGACGTGATGATCGTGAACGTCCGGACGACCCGATCCGCAGCCGGATCGCGCCAGCCTGCCCACAGCCCGGCGAGCACGAGCGGCCGCCCGTCGGTCCGCCCGATCGAGAACGGCTGGCGGCGCGTCCCTTCCCGGTGCCATTCGTAGAAGCCGTCCACCGGGACGAGGCAGCGCTTGCGCCGGAACGCGTCGCGAAAGGCCGGGCTCGACGTCAGCGTTTCGGCCCGCGCATTGAACATCCGCGAGCCGACCTTCGCCGCGTCGGCCCAGTGCGGGATCAGGCCCCAGCGGTAGGCGCTGATCGCGCGCCGGTCCTCGCGCTGCACCACGACCAGGGCGTCATCGGTCGGGGCGATGTTGTAGCGGGCGCCAAGCTCGTCGGTCAACGGCTCGGCGGCGAAGATCTCGGCCAGCTCGGACGCCGGGCGCTGCTGGCTGAAGCGACCGCACATCGACCCAGTCTAGGGTT
>JBKJOK010000118.1:0-4855 GCA_046595595.1 Candidatus Limnocylindrales bacterium
TCGACTCGGGCGCCGGGTGTCCTCGTCCCTCCCCCAGTGCGACATCGAGGCGCTTGATGAACGGCGTCGCGCCCAGTCGGACGAGGATCTCACGCGCTGCGGCAGTGGCAGCGACGACCTCGGGCAGGTCCGGGTCGAGGAGGGTGGCCATATCAATCGCGGTCAGTGCCTCATCCCAGACGAGACCAAGGTCCCGCTCGGCAGCGAGTGCCTCCCGGTACAGCGGCAAAGCTTCGGTCGTCCGGCCGTCCAAGGCGGCGATGCCGGCTCTGATCGCCAGTCGATCGGACTCGACCGCCGGCCCGTGGAGGCCGGCTCCATCCAGGGCCGCAAGGTCCTCGCGTGCGCCGGCCACGTCGCGGCTCCAGAGGGCGGCACGAGCACTGGCGGGGGCGCTCAGTGGCAGGTTCGCGGAGTAAGTGTCTGCGGATTGGTGGAGGAGGACCCGCGCCTCGGCCAGACGTCCCTGTGCGAGCGCCACGAAGCCGGCGACATAGGGAAGGATCGCCCGGATGGCAGTCCCGGGCGCCATCGTATCCGTCAATAGTTCGAGTTCACGGAGCTGCTCCGTAACCGGCTGGCCTCGATACGCAGCGATCACGATCGCGCAGTCGAGCAAGGAGGCCCGATCGGGCGCCTCCCAGTCTTCGGCAAGCGCCGGCTCAAGGTCCGCGTTTGCCGCATCCCATTCGCCGGTTCGGATCGATGCTTCACCAAGGCCCTGGATGAGCGACGTGATCCAGCTTCGCCCGCCCAGCTGACGCGCCAAAGCGAGCGCCTTCCGGCTGGTCGCCAGGGCCGCTCGAGGATCTCGCGGGATGTCGAAGACGCCTCGGTTATTGGCCGCTCGGAGCACCGTCTCAACCAGACCCGCCGCCTCGGCGGCCTCCATCCCCGCGCGGAGCACCCCGAGGCCTTCGATTGGACGCCCGGACAGGGCGAGTGCCGTTCCTTTGGTGACGAGGGTGTCCGCTACGAGTGCCCGGAGGTCGGCCTGTTCTGCGGCCAGGAGGACACCGTCGGCGACCTCGATCGCTCGCTGGAAATCGTCAAGCAGGAAGTGCGCCCTTGCGAGCTGACCTCCGATCGCGACCACCGCGACGTTTGGGGCCAGGTCCTCGAACTCACTGGCGGCTGGTTCCAGGAGGGCGATCGCGTCGTTGATCCGAAATGCCATGTTGAGCGCCCGCCCGAGACCGGCCACCGCGCGCGCCGTCGCCGGCCGATCATTCCGTTCTCGCTGGAGCTCGACGGCGGCGCGCAGATGGCGCTCAGACGCATCGTGACGCCCGGCCGTTGAGGCGACCTCGCCGGCTCGCTGCGACAGCTCGGCGCGATCACCCGGGTCACCCGCCACGCCGAGTGCCTGCTCGAAGAACGTGAGGGCCTGGTCGAACCCACCGAGCGAAGCTGCGCGTTCTGCGGCGCCGCGCAGCGCAATCCGGGCCTGGGCGCCGAGTGCATCGGCCTCCGCTCCTTCGCCGGCGTTGTCTCGGGCGGCGAGGTAATGGCCGGCGAGCCCGCCCGCCAGCTCATCGTTGCCGAGGCTCTCGAAGAAGCGGGCGGCGGCCAGATGGCGGACCTTGCGATCCTTCCGGGCGAGGGTGTTGTAGGCGACCTCGCGGATCAGTGCCTGGACGAAGGCGTATTGGCCTCGCTCGGGCGAGGTCGGGTCCGTCGTGTGGGCGAACAGCTCGCGCCGGACTAGGGCGCGGAGCCGCGGTGCGAGCTCGGCCTCGTCGATCCCCGATACGGCGGCCAGTCCGGCGACGGTGAACGACTGGCCGAGCACCGCGGCATCCATGACGAGGCTCCGGTCGGCCGGGTCGAGGGCGTCGAGGCGGGCCGCGATCAACGCTGTGAGGGTCTCGGGGATCGCGAGCGAGGAAAGGTCGCCGACCGGCCGATACGTCCCATCGCCGGCCGCCACGACCTTGCCGTCAGCGACGAGCATCCGGACGGTCTCGACCGCGTAGAGTGGAATCCCCTCGGCGCGCCCGATGACCGCCCCGACCGCTGATTCCGGGAGCCCCGGGACGAGCCCGGCGAGGAGCTCGCGCATGACGGGTCCGGGCAGGGGCTCGAGGTAGAGGCTGGTGAAGTTCCGCCGACCGGAGCCCCAGTCCGGGCGCTTGTCAAGGAGCTCGGGCCGGGCGAGGGTCACGATGTACAAGGGAATCGAGCGGCTCCATTCGAGGAGATGGTCGATGAAATCGAGGGTCCCGGCATCGGCCCAGTGGAGATCCTCGAACACCATGACCACAGGCGCGCTCGCCGCGAGGCGCTCGAACAGGGTCCGCCATGCCCCGAAGAGCTGCTCTGCACCGATTCCGGCACCCACCCCGAGGAGAGCCAGGACGGCCGGCTCGACCCAGCGCCGATCCGTCTCGTCGAAGGCGAGCTGGTCGAGCAGGGCCGCGATCCGCGCTCGGGTGGTTGCCTCACCGTCCGTCTCGGCGAGGCCGGCTCGTCCGCGGACCATCTCGCCGAGCGCCCAGAAGGTGATGCCCTCGCCGTATGCGGGCGAGCGGCCGCGGTGCCACCAGAACGTGCCGACGATCCCGTCGAGATACTTCTCGAACTCCCAGGCGAGGCGGCTCTTGCCGATCCCGCCGATGCCGGTGATCGAGACGAGCCGGGTCCGGCCCTCCCGGGCGGTGGAGTGGAAGAGGTCCTTGATCAGGCGGAGCTCGTCGTCGCGGCCGACGAACGGCGCCTCCAGCGCGTCCGACCGACCGCGACCGCCGCGCTCGGCGACGACGCGCAGGGCCCGGAACGCGGGAACGGGCGCGGCCTTGCCCTTGAGGCTCTGCTCACCGGCCGGCTCGAAGGCGATCGCCGACGACGCCGCCCGCTGGGTCGCCTCGCCGACGAGGACCGTGCCGGGCGCCGCCGCCGACTGGAGCCGGGCGGCGGTGTTGACGATGTCACCCGCGACCATGCCCTGGTTCGTCGCGCCGATGGTGACCGCCGCCTCCCCCGTCAGGACCCCTGCCCGGGCCTGGATCCCCGAGCCGAGGACATGGACGGCGTCGACCAGCTCGAGGGCGGCCCGGACGCTCCGCTCGGCGTCGTCCTCCCGGGCGACCGGCGTGCCCCAGACGGCCATCACCGCATCGCCGATGAACTTCTCGACGATCCCGCCGTAGCGGGTGATGACCTCGGTCGCGACGTCGAAGTAGCGGGTCAGGGTCTCGCGGACTTCCTCGCTGTCGCGCTCCTCGGAGAAGGGTGTAAAGCCGACGAGATCGGCGAAGAGGACCGACACGAGGCGGCGCTCGGCGGTCGGCGCCTCGGGTCCGGCGGGCCCGGCTAGGGAGTCGGGTGGGGGTCCCTCGGCTCGACCCGGGAACACGGCTCCGCCCGGAGCAACGGGCATCGCGGACAGCTGGGTGCCACATTCACCGCAGAACTTCTCGCCCATCTCGTACGGCGCGGCGCAGCTCGGGCAGGTCGAGGCCAAGGCAGTTCCGCACTCGGCGCAGAACCTCCGGCCGGGACGATTCTCGGACCCGCAACTCGAACAACGCACTCGGACACGACCTCCTGGAGGGTGTCGCGAGAGTAACCGATTGGGTCTGAGCGAAGGGACGCTCCGCCGGTTGAGTTGCAGTCGTCGGATTGGCAGCGCCGGAGCGCTGTAGGCTGGTCGTCGCGCCCAGTGCGCAGGGCGTCATGCGTGGTCCCTGAGCACAAACCACCTCGGGGTGTGGCGTAGTTGGCAACGCACGTGCTTTGGGAGCACGAGATCGTCGGTTCGAGTCCGACCACCCCGACCATTCCTTCGCGCGCGGCGGCTGAGGCCGACCTGGTTGGCGACCGACATCGAGTTCGTTTTGCACGAGTGGCAGTTCGCAGGCTCCGGCCACACTCTCCTTCGGACATGGGAGTCATCCAGAATGGCGCGATGACACGACCTCTCCGGATCGGAATCCAGCTGCCCGAGGTCGAGCGCGAGGTCCGCTGGCCGGAGCTCGTCGACCTTGCCCGCACGGTCGAGGATTTCGGCTTCGACGCCGTGTGGGTCGGCGAGCACCTCCTCTACCGCTGGCCGGACCGTCCCGCCCGCGGACCGTGGGAAGCCTGGACGCTCATGGCCGGCCTCGCCGCCGCCACGAGCCGGGTCACGATCGGGCCGCTCGTTGCCTGCCTGACGTTCCACAACCCGGCGCTGCTGGCAAAGCAGGCGGCCACGATCGACGAGATCGCCGACGGCCGCTTCGTGTTCGGGGTCGGCGCCGGCTGGAACGAGACCGAGTTCCGGGCGTTCGGGTTCGCCTACGACCACCGGATCGATCGGTTCGAGGAGGCGTTCACGATCGTCCGGACGCTCCTCCAGGACGGCGCGATCGACTTCGACGGGACGTACTACAAGGCCCGCGATTGCGAGCTCATGCCGCGCCCCCGGCCGGGCGGGCCACCGATCCTGGTCGGCTCGAACGGTCCGCGGATGCTCCGGATCACGGCGCCCCACGTCCAGGCCTGGAACTCGTGGTACGCCGACACGGGCAACCTCCCGGCCGGCGTCGAACCGCTCCGGGCCGTGGTAGACGCCGCCTGCGCCGACGTCGGGCGCGACCCCGCCGAGATCGCCCGGACGGTCGCGGTCCACGTCCGGATGCCGGGCGGCCAGGGCCGGACGATGGGCGATACGACCACGACCCAGCGGGTCGTGCCGCTCGAGGGCGCCCCGGAGGTGATCGCCGCCGGTCTGCGCGCCTACGCCGACGCCGGCATCGCCGAGGTCCAGGTCGTCCTCGACCCGATCGATCGGGTCTCGGTCGAGCGATTCGCAGCGGTCCTGCCGATCCTCGATGGGAGCTGATTCGCGCACGACAGGACCCTCCGGTACCGA
>JBKJOK010000145.1:0-3667 GCA_046595595.1 Candidatus Limnocylindrales bacterium
GATCGCCGCCGACCGCCCCGATCGCGGCGAGGAGGCCCGCCGCCAGCCCGTCGTAGTTCGACGGAAAGAGCTCCTGGGCGTCGGCCGTGACGTCGTACAGGTGGCGCGGCCGGCCGACGCCGTGGCGCACGGTCTGGCGGCTGACGAAGTTGGTGGCCTCGAGCGCTCGGAGCTGCTGGAGGACGCCGGTCCGGCTCGCCCCGATCGAGGCCGCGAGCTGGTCCGGCGAGGCAGGCCCGGACTGGCGGAGGCGGACGAGGATCTCGTTGCGGAGGACGCGCGGCGACGCGGACGGAGTCGCGGGTGCGCTCGGCGGCCCGGTCACGGCGGCGACGCGCTCGGGAGCCGGTTCCATGTCTCGAAGGCTAGCACCGGGCCCTCCTCGACGCGTCGAGCCGGCCCTCGGCGCAGTGCCCGACCCGACGGCTCGGGCGGTCGGCGGCGATGGCCCGGGCCCGGTGCTACGCTCGGCCTCATGGATCTCGACCTCTCCCCTGAACACGCCCTGCTCCGATCAACCATCCGCGACTACATGGAGACCGAGGTCGCGCCGGTCGTCGACGAGCACGAAAAGGCCCACCGCTTTCCGGTGGACATCGTCCGCCACCTCGGCGAGATGGGCTGGCTCGGGATCCCGGTTGCTGAGGAGGACGGCGGGGCGGGAATGGACACGCTGGCCTACGCCATCGCGGTTGAGGAGATCAGCCGCGTCTGGGGCTCGCTCGGGATCATCGTCGCGGCCCACACGTCGCTCGGCTGCGGCCCGCTGATGATCGCAGGGACGCCCGACCAGAAGGAGCGCTTCCTCCGGCCGATGGCGTCAGGCGCGGTCATCGGGGCCTACGGCCTGACCGAGCCCGGTGCCGGCTCCGACGCCGGCGGCACCCGGACCACGGCGCGCCACGAAGACGGACCGGACGGCGGCACCTGGGTGATCGATGGCGGCAAGCGGTTCATCACGAACGCCGGCCACGCCGGGACCTACATCCTCACCGCCCGGACCGGCGACAAGCCCTCGGGCGACGCCGAGATCAGCGCCTTCATCCTGCCGGCCGACACGCCGGGCTTTTCGGTCGGCCGGCTCGAGGACAAGATGGGCCTCCACGCCAGCGCGACCGGCGAGTTGATCTTCGACGGCTGCCGGATCCCGGCGGCGAACCTGCTCGGGACCAAGGGCGACGGCTTCCGGACGTTCCTCAAGGTGCTCGATGGGGGCCGGATCTCGATCGCGGCGATGGCCCTCGGCCTCGCCCAGGGCGCCTACGAGGCCGCCGCGGCGTACTCGAAGGAGCGCCGCCAGTTCGGCCGGCCGATCGGCACGTTCCAGGGCGTCGCGTTCCTGATCGCCGATATGGCGACCGAGATCGAGGCCGCCCGGGCCCTCGTCTACCGCGCCGCGTGGCTCAAGGACCAGCACCGCGACTACACCGTCGCCGGCGCCCAGGCCAAGCTCTTCGCCTCGGAAGTCAGCAGCCGGGTCACCAACGCCGCGATCCAGGTCCACGGCGGCTACGGCTATGTCGAGGAATACAAGGTCGAGCGCTTCCTGCGCGACGCCAAGCTGACCGAGATCGGCGAGGGCACGAGTCAGGTCCAGCGGCTCGTGATCGCTCGCAAGCTGCTGGACCTGCGCGTCGAGTAGAGCCGGGCCGAGCGATCGAAGCCGTTCGACCCGGCGCCAGCTCGCGCAATGATCTGGATCCGGGCTGGAAAGGGTGGGGAGCGGGTCGGTCGGCGTCAGCCGCCGGTGCCGGCAGCCTCGTCGATCGCGGCCCGGACGGCATCCCGGAATGCGGGTGCCCATGGGCCCTGTCCGGCGACGACATAGGGCGACTGGTCGATCGACTCGAAGGTTTCCGGATCGGTCACGAAGGCGGCCGCGCAGGTGTCGATCGTCGAGCGCAGTCGCTCGAACGTCGCGCGGTTCCGGAAGATGTAGATCCGGATCCGGACCGGCGTCGCCTGGTCGAGCCCGCTGGCGTCGAAGCCTATGGCCGTCCGGGCGATGTCGACGTCGTCGCACCCGGCATCGCCCGATACGATCCGATCCACCCCGATTCCGTGCTGGGTGAAGACGCCGGCGATGCCCGGGAAGTCGGCTGCCGTCGGTGCCGGCGAGGTCCGTGAGATGGTGCTGCAGGCGGCCACCAACGCCGTGACGAGCAGCAGGGCGGCAGTTCTGGCAAGCGGACGGCCGGATCGGCCGGATCGGATCATGTCGCCCGAGCCTACATTGGTCGATCAGGGTCTGCCGGATTCCTCGTCTCGCGAACGCAGCCGGCGCGGCAGTGGGCCCTTGGGACGACGCGCACCCGGCCTACGAGTAGTTGCTGGGGAAGGAGCCACCTGCCGCCGGCGAATTGGCCAGCGGTCTGGGTCAGGTCGATCGGCTTCCCAACGGGCGGGTGAATGCAGCTCGAAGCGGGCCTCAGGAGGAGCAGCACTTCGCCGCCGACAACGTTCCTCAGTTCCCTGCCCATGGAATACCCGTGCAACGGGTGCCGAACTAGCGTTCGCGGGCCCGACGTTTGGCCTCGCGCAGGCGGGACAGGGTGTCGCCCTCGTCAGAAGCCGGCGGAGTCTTCGACGCGGGCGCGAACTTCGCGGCCGGTTCTGGCGCGGCAACGGGCTGGGGCGCCGCCACCACGGGCGCCGACCCAGGCGCGGTGGGGAGCTGAGCGGGAGTGGACGTCGGTCTGGCCCCGGACGTCGGCCCGGCCCCGCTCGACGCGCTCGACGCGTTCGACGCGCTCGACGCGCTCGACGCCGCGACGGGGGCCGCCATCGTCGGATCTGCATCGGCCTCGTTGCCCCGGAGCATGGCCGCCCGGGTCGCGGACCCCGCCGCGCGATCGCGCGCCGCAAGCATCCCCGCAACCTCGCTCGTGCGCGGCGCGACGGATCGCCGCCGCCAGCCACCGCTCAGCCAGCGCCGGGCGTCCACCAGCTCGCGCCGTCCGAGCGACACCCGCCGGAGGGCGATGTCGAGCGGCCAGAGCAGGAGAGCCAGGACCAGGAGCGTCGGCCACAGGTCGGTCGACGAGGCGTTCGTCCGGAGGTCGTGGGTCCACGGCTCGGCCGGCAGGTCGATCGCCCGCCCACCGGTCGCCGAACGGAGCGTCGCGAGAAACGCTTCGTTCGTCCCGAGGATCCGGTACTCGGCGGGCGTCGGCGCGACCAGCCCCAGGGTCCGGCCAAGGGCGGTCGAGCCGGGCCGGGTCTGCGACACCCGGATCACGTACGCCCCCGGATCGATCTCACCGAGCTCCACCTCGTACACGCCCGGCGCCACCTGCGACAGCCCGAGCGCGCGCGACTCGAGGTCCGGCGTCGTGATCGCGACGGCCGTGGAGTAGAAGTCGCGCGGCGAGCCATCCGCTCCGACGCTCTCGACCCGGAGCTTCGTCTTGTTGCCCTCGGTCACGAACGTCGCCTCGATGCCGCCAGTTTCCTCGCCCGGGAACGTCCACGACACGAGCTGGCTGAAGAACTTCGAGAACCCGTTCCAGCCCAACCAGCCCTTCGCCCAGCGCCCGGTCGAGTCGGACGTCCAGGCGACCGATCGGCCGAGGCCGTACTGCCACTGGGCCAGGAGCGGATCGTCGCGTGGAGTCACGAGCACCGTTTGGGCCGCGGCCTTGGCGGTCGTCCCGTTGTACCCGAGCAG
>JBKJOK010000180.1:0-3188 GCA_046595595.1 Candidatus Limnocylindrales bacterium
CAGCCGAGTTGGGCCCGGGCCGCCGTGCGCCAAACGGAACTGCGGACAAAGCCGCCTTCAGGCGCTGCAGGTCCGCGTTGGCACCGTCATCGAATGCTCGGGCGTTGTCTGGCGGATCGTCACTGAAACTTCCGCAAGTGGTGCTGTCCGGAATCGACGAGAAGAAGCCCCGGCTGTAGCGAATGGATTCGCACACGGGTTCACCCTCGTTGAAGGCGCGATATTCAAAAGTGCTCAACCCGAGGCCGGTCATCAAGGGGAAGGCACGCTCGAGGTCGGCGATCGAGACGTTCGCTCGGGAAGGCACGCAAGCCACCACGACGAACAGCAGTGCTGCCGCAGCTGCCAGCCGAGCGAAACGGACAGATGGTGGCACGACAAGGCAAATCAAGTGTGGTCAGCCGCCGAGGAGCGCGGCGGCGTCGAGGGTCGCGCCGATCTGGAGGTTGCTGCCGGTCACGGACACGGACCGGAGGCGAAGCGGGAACGACGGGTCGAAGCTGAGGATCGTCGACGCGCCGAGGGGCGTCGACAGGGCGATCGCGCCCGCGTCGTCGACCTCCAGCCGGCCCTCGATCGTCGTCGGGCCGGCGGAGATGCGGAGGATGTCCGGCGCCACGAGCGCGACATCGGTCACGGTCACTCCAAACCGCGCCCGGAACGCCTCGCTCACGACCCGCGAGACGGTGGCGGCGTCGACGTCGATCGTCGCCTCCGCGGCGCGACCCGACCCGTCGATCGACACGTCGGCCGTGGCCGCGACGCCGTCGGTCGTCTTCAACTCCGCGTCGCCGATCCGGCCGCTGATCGTGCCGGCGGTCCGGCCGATCACGTCGACATCGGTCAGGACGAGGTCGAGGGAGGCCGCATGGAACGTCCGGAAGTCGACGTCACTGCCGCTGATCTCGACCCGGTCGGCCTTGCCGAGAAGCAGCCGCGGTGGCAGGTCCGACGTCGCCCGAACCGTCGAGGTCCGGGCCGTGTAGCCCGCGCTCCGCAGGGCACCGTCGATCAGCGTGGAGGTGACGACCGGGGCGCCGAACCAGGCGCCGGCGCCGAGGACGGCCGCCGCGAGGACGAGGATGAACAGGCAGCCGCGCATCTCAGCCCGGGCCGGTGCCGACGTAGCCGAG
Source organism: Candidatus Limnocylindrales bacterium (assembly GCA_046595595.1). Lineage (GTDB taxonomy): Bacteria > Chloroflexota > Limnocylindria > Limnocylindrales > CSP1-4 > CF-46. Next base: position 1,134 of record JBKJOK010000180.1, read on the forward strand.
CCCGGCGAGCGCCGCGATCGCGGTCGCCCGCTCGTCGTAGGCGACCGGGCCGTCTGGGCCGATGATCGAGCGCTCGTGGCCCTTGCCGGCGAGCAGGACGATGTCGCCGGGGCGGGCCAGCTCGAACGCGGCGGCGATCGCGGCCGCCCGATCCGCGATCAGGAAGAGGTCGCGCTCGCGGTGCTTGCCACCGTCCTCGGCGCCGCGGGCGATGTCCTCGAGGATGGCCATCGAGTCCTCGCCGCGCGGATCCTCGTCCGTCACGATCACGAGGCGGGCCCGGTCGGCGGCGATCCGGCCCATCATCGGCCGCTTGTCGGTGTCGCGCTCGCCGGCCGAGCCGAAGACGGCGATCACGCCTCCACCGCGGGCCGCGGCCAGGGGCGCCAGGAGGCCGAGGACCTTGTCGAGCGAGGCCGGGCTGTGGGCGTAGTCGATGACGACACCGAACGGCTGGCCGGCCTCGAGCCGTTCCATCCGGCCGGGCACGCCGGTCACCCCCTCGAGACCGGAACGGACGGCCGCTGGATCGAGCTCGAGAACCTCACCGAGCGCGACGACGGCGAGGGCGTTGTGGACGTTGAACCGGCCGGCCAGACGGAGATCGATGGTGGCCGCGCCGCTCGGCGCCTGGTACTCGATCCGGAGGCGGTGGGCGTCCTCCTCGACGTGCGTGGCCCAGACGTCGGCCGCCGGGTCCGTGCCGTACGTCACGATCCGGGCGCCGGCCTCCTGAGCGACCCCGACAAACGCGCCGGCGTTGGGATCGTCCGCGTTGACGATCGCGGCCTTCGGCCAGCGCCGCCCTCCAAGCTCCTTGACCGGGTTCGTCCGACCGGCGGCGAGCCGCTCGAACAGCGACAGCTTGGCATCGCGATACGCCTCCCACGTCCCGTGGAACTCGAGGTGTTCGTGGGTCAGGTTCGTCAGGATCGCGACGTCGTAGGCGATCCCCCGGACCCGGTCCGCTGCGAGCCCGTGCGAGGTCGTCTCGACCACGGCCACCACGTTGCCGGCATTGGACATCGCCCGGAGGGTCCGCTGGACGAGCGGCGCGCCGGGCGTCGTCGTGTGCTCCGGGTTGGCCTCGCGGACCGTCCCGATCTGGGTCGCCACGGTTCCGACCAGGCCGGCGGACAGGCCCGCGGCCTCGAGCGCGGCGGCGGCCAGGAACGAGGTCGTGGTCTTCCCGTCGGTGCCGGTGATCCCGACGACGCCGAGCTCGTGGGACGGATCCCCGGACCACCACGTGGCGGCGTCGGCGAGGGCGGCCGCCGCTCGATCCACGACGAGCTGGGGCAGCGCGACGTCGGACAGCGGTCGTTCCACGATCGCCGCCGCGGCACCGGCGGCCGCGGCCCGGGCGACGAACTCGTGGCCATCGACGTGGAGACCCGGGATCGCGACGAAGAGCGTGCCCGGGTCAACGGCTCGCGAGTCGTCGCTGACGCCCGCGATCGCGATCCCGGCCAGGGCCGCGGGGCCGATCGCCCGCCCGCCGTCGCGCGCTCCGTGAAGGTTGCCACCAGCCGTCAGCCGCTCGATCAGCTCGCCCAATGGCCGCGGCTCGCGGCGTTCGGCGGCAGCGAGGAGCTCCGCGATCATCAATGCACCGCCCTCGTCGCTCACCGGCGCAGGAGGCGCGACGCCTTGGCCGCGATGCGGCCGATCCGGTAGCGGTTCGCGTCGAGGACCCGCTCGTGGGCCCCGGTCAGATCCAGCCACTCGCCGCCGAAGGAGCGTTTGTGCTGGTAGAGGCCCCACATCGGCTCACCCTCCGTCGGCTCGCGCCGGGCGCCCGCGACGTCCACTCCGCCCAGGTCCATCTCCGCCCGGCGCTCACGCATCGCCAGCTCGATCGCCCGCCAGCGGAGCACGTGGAGCGCCCCCGGGTGGTCGCGCCGGGCGTCGGCGTGGTCGCCCGAGTGGACGGTCGATAGCCGCTCGCCGTGGCGGTACAGGACGAGCCCGGCCTGCGGTTCCCCGTCGGCCGTCCGGGCCTCGAGGTAGACGAGGTGGCCGGCCCGCAGCGCCGCCTGCCACCAGGCCACGAAC
>JBKJOK010000188.1:0-2324 GCA_046595595.1 Candidatus Limnocylindrales bacterium
CGGTAGGCAGCGCCGGCCTCGGCCGCCTCGATCAGCATGCCGTCGAGGAGCGCCGCCAGCGCGTGCCCGACGGACGGGATGTCGAGCCACGGCGGCAACTCGCCGCGCATGACGCCCTCCTGGAGGACGAGCACGACCGCGGTCACCGTCTCGCGCCGGCGGCGGAGGAGCATCTCGCGGATCGCAGGGTCGGTATCGGCTTCGGCCCAGGCCTGAAGGATCAGGAAACCCGAGCCGCGCTCCGACTGCTCGACCGCGAGGTTGTCGAACCAGAAGCCGACCGCAGCCGCGATCCGGTCGCGATAGCCGCTGACCGCCGCGAGCCGGCCGCCGAGCTGGGCCAGCTCCTGGTCGGTGATCAGGTCGCAGCCGGCCAGGATCAGGTCCGACTTGCTCCGGAAGTAGGTATAGATCGCGCCGACCGACAGGCCCGACTCGCGCACGATGTCCTGCATCGTCGCGCGGTGGAAGCCGCGGGTGGCGAAGATCGCGAGGGCCGCCCGGACGATCCGGTCGCGGACCTCCTGTTCGTGTTGAGCCGAGACGCGCGGCATCGGGCCTCCTGGAGAATGGTCGCTCCCCTAGCGTACCCACGGTGATCTCGAACGACAAGTCTTGACAAAACGAATGATCATTCTCTATCGTCGCGGCGAAACACCGATCCGCGATCTGGCGATTCCGACCGAAAGGGCATCCCGATGCTGTTCTCCCGCTGGGGCGCGTTCGTCCACCGCTTCCGACGACCGATCGTCCTGATCACGATCGTTCTTGCCGTCGCGTCCGCGACGCTCGCCGCCCGGGTGACCGATTCGCTCGTGTCCGGCGGCTGGACCGATCCCGGCTCGGAATCCACGGCGGTCGCCACCCGCCTCGCCGACGAGTTCGGCGCCGGGCGCGGCTCGATCGTCGCCCTGTTCTCGGGGGACGCCGGCGCCGATGCCCGCTCCGCGGCGTTCCAGCAGCAGATCGCGACGTCCCTCGCTCGTCTCGCGACCGATCCCATCGCCGACGCGGTGATCGGCTTCGCCGAGACCGGGGACGACCGATTCATCTCGACGGATGGTCACGCCGCGTACGCCGTCGTCCGGCTGACGATCACCGACGAAGCCTCCTCGAACGAGATGCCGAAGATCCGTGGCCTGATCGACCAGCCGGCCGCCGGAACGACCCTCCGACTCGCCGGCGTCGGCCCGTTCACCGAAGACCAGGCCCACCAGTCGGAGAAGGAGCTCGTCCAGGCCGAGATCGTCTCGGGGCCCTTCGCCCTGCTCATCCTGCTCGCCGTCTTCGCCTCGGTCGTCGCCGCCGGCCTGCCCCTCCTCGTGGCCGGTCTTGCGATCCCGACGACCCTCGCCGGCGTCTATCTCGTCGCCCAGACGACCGAGCTCTCGATCTACGTCCAGAACGTCGCGACGATGCTCGGCCTCGCGCTCGCCATCGACTACTCGCTCTTCATGGTCAGCCGCTTCCGCGAGGAGCTGCGCCGCGGCCGGACCGTCGCCGACGCGGTCGAGATCACCGTCGCGACGAGCGGCAAGGCGGTCGCCTTCTCCGGCCTCGCGGTCGCGATCGGCCTGTCGGGACTCCTCCTCTTCCAGCCGGCCGCCCTGCGCTCGTTCGGGATCGGCGGCTCGATCGTCGTCGCCTCATCGGTCTTCTACGCCCTGACGTTCCTGCCGGCCGTCCTCGGGATGCTCGGCCATCGGATCAACGCGCTGAGCCTGACCGGGCTGTTCGACGCGATCCGGCGACGGCTCGGCCGGCCCGTCGGCGTCCGGGTGAGCGACCCGAGCCGCTCGCGCTGGGCGCGGGTCGCCCGGGCGGTCATGGCCCGGCCGCTCGCGTTCCTGATCCCGTCGGTCCTGTTGCTGCTCCTTGCCGGCACCCCGTTCCTGCGCCTCAGCCAGGGAATCCCGAACGCCTCGACCCTGCCGGAAGGGCTCGAGAGCCGCGACGCGGCCGTCATCCTGGCGAACGATTTCGCCAAGGGCGAGACCTCTCCGATCGCGATCCTCGCGACCGTCAGCGGTGACCCCTTGAGCGCGGCCAACATCGCGGCCCTCTCCACCTACGCCGACGCGGTCGACGGGATCGACGGGATCGACCGGATCGAGGGGCCCTTCGCGATCGAGAGCCCGCAAACGGGCGCACCGATGACCCCAGAACAGCTCGCGGCGTTCTATGTCGCCCCGGCCGACCAGCTGCCACCCGCCCTGGTCGCCGCTCGCGACCGGTTGAAGGATGCCTACGTCCGCGGCTCGACGGTCCGGATCGATGCCGTCAGCCCGCTCGATCCGGTCAGCCCGGCCGGCGGCGCCGTCATT
>JBKJOK010000371.1:0-3281 GCA_046595595.1 Candidatus Limnocylindrales bacterium
CTGTCGGTCGCCTCGTCGATGTGGCCCGTCGTCTGGCCGTCGCCGTTCCCGGCGGAATACGGGCTCCACCTCGGCGGCGAGGCGGCAAGCGCATCGCGGCTGATCCTGCCGACCCTGCCCGCCGGCCACCGCGGCGCGGACGTGCCGCCGTTCAAGACCACGCCGGCCGGCCTCCGCGAGATCGGCTCATACCGCGGCGACCCGCCGACCTGGCAGGTGATCGACGACGTGATCGACGGCTCCGTCACCGTGGTCACGAGCGAGTTCGGCGAGACGACCCTACCGGACGGGCGGACGACGCTCTATACCGGCGAACGGCTCGAGATGACTGCCCGCGACGCCGACCCGGCCCACGCCCGGATGCACAACGAGGTCGTCTACCGCCTCCGGGAAGACGGTTCGGAGATCCTGATCGAGGCGAACGGCACCATCCGGACGACCGCGACCGACTTCCACATGAACGTCGGCCTGACCGTCACCCTCGACGGCGCCCCGTTCTTCGAGCGCGGCTGGCTCGAGACGATCCCGCGCCGCCTCGTCTAGGTGTGATTCCCGGCACGTTGTTGACAAGCACAGTCATCGGCGGCTGTCCGTCAGATTGGCCCGGGCCTCGAGCTCCCGGAGGAAGCTCCTGGCGCCGTCGGCCAACGTGTAGCGCGTCGCGCTCTCGAGGGCCCGGAGGATCCCGTCGTAGCTCACGACCTGGTAGGCCGCGCCCACGACGAGGATGTCGTCGATTGCCGCCCGGGCGGCGTCCGGATCGATCGTTCCGGACCACGCCTCGATCCAGGCATCCGTCGCAACTCGCCGGTCGTCGGGCTGGTCCTTGCTCCAGGACAACCAGGTCACGAGGTCGATCGCCGGATTGCCGATCGCGGCGTCGGACCAGTCGATGATGACCGCCCGGTCCTCGGCAAGGGCGACGTTTCCGGGATGGAAGTCGCCGTGAACGATCGTTGTCGGCAACCCGAGGGCGACTACCCGCTCGACAGCGTCCCGGACGGCCGCGACGGCCCGCTCGGGGTGCTCAGCCGGGACGGAGCCTTCCGCGTGGGCAACCGCCTCAGGCCCGATCGCGGTGGCGAGCGCCGCGGCAAGGTCTTCGATCGACCGATTCGGACAGCCCGCCGCGACGAACGCGTCGAGGTCGCCGACAAGTGCGGTCTGGATCGCGACGACCGCCCGCGCCCCGGCGGCGAGTCCGGCTCGCTTCGCCTCGATCGGCAGGTCGCCGATCCACGGGGCCGCGACGTCGTCGACGATCAGCCAGCCCTCGTCGACGTCGATCGCGACGACGCGCGGGACGAGCGTCGGGAACCGCTCGGCCAGGAGCCGCCCGACGACCGGCTCGGGATGGAACGGCGGGAAGACGGCCTTCAGGAAGACGTCGCCAGTCGCGGTCCGGCCACGAAGCAGCGCGGAGATGCCGCGGAGGTAGAACTGCCGCGGTGGCTCCAGCAACGGCCGCCCGACGGCCGCCATGGCGCCGCTCATCCAGGCCGACGCGCGCTCGTGCCAGCCCCGTCGAGCCCAGCGCGGACGAAGGTCCGGCGGCTCGGCGCCGGTCCGGAGCTCGCCGAGCAGGTCGTCTGCCCGCGGCACGAGCACGGCCGGCAGGCCCTCGGCCGACGGCGCGATCGGGGCGAACGCCAGGCCGTCGGGAACGGTCCAGTCGGCCGCGACAGGCTCGGTCATCACCAGCGTCGGGATCGGCTCGCCATCCGGTACGCCCTCCCACTTCGGATGGGTCTCGAGGATCGGCGTCGTGAGCGCGAACCGCTCACGCAGGCACGCCGTGGCAGCCACGACCGTCGCCTCGTCGGCGTCGCCCTCGACCATGTGCGCGGGCAGACGTCCGTCGGCGTCGCGCAGGACGGTGCCTGGCGTCGGTCCCGGAATGATGAACCGGAGGTCGAGCTTCACGGACGAGAGCCTACTATTCGCGCCATGCTCAGAATCTCGCGCAAGGCCGAGTCGTTCACCGAGTCCGTGATTCGGGAGATGAACCGGCTCGCGGTCGCGGCCGGCGCCGTCAGCCTTGCCCAGGGCTTCCCCGACTTCGCCTGCCCGCCGGAGCTGAAGGCCGCCGTCGCCGAAGCCGTCAACGCCGACCACAACCAGTACGCGATCACGTTCGGCTCGAAGCCGCTCCGCGACGCGATCGTGGCGAAGACCGCGCGATCCCATCCCGAGTGGCGCGTCGATGCCGACACCCAGGTGACCGTCGTCAACGGCGCGACCGAGGGGATGATCGCGGCGATGCTCGGCCTCCTCGACCCCGGCGACGAGGTCATCGTCTTCGAGCCGTTCTACGAGAACTACGGACCCGACGCCATCCTGACCGGGGCGATCCCGCGCTATGTGACGCTCCACGAACCGGATTGGCGGATCGATCCCGACGAGCTCCGGGCCGCGATCGTGCCGCGGACCCGGGCGATCGTCGTCAACTCACCCCACAACCCGACGGGCAAGGTGTTCACGCGGGCCGAGCTGGAACTCGTCGCCGACCTCTGCCGTGAGCACGACCTGATCGCGTTCACCGACGACATCTATCAGCACCTCGTCTACGAGGGCGAGCACATCCCGCTCGCGACGCTGCCCGGGATGGCCGAGCGGACCGTGTCGATCGACTCGATGTCGAAGACGTACTCGGTGACCGGCTGGCGGATCGGCTGGGTGATCGCCTCACCGGAGCTGACAGTCGGCGTGCGCCGGGTCCACGATTTCCTGACGGTCGGAGCGGCAGCGCCCCTCCAGCAGGCCGCGGTGGCCGGACTCACGATGGCCGACGCCTACTACGACGACCTGCTGGCGGGCTATCGCGAGCGGCGCGACGTCCTGCTGCCGGCCCTCGAGGCGGCCGGGTTCCGGGTCCATCGGCCGGCCGGCGCCTACTACGCGATGACCGACATCTCTGACCTGACCGACGAGGACGACGTGACCTTCGCCCGTCGCCTGATCGCCGATCCCGGGGTCGCCGCCGTGCCCGGGTCGTCGTTCTTCTCGCGGCCCGAGCTCGGCCGGACGAAGCTCCGGTTCGCCTTCCCGAAGAAGCTCGAGACGCTCCGCGCGGCGGCCGACCGGCTGGGGTCGCTGTCTCCGATCGCCCGGCGCTGAGGGCGATCGCTGCGCCGCCCACTCGCCGCGCGGACCAGGCCGGGCGGACCGCCGGAGCGGACCTCCCCCAGGATCAGCCGAGGAGCGCGCCGAGCGCCGCCCGGCCGATCAGGGCGCTGACGATCGCGACCGACACGCTGGCCAGCGTTCCGAGCAGGTAGTAC
>JBKJOK010000372.1:0-5056 GCA_046595595.1 Candidatus Limnocylindrales bacterium
CCGCTACGTCCCGGGCTGGATGGTTGCCCATCGCGAGAGCGCCGTTCTCGCCGAGCGCCTGATCGAGGCGACCTGCACCAAGCAGGCGATCGCACCGGGCAGCCTGACCGTCCACGCCGACCGGGGCTCCTCGATGCGCTCGAAGCCGGTCGCCCTCCTGCTCGCCGATCTCGGGATCGCCAGGACCCACTCCCGCCCGCACGTCTCCAACGACAATCCGTACAGCGAGGCCCAGTTCAAGACGCTCAAGTATCGGCCGGGCTTTCCCGAGCGGTTCGGCTCGATCGAGGACGCCCGGGCCTTCTGTCAGGGGTTCTTCGCCTGGTACAACGGCGAGCACCGCCACAGCGGGATCGCGATGTTCACTCCCGCCGACGTCCACCACGGTCGGACGGACCGGCTCCTCGAGGTCCGGGCCGGCGTCCTCGCCGGCGCCTATGCCGCTCACCCCGAACGATTCGTCAAGGGACCGCCGGAGCCGAAGCCTGTCCCTGCCGCGGTCTGGATCAACCGGCCCGTGAAGGAGGTGCCGCAAGCCTGACCTTCGAACGCTGGTGTCTCACCGGGCTTGACAGGTTCCGCGATCGAGGAACTGCTCAATGAGCTTAACCACAGCGACAGGCATCGCTTTGATCCTGAGCACGCTCATCTACCACGGTGGCCTTGCCTATCTTTTCGCCCGAGCACAATTCGGGGGGGGGTACTCAAGCTTCCCCGCGGCGAGAAGCTCCCGATCATTGCCAAGCATCCGCGTGAATATCGGTGGGGATGTCGGATCATCCTTGCCGGATGGATCGTGGCGTCCGTCGGATACGTCATGTTTGCCGCCCTTCTTCGTGACGCAGGAGATCCAATCGTCTCCACGGTGGCCGCAGCGCTCTTTCTGATGGCGATCGCCTCGGCGGTCGTGTTCTGGGTGTTTCATGTGGCGCCGACGCTGTCGGCCGCGGAAGAACTGGACCGCACCTCGAACATGCCGGCGTACTACGAGGTCCTCCAGGAGTCGGCAGAATCCGCACTGGGGGTCTATCAGCTCCTCGGATTGCTGGCTACGGCAGCATTCGGTTGGGCTCTCCTCGAGACCGGTCTGCTGCCGAGCTGGGTCGGATGGGTGACCCTCGGATGGGGGGCGGTCTGGGCTGGAGTGTTCCTGAAGACCTCCAACGGATTTCCCCTACTGCCCATGGTGATGCAAGTCGTGCTCGGGATATCCCTGCTACTGAAGTGAATGGCCTGCTGCCTGAGGAATTCGGTTCCGCTCGGCCACGCGGGCTTTGGGCCAGAGGTACGGGCCCGCGAATGAAACCTTGCCCGCAGCGCGACGAGGGCGCATCGTAGGTAGCGACAGATGACCGTGCCTTGACGACCTAGATGAACCCACCTGCGCCTCACGCTGAGCGGCGGCATCGCGGCTCCCGTGGCGTGGCTCGCGACGCTGATCGCGGCCGTCGTGATCGCAGGCTTCGTGGCGTCGGGGGACGCGATCCCGGTGGTGCTGTATCTGTCGACCCTACTGATCGGCCTCGCGCTGCTGCTCGGCTGGTCATGAGTCGCGCAGCGTCACATGATTCACCGCACGACCCGCCGCTCGTCCCGCTGGAGGTCGCTCACAGCGAACGCTGCGATCTGTTCGTGCAACGTCGCCGTGGAGCCCGACGAACCGAAGGAGCAATGTAACGACCGTCAGCCGGATCGTGGTGCCGCAGCCGCGACCGGGCCAGAGAGGGATCGGATGTCTGATATGAGTGGTGCGCCATCGTGGGCCGTCGCGGCTCGCGACCTGTTTCTCGTGGCGATGGCCGTCTTCGTGCTCAATATCGGGATCGGCATCCTGAACGGGGCCGACGCCGTCGAGTTCGACCGCAACCAGCTGCTGACCCACGTCCACGCGGGAACGATCGGCTGGCTGACCCTCACGATCGTCGCGGCGTCGTTCATCCTGTTCCGTGCCGCCGACCGGCGGCTCGTGATCACCCTCGCGATCCTCGTCCCGCTCTACGTCGTCGCCTTCTACACGGGCTCGTTCGCCCTGCGCGCCGTCGGCGGCACGCTGCTGCTCATCGCGATCGCCTGGCTGCTCGTCTGGGTCTGGCGGCAGTACCTCGCTGGCGAGCGATCGCTGCCGCGGCTGGCGGTCGTCCTCGGCCTGACCTCATTCGGGTACGGCGCGGTCATCGGTGTGCTGATCCAGGTCAGCTTCGCGCTCGGCGTGACGATCCTGCCCGGCGACTTCATCGGCGCCCACGCCTCGGCGATGACGTTCGGCTACCTCGTCCTCGTGTCCTTCGGCCTCATCGAGTGGCGTCTGCTCGGCACCCGCGGCCTGCCCAAGGCCGGGCTCGTCCAGGTTCTCGCCCTGTTCATCGGCGGACTCGTCATCTCCGTCGGCCTCCTCGCCGGGGCAACCCAGGCGGCCGGCGGGATCTATCTCCTAACCCAGCTCGTGGCGGTCGTCCTCTTCGTCGTCCGGATCTGGCCGAGGTCCCTGCGGATCGGCTGGCTCGAGGCCAACCCGATCCGGCACGTCGGTGCCGCGTCGATCTGGGTCGTGGGCGCGCTGATTCTCTTCATGTACCTGGTCTTCAAGTTCATCACGGCAGCGGACCCGGCCGACCCCAGTGCCTTCCCGCTCAACGTCCTCATCGCGAGCGACCACGCGGTTTACATCGGGGTCATCACGAACATCATGCTCGGCCTGATCAGCCTGCTGGTGCTGGACGAGGCGGCGCGGCGGTCGTGGGTCGGCCACGTCATCTTCTGGGGCGTCAATCTCGGGCTGCTCGTGTTCGTCATCGGCCTGATCGCCGACACGGCCGAGATCAAGCGGATCGGGGCGCCAGTGATGGGCCTGACGTTGTACGTGGCGCTGGCGATCCTGGCGATGCGGGCGAGGTCAGCGTCGCTGGCGTCGGCCGAAGCGACGTTCGCCGGGCCCGCCTGAAAAACGGCGACCGCTGCCACATCCGCGTCAGGCAGCCGCCGATCGTCGGTTGTAAACGTACGGGAGGGCGGCCAACCTCCAGCCTGGCTGCCATGGTCGTAGGCTGGGACCTTAAACGGCACCAGGAGGTAGCACCATGGGCGCGGTCGTTACGATGGTTACCGGACGGATCGCGCCCGAGCGCATCCAGGAGGTCGCCGATCCCTATCGAGAGGCCCTTCAGGGTGGGCCGCCGCCCGATCTCGAAGAGACATTCCTGCTCCAGGGGGATGCGGGCCAGCTCGCGATCCTGAGCGTCTGGCACCGACGCGAGGATCTCGAGGCGATGCTCGCGTCCGGCGAGGAGCCCTTTGCCCGTCGGCTGATCCGCGCAGCCGGCGGCATCCCCGAAGTCACCATCTACGAAGTCCTCGTTCGGTCGACACCGAGCGGAACCCGGTGACTCAATGGTCCGACGTTGCAGATCGGTACCGTCGGTCGAGTTCTCCGCCCGGTCTACGTCCGAGCTGGCGCAGGCTCATTGAGTGCCGGAGGGCAGGCGAGGTCGTATCGCCTTCACCGCGCACTCGTTCACGTTCCGGGGCTTGAGGATGCTCATCCATGAAAGGATCGCGCGATGAACCACGAAATGACGCTCGCTGTCGTCCGGCAGTTCAACGAGGCGACCGCCCGGCAGGACGTCGACGAGATGATGGCGGTAATGACCGACGACTGCCTGTTCGACAACACGTCCCCCGCGCCGGACGGCGAGGCATTTCGCGGACAGTCGGCCGTCCGTGCATTTTTGGGAGGCGTTCTTCCTCTCGTCGCCGGCGGCGCGGTTCACGACGGAAGAGGAGTTCACGGCCGGCGACCGCGCCGTCGTCCTGTGGCGTTATGACTGGGTCTCCGACGATGGGTCGCGGGGACACGTCCGAGGTGTCGACGTCTTCCGAGTTCGAGACGGGAAAGTGGCCGAGAAGCGCTCATACGTGAAGGGCTGACGGAGCCCGACGGTGACGCTCACGCGCGACAGTGCGGCCGGTCTCGTGGCGATGTCACTCCTCCAGGGCGAGCGGCCCGTGGCGCGGCTCGGCCGCAACGGCCGCCGCCCTGCGTCCACCGCGACGAGGTCACTTGGCAAGAATGAGTTCCAATGTGAGTTGGGCCGTCGGCGGGCTGCGCCCGTTTTGGGGCGACCGAATCAGCGCTCCTGACCGGCTGACCGGGAGCTGGCCACGCGTCGTTGGTTGGCGTCGGCCAGGACCCATGAGCACCAGACGTTCTCTCGCCTCGACGGTGAAACGCCGGTTCAGGACGACTGCAGTCGGATCTCATCACCCCGCCGAACCCGGCCGGGCCGCTCGACCGTGTCGTACACGCCCACGTTCACGTCGTTGTGGCGCGCCGCCGTTCGCAGGATCCCCGGGTCCTTCGGCAGATCGTCCTGGGCGATGGTCGTCATGACGCACCGGGGGCACGGCTGGGTGATCCGCAGACGGACTTCGTCGCCGATCGCCACGGTTTGCCCGACCCACTCATTCTCGATGAACCCGGTTCGGCCGTCGGTCGCACCGACGACGACGTTCGGCCGGAAGCGGCGAACCTCGAAGCGACCCTCTGGATAGAGCTCGCGGAGGCGGTCGATCGTGGCCGTCGTGAGGAGGTGGACGATGCCGAGGTCGAAGAACGTCCCGGGCGGCATCGCCTCCTCGGTCAGCGCGTCGCGATGATCGAGGCCCTCGATGTCGGGCCAGTATTCCTCGAGGCTCGGCGCCTCTGACGCGGAGCGGTCGAGGGCGACGTCGCGGCCGAGGTCGGCCGAGAGGACCCGGTCGACATCGGGGTCGTCGCTTCGGACGATCCGACCGTCGGGCAGCGTGATGCGCACCGCCGGCAGGCCGTCGGCGCCGGCCGGCGGCTCGACGTACGTCGCTCGATGGGCGAGCAACGTCGGCCACTTGCGCGGGAACTTCGCGCTCGCGACCTTGCCGGTCTCGCGATCGACGAGGGCGTACGCCCGGTCGCCGAGCAAGCCACGGTCGGTCACCTCGGCTGCGTTGAGCTGCTCCCCCATCATCGATTTCACGGGATAGCGCCAGAGCGCCACGACAGTCGCGACCGCGTCCGCAAGCA
>JBKJOK010000142.1:0-3991 GCA_046595595.1 Candidatus Limnocylindrales bacterium
TCGAGCTCCATCCGGAGCCCCGCCGCGGCAGCTTCGGCGAAGACGGCGTCCGGCTCGCGGCCATCGTTGAACCTGGTCAGGGCCTCATAGCCGAGCACCTGCCCGGATTCGAGGTCCGCCATCGGCTGGAATACCGGATCGTCGGCGGCGGACAGCGGTCAGGCGATCGGCTCCGCAGGGCGCCGGCGGTGGCCCTCAGCGGAGCGCGTCGATGACCGCCGAGAACGTCTCCACCGCCGACCGATCGTTGGGGCGGAGCTGGACCTGGAGCTCGTCGATCCCGAGGGCCGCGTAGCGGGCCAGTCCGTCGGCGATCTCGCCGGCCGACCCGCGCAGCTCGCGGTCGTCGGCCGGTGCGTCGGCGGCGGCGGAGGGTCGGACCAGCACCTCGACCGAGCGGCCCAGGGTCGCCGGATCCCGACCGATCGCGTCGCAGGCGGCGTCGACCGCGGCGACGGCCGCAACGGTCTCGGCGAGGCTGGCGAGACCGCCGTTCCAGCGATCGGCCAGCTCGGCCGTGAGCCGGAGGAGCCGCGGCCCGTGGGCACCCACCATGATCGGCAGGCCCTCCGGACGCGGCCCGCGCGGGGCGAGGCGAGCGTGATCGGCGCTCTCGCGACGGCCCGCGTGGCTGGCTCGACCGGTCCGAAGCATCGAAGCGATGATCCGGAGGCCATCCTCGAACCGGTCGAAGCGCTCCCTGAACGGATAGCCGTAACTCGTGAACTCGGCCTCGTTCCAGCCCGCCCCGAGGCCCAGGATCAACCGCCCATCGCTGACTTCGTCGAGCGTCTCGGCCATCCTGGCGAGGAGCGCCGGGTTGCGGAACGGCGTGCACAGGACGTAGGTCCCGAGCTCGACTCGCGGGGTTGTCGCGGCGAGGGCCGACAGCAGGGTCCACGACTCCCAGGCACCGCTCCAGGCGCCGGGCTCGTCGCTCGACGGATCGCCGAAACCGACATGATCGGAGATCCAGACCGCATCGAAGCCGACCTCTTCGGCGGTCCGGGCAAGATCGCGGATGTCCGGCCAGCGCGGCGTGGCGCCTACGAGCTGGCCCTCGGTGTAGGGCAGGTTGAGGCCGAGCCGAAGTTGGTTGGGCGAGATCACGGCGACACGACCTCGACGGGGTCGCCGACGGCCACGCCGCCCACCTCAAGGACGTCGGCCCAGACACCGAACGGGAGCGGCTCGGTTGTCGGCAGCTGTCCGCGGGTCCGCTGGAGAACATGCAGCGTGTCGAACGACGGGCGCCCGGTATCGGGGTCGTGCGTCGTGACCGCGCAGCGTCCGACGTTGCCTCCGACCCGGACCACGACTCCACCGATCCGGACCGACCGATCGACCCAGCCATCCTCGGCGTAGGCCGCGACGCCGTCGATCCCGAACGTCATCCGGAAGCGGCGCCGGTCGAGGGCCTCGCTCGCGCCACCAGCCTCGGCCAGGTGCCGGAGGGCGGCGCTTGAGAGGATGGTCACCGTCGGACCTCGGTCGAGGCCCTCGCCGTCGTCTGTCCGGGCGAGACGGAGCGGTCGGCCGGCCCAGCTCGAAAGCGCCGCATCCCATGGGCCCACGACGCGGCGGGCCGGTCGCGGGTGTCCGAAGAACATCGCCGCGATCGGGTCGCCGAGTTCCACGATCCCCGTCACGTCGCGGCCATCGGGAAAGCGCACGGTCAGCCGGCTCGTCGCCGGGTCCCATGTCGGGCTGATTGTCGCGAGGGCTCCGGCGCCCTTGCCGTTGACCAGCCGGCCTTCGGGGTCGAGGACCGCAAACGCCCTGTCGCCGGCGATCCCGTCAAGCCCCACGCTCGTCCGGTCGAGGAACGTGAGAGCCATCGCCTTCACGGGTGCGATGGCGATCCACGCGACGCGGCCGGCGGGGTTGGTCATGGCCGGATCATCGCCGAACGGGCCGATGGACACCGAGTCGAGCCGCCGTCTCACCTGTCCGCCCGGCCGCCGGCAGGGGATTGGTGGCGGGAGGTGGTACCCTAGGCAGATCGCCGCTGTGGTGATGCTCCCGTGTGGTCGACCGCTTCTCGAACTGACCGTACGCCAGAAACTCTCGTTCGAGAAGATTTGTGGAGGTCACTGTGACCACCGGTACCATCAAGAAGGTCGTCTCCGAGCGAGGCTTCGGCTTCATTTCGGGTGAGGATGGCAAGGAATACTTCTTCCATCGTGACGGCCTGACGTCTTCCCTCGACTTCAATCGGCTCGCCGGCGGCGAGAAGGTCGAGTTCGAGATCGAGCAGAGCCCCAAGGGCGCTCGCGCGAAGAACGTCACCGCATCCGCCTGACCCAGGCAACAGACCGACCGCCCGTTCCACGAACGGGCGGTCGTTCCGTCTCCGGCGACCCGTCGACAGACCCGCCGTCGATCAGCACCAGAGGGCTCCCGTGACGAAGCGATCGAAATACGAGCAGGAACAGCGGAAGCTGCAGACCGTCCGGGTCAAGGAGATCGAGGCCGCCTGGCTCGGCTCGCTCCCGGCCGATCGGGCGAAGGCGTTCGTCGCCGCCGTCGACGTGGCCCGCAACCGGCCGCCGGCACCACCGCGCGAGAACATGGCGCCGGGAACCCGGCCCAACCCGCCGCGGCCCGGCCACGAGCCAAAGGCCCCCAAGGAAGAGCGTCCGCGCCGATCGCGCGACTGAGCCCGCCGGGATCGTTCGTCCGGGCCGTCTTCAGCCGCGGAGACCGCGGCGAGCCAGCTCGACGCGCAACTCGGCTGCCGTCGTGAACGCGATCGCGTCGAATCCCAGGTCGGCTGCCGCCCGCACGTTGATCGCGGTGTCGTCGACGTAGACGGTGCATGCCGGGTCGAGCCCGTGACGCTCGACGAGGATTCGGAAGATCGCGGGATCGGGTTTGATCAGGCGCTCGGCGCCCGAGACGACGATCGCTTCGAACCAGTCGAGGAACGCGAACCGCGGTCGGGCCAGCGCGAATGTCTCGGCCGACCAGTTCGTGAGGGCGAGGAGGCGCGGGCCCCGGCTTCGGCGGAGATCCGCGAGGATCCCGACCGTGTCGGAGATCGGCCCTCCGATCGTCTCCAGCCAGCGCGTCCCGTAGGCCTCGATCGCCGCCCGATGCTCGGGATGCCGATCGATGAGAAGGGCCAGCCCGTCCGCCCACGAGCGGCCGCGATCCTGCTCGGCATTCCACTCCGGAGTCGCGACCTCGCCGAGGAACCGCTCCATGGCCGCCTCGTCCCCGCGGAACACGCTCCGGAACAGGTGACGCGGGTTCCAGTCGATCAGGACGCCGCCGAGGTCGAACACGACCGCGGTTGGTGGACGGGCAGTGGGCTCCAGCATGGAGCGAGTGTCGCATCGCGCGGTCGGGTCCGTCGCGGAGCGGCTGCTCGCGGATCGTCAGGACCCGTCACCATGGGAAGCCGACGAGATCGCCCGACGTGGGTGTCCGGCGCCAGAACCGAGGAGTGGTCGTGGACGACAGCGAGTTCTGGGGGCTGATCGACAAGCTGGACTGGTCGAAGGACGATGACGACGCGATCATCGAGCCCGCCGTCGTGGCCCTCGCGCTGATGCCGGACTCGCAGATCGCCGACTTCCAGCAGATCCTCGCCCGCAAGCTCCACGCGCTCGATGGCCGGGCCTGGGCGCGCGAGGGCGGCCCCGAGATCTGGCTCGGCGAGCCCGACCGGGTCGCGGTCGACGGGTTCCTGTACGCCCGGGCGCTCGTGGTCGCAAATGGCCGCGAGTTCTACGAGGCGGTCAAGGCCGACCCCACGACGATGCCCAAGGACAGCGACTTCGAGGCGCTCCTGCTCCTCGCCGCCGACGCCTACGACCGCAAGACCGGGCTCGAATGGGAGGAGCTCGACGACACCGACGTGTCCTACGAGACCTTCGCCAACGAAGCCGGCTGGCCGCCTCTCTAGACCGGTCCGTCGATCGGCAGCTGGAGCTCCGTGACGAAGTCGGCGTGGCGCTGGACCGTCCAGGCGCGCGGCAGCCGGAGA
>JBKJOK010000258.1:0-4291 GCA_046595595.1 Candidatus Limnocylindrales bacterium
GGACCTCGAATCCGGGCAGGTGCTCGGCTATGAGGCCCTGACCAGGTTCAACGATGGCCGCGAGCCGGACGCCGTCTTCGCCGAAGCTGCCGCGGCGGGGCTCCGGATGGAGCTCGAGATCGCGACCGCCGAGGCCGCCCTCCTGGCCGCCGGGCCATTGCCGGCCAACCGGTTCATCAACATCAACGTGTCGCCCGAGCTGATCCTCGCTCGCGAACCACTCCGCTCCATGCTCCGGGAGTGGGGCTTTGGCGTCGTTCTCGAACTGACCGAGCACACGCCCGTGGCCGACTATGGCGCGGTCCGGGACGCAATCGCCGACATCGGTGAGCACATCCAGCTGGCCGTCGATGACGCGGGAGCCGGCTTCGCCTCGCTTCGCCACATCCTGGAGCTGCGCCCGTCGATGGTGAAGCTCGACCGGACCCTGATCGACGGGGTCGACGCAGATCCCGCCCGCCAGGCCCTGATCGCGGGCATGGTCCACTTCGCGGCGCGCCTCGAATTCACGCTCCTTGCCGAGGGTATCGAGACCGAGGCTGAGCGGACGACCCTGCTGGAGCTGGGCGTCACCCGAGCGCAGGGCTTCCTGTTCGGTCGACCCACGACCGCCGCACGGCTCGGTCGTGCTCGCCACTGGATCGCGATCCCGGAGTCCCGAGGGAGCCCGCAGGTTCCGCGGTGGACCGCTGGCGTCACGTCGAGTGCCGGAGCCTTGGCGGGCAGCGCGCTCGATCCTCGGCGCGGATCCGGCCATCGGGCAGCGGCCCTCTGTCCCGTTCCTGTCACGCTGGACCATGAGGTCCGAATACTCCAACGGGGTATCGACAAGGGGTTGTCAAATCGAGCCTGATCGAGTAGGATTCCTGCATCGCTGGCGTGTCATCACTTGACACGCCGGTCCGTGTGTCCGGCTCCTGGCGGAAGCGGATGCACACCCGGATCGCCTCGGCGGATGCGCGATCCGGTCGCGACCCAGCATCCCGCAACGTCCTTTGCCGCGCGATTGGCCTCGCGCCCGACACCACCGGAGCGACCTTGACGACCTTCCTTGACCAGACCCCCGCAATCGACCTCGACACCCGATCCACGACGACCCCGGCTCTCGACGAGCTGGCCCCAACCGCAGATGACGTGGCAGCGGTCGTCGAACACGACGAGACTCTGACCACGCCCGTCGCGGTCGTGCGCCCGGCCGCGAAGGTCGCGACGGCGGACGACGACGCGGAGCCCGAGCAGGTGGACGATCTCCTCGACATCGAGGACTCGACCCGCCTGTACCTGCGCGAGATCGCTCGCGTGCCCCTCCTCACGGCCGAGGAGGAGGTCATGCTGGCCAAGACGATGGAGCTCGGCATCCGGATCACGACGGATCCCGCCCTTGCCGTCCTCGACCTCCATGTCTGGACGGCCAACGCGACCGAACCGACCGCGCGCGCCAAGCACCCGCGCTACGCCCTGCCGTTCGCGGCTGAGGCCGCCCGGATCGTGCGCGCTGCAATGGAAGCCGACGACGCTGCCGAATACCTCGTGACCGCACCGCGGTTCGGCTTCACCGAGGCGATCGCCAACGCGACCGGCGAGGCCGCCGAACTCCTCGAGAAGGCCCGCAACCTGCGCGCCGTCTACAACGAGCAGCTCGACGCCGAGACGTTCCTGACCGTCCTGGACTGGGTCCACGGCGCCGAGCGTCGGCCGGCGGTTCGAGAAAACGTCGCGATCCTCGCGATGCGCTTGTGGACCCGCGACGCGGTCGCCCTGCCTGCTCTTCGGCGCTGGCTGGAGGCCGGGCACGACGCCGACGCCGTCGAGGCGATGTCGCCCACCCTCAAGGCGACCGGTGCGAAGGCGCGCGAGCACTTGACCTCCGCCAACCTGCGCCTCGTCGTGGCCAACGCCAAGAAGTACATCAACCGCGGGATGAGCCTGCTCGACCTCGTCCAGGAAGGAAACGCCGGGCTGATGCGCGGCGTCGACAAGTTCGAGTGGGAGCGCGGCTTCAAGTTCTCGACGTACGCGACGTGGTGGATCCGCCAGGCGATCCAGCGCGGCCTCGCCGACCAGTCCCGCACGATCCGGATCCCGGTCCACATGGTCGAGACGATGAACCGCGTCACGCGGACCGCCCGCGAGCTCACGGTCGAGCTCGGTCGCGAGCCGTCGAACGCCGAGATCGCCGCGGTCCTGTCGAACGATCCCAAGACCGCGATCACGGCCGAGAAGGTCGAAGAGGTCCGGAGCTACGGCCGCAACCCGGTCTCGCTCGAGACTCCGATCGGCGACGAGAGCGACACCGAGCTCGGGACCCTGATCGAGGATCCGAACGCGATCTCGCCAGTGGATGCCGTCTCGGAGACGATGCTCCGCGAGCAGGTCGCCCGAGTGCTCGACAGCCTCGAGGGCCGCGAGGAGCGAGTCATCCGCCTGCGCTTCGGCCTCGACGACGGTCGGCCGCGGACGCTCGAGGAAGTCGGCCACGAGTTCGGGCTGACCCGCGAGCGGATCCGCCAGATCGAGGCGCACGCGCTGCGCAAGCTCCGCCACCCATCGCGCAGCCGCAAGCTCCGCGACTACGTGACGGACTAACCGACACCGACCCGTCGGTCAGCCAATGACGCCGTCGCTCCTTCGGGAGGGGCGGCGTGCTCGATTCCGGGCAGTCAGCCCGACGGTCGCGGCGCCGCCAGGTCGGGAACGATCTCGACCCCGGGCAGGGTACGCAGGATCGCCGGCGAGGCGATCACCTTCCAGCTCCGGCTGCCGCCGCCGAGCACGATCCGCTCGCGCTCCATGACCGCGGCGTCGATCCACACCGGCAGGTCGGCGGGCAGTCCGAACGCGGTTACGCCACCGATCTCCATCCCGGTCAGGGCGCGGGTCTCGTCCGGTGAGGCGAACGACGCCTTGCGCACGCCGAGGCGCTGCTTCACGACTCGATTGACGTCGAGGCGATGGGTCGAAAGGACCACGCACGCCGCGAATACGGGCGGATCGACCTTGCCCACGACGACGATCGTGTTGGCGGAGTCCTCGGCCGCGAACCCGTAGGCCGCGCAGAACGCGGCCGTGTCGGCGAGGGCGGGATCGCAGGCGAACAGCTCGTGCTCGCCGCGCCCGGCCAGCGACGCTTCGAGCGCCCTTCGCTCGCGATCGTAATCTTCGATGAGACGGTCAGGCATCACGCCACGGTAGCCGACCCGGGCTGCCCCGCGCCGGCCCCTGCGGGCGTGGGTCCGCATGGTGTCGTCATCGAACCGTCGCACGGCCGCGCGATCCTGACGTCATGAACTGGCTCGGCGACCTCGGCTCCGCGATCCTCGGCGGCATGTACTCGTTCCGGATGCCGCTGGCCATTGGCGGGCTGGTCCTTGCCGCGGTCGTCGTTCTCGTCGCGCGGCGACGGGGCTGGCTCGGTCAAGCCCGGCGCCATCCGCGGGCGACGACGGCACTCCTCCTCCCGCTGCTCGCGATCGGGCTGCCCATCGGCTGGTACCTCACCTCACCGCTCGTCCTGTCCGCAACGATCGACGAGGCGCCGCCGATCGTCGCCGGCGCGCCCGGCGGACCGATCGGATCAGCCGGGCCATCGGTCCGGCCATCGGTGGTGCTGCCATCTTCGGCACCGGTCGCCAGTCCGACCGCGCCGCCCGACCCGACCCCGCCGCCCGACCCGACCCCGACGGCAGCTCCGACCCCGACGGCAGCTCCCCTCATCGCCCGCTCCGGCCCCTTCCACGGCAGCGACGAGTTCCACTTCGGGCGCGGCACAGCCCGCCTCATCGAGACCGCACCGGGCACGTTCGTCGTTCGCCTCCAGGACTTTGCCGTGCGCAACGGCCCCGACCTGTACGTCTACATCTCGCCCGACGCCGATGGCTACGCCCGCGGGGCGATCGAGCTCGGCCGGCTGAAGGCGGACCGCGGCAACCAGAACTACGCGGTACCCGCCGGCGCCCTGGCCGATCCCTCACGGGCGGCCAGCGTCGTGATCTGGTGCAAGCAGTTCAGCCACCTCTTCGCCACGGCCCCGCTCGGCCGCTGATCGACCGGATCGCCGGACAGCGATCAGCCGGCCCCACGGGTGGTGGGCGGACCGTTCGAGTTCCGACGGCCGACCGGCTCGGCGCTGATCGGCCGCAGGTTCGCACGGATCGGCCGGATGCCTATCCTGTGGCGTGGCCCTTTTCCAGATCGACGACCCCGGAACCCTGACCCGGCCGGCGCTGGTCGTCGATCTGGAAAAGGGCCACGCCACAGGATAGGCATCCGGCCGATCCGTGCGAACCTGCGG
>JBKJOK010000354.1:0-5086 GCA_046595595.1 Candidatus Limnocylindrales bacterium
GTCACGGTGAACTACGTCGAGGCGATCGACGGCAACGAGGACTTCTACGCCAAGATCCAGGGCCAGCTGACCTCGAACCTCCCGACCGACTGGGACCTGATGGTCCTGACCGACTGGATGGTGGCCCGCCTCGTCCGCCAGGGCTGGCTCGAGGAGATCAACCTCGCGGTGACGCCGAACTTCCCGGCCAACCTTCTCGACAACTACCTCGGGCGGTCGTTCGACCCCGACACGAAGTTCGCTGCGCCGTGGCAGTCGGGCATGACCGGCCTCGGCTTCGACGCCAAGAAGACCGGACCGCAGGATTCACTCGAGATCCTGTTCGCCGACAAGTTCAAGGGCCGGATCACCTACCTCACCGAGATGCGCGACACGGTCGGCCTGAGCGCGATCCGCCTCGGCAGCGATCCGGGAACGCTGACCCAGGAGCAGTTCGACGCGGCCCTCGCCGAGGTCGACAAGGCGGTCAAGGCCGGTCTCGTCCGCCAGATCGCCGGAAACTCGTACGTCGACATCATGGCCGGCGGTGATGCTGTCCTCGCGATCGCCTGGTCGGGTGACGTGGCCGGCCTGCTCGTTCCCGATCAGAAGGCCGACCAGGACTTCCAGTTCGTCGTCGCCAAGGAAGGCGGGATGCTCTGGACCGACAACATGTGCATCCCCAAGGGCGCCAAGAACAAGGCCCAGGCGGATTCCTTCATCAACTTCTCGTACGACCCGGTCAACGCCGCCACGATCGAGGCGTACGTCAACTACGTCTGCCCGGTCAAGGGCGCCAAGGAAGAGATCATCAAGATCGATCCGGAGCTCGGCGCGAACCCGCTGATCTTCCCGCCCGACGACGTCACCGCCCGGCTGAAGCAGTTCCGGGCGGTCACGGCCGAGGAGGAGCAGGCCTGGAGCGAGGCGTTCAGCAAGGTCCTCGGGCTCTGATCCCGGGAGAACGACGGCAACCCCGGTGAGCGTCGCGTCGGCGCCCATCGATCCGCCCACCGCCCGCCGGCGATTCAGCCGGCGGGCGATCGCGCCGTACGTCCTCCTCGCCCCGGGCCTGCTCTGGCTGGCCCTCTTCTACGTCTATCCCGCGATCCAGATGTTCCTGGTCTCGCTGTGGACGGGCAACGTCGAGAGTGGCTACGAGCTGACCTTCAACTTCGGGATCTACCCCGAGGCGTTTGCCGAATATTGGCCGTGGATCACCCGCTCGGTCGCGTACGGCGGCCTGGCGACGATCCTCGCCTTCGCCCTCGGCTTCCCGCTGGCCTACGCGATCGCGTTCCGCGGCGGGCGCTACAAGAACGTCCTCCTGTTGCTGGTCATCGCCCCGTTCTTCACGAGCTTCCTGCTGCGGACGATCTCGTGGAAGATCATCCTGGCCGACGATGGTCTCTTCCTCGGGCCGCTCAAGGACGTCGGTCTGCTCGATCCCGCGTTCCGCCTCCTGGCGACGCCGGCGGCGGTCGTGGCCGGGATCACCTACAACTTCCTGCCATTCATGACCCTGCCCCTGTACGTCGCGCTCGAGAAGATCGACCGGCGCCTGATCGAAGCGGGCGAGGATCTCTACGCCGGCCCGTGGCGACCGGGCGGGACGATCGCCGGGGCGGTCATCGGTGGCCTGTTCGGGGTGGTGGTCGGGCTGATCCTCGAGTACTCGGCGGTCGGCCTCGGGATCGGTGGCGCGATCCTGGGCGCGCTGATCGGCACGTTCCTGATCAGCCAGGCGTTCCTGCGGATCACCCTGCCCCTCGCCCTGCCGGGGATCTTCGCCGGCTCGCTCCTCACGTTCATTCCGGCCGTGGGCGACTTCATCAACGCCGAGCTGCTCGGCAATCCGCAGGCCCAGATGATCGGCAACGTCATCGTGTCGCGCTATCTCAAGCAGGTCGACTACCCGACCGCGTCGGCCCTGTCGTTCATCCTGATGGCCGGGATCATCGTCGGCGTGCTGGTCTACGCGAAACTCCTCGGGACCGAAGAGCTGACGGGCTCGGGCGTATGACGGCGCGATGGGCGGCAACCCGATGACGGCCGCCGCGACTGCCCGGGCGACTCGCCGGCCGGGCCGCCAGCGCCTCGGCCGGGCCGTTGATCGCTGGCTCCTGCCGATCTATGCGGCGGCCGTGACCTGTTATCTGATCCTGCCCGTCGTGGTGATGATCGCGTTCAGCTTCAACGACCCGACCGGCCGCTCGAACCTGAACTTCCGGGAGTTCTCGTTCGACGCGTGGCTCAATCCACTGGGCAGGCCCGGGCTCGGCGATGCGGTCCGCAACAGCGTCGTGATCGCGCTCGTGGCGACGCTCGTGGCGACCGCCCTCGGGACCCTCATCGCGTTGGCCCTGGTCCGCTACCAGTTCCGGGGCCGCGGTCCGGTGAACCTCCTGATCTTCCTCCCGATGTCGACGCCCGAGATCGTTCTTGGCGCGTCCCTCCTGACCTCGTTCATCGCCTCGATCCAGCTCCCGTTCGTACCCGAGGGCATCATCTATCCGCTCAGCATCCGGACGATCCTGATCGCCCACATCATGTTCAACATCAGCTACGTCGTCGTGACCGTGAAGGCTCGCCTGTCGGGCTTCCCGCGCCACCTCGAGGAGGCCGCGATGGACCTCGGGGCAAACGAGTGGACGACCTTCTGGAAGGTAACCTTCCCGCTGATCCTGCCGGGCGTCGTGGCCGCCGCGCTGCTCGCGTTCAGCCTGTCGATCGACGACTACGTGATCACCAGCTTCACCGCCGGCCAGACTCAGACGTTCCCGCTCTACATCTACGGCGCCCAGCTCCGCGGCATCCCTGTCCAGGTCAACGTCATCGGGACGATCATCTTCGCCTCGGCGGTCGGGATGGTCATCCTGACGACGATCTGGCAACGGCGCGTCGCGGCCCGCGACTTCGCCCCGGCGACCGCGATCGAATCGTGAGGTTCCCATGACCGCACCCAGCCTGTCCGGCCCCGCCTCAGCGGCGGCCTCGTCCGCTCCCCTGCCCGATCGGTCGGTCGTGCCCCCGGTCTGGGGCCGGATCACAAATCTCGTCGTCGATCGTGGCGAGGGCTCGTGGCTGATCACGACCGACGGCGAGCGCTATCTCGACTACTCGAGCGGGATCGGTGTCACGAACACCGGCCATGCCCATCCGCGGGTCGTCGCCGCGGTCCAGGCCCAGGCGGCGAAGATCCTCCACGCCCAGCAGAACATCACCTACCACGAGCCCGGCCTGCGGCTGCATGAGCGGCTCCGCCACGTCCTGCCGGGTGACGGCTGGGGCGCGTTCCTCTCGAACAGTGGGGCCGAGGCGGTCGAGGCCGCCGTCAAGCTCGCCCGGATCGCGACCGGCCGCCCGGTGATCCTCGGCTTCCGCTATGGCTACCACGGCCGGACCGGCCAGACGATGGCCCTGACGACGGCCAAGGACGTCTACCGCGGCCATTTCGAACCGCTCCCGGGCTCCGTCTACCACACGGCCTATCCGTACTGCTACCGCGCGCCAGGCGCCGCCCACGCACCCGACGAGCACTGCACCTGCGACTGGGAGGCCCAGCTCGACCTGACCTTCCACCAGTACGTCTACCCCGAGCACGTCGCGGCGATGATCGTCGAGCCGGTCCTCGGCGAGGGCGGCTACCTCGTCCCGCCGCCCGGCTTCCTGCCACGCCTCCGCGAGATCACGCGCCAGCACGGAATCCTCCTGATCGCGGACGAGGTCCAGACCGGGTTCGGGCGGACCGGCGCGCTGTTCGCGGTCAGCCACTGGGGCGTCGAGCCGGACATCCTCGTGATGGCCAAGGGGATTGCGTCGGGGCTGCCGCTGAGCGGGATCGTTGCCCAGCGCTCGATCCTGGACAAGCTGCCGCCCGGGTCGCACGGCGGGACGTACGGCGGCAACGTCGTCGCCTGCGCCGCGGCCAACGCGACGCTCGACGTCATCGAGGACGAGGGCCTCGTCGCCAACGCCCGGACGCGCGGCGACCAGTTCCTGGCCGGGTTGCGGGCGCTCGCGCCGAAGTACGCGTCGATCGGCGACGTTCGCGGTCTCGGCCTGATGCTTGCCCTCGAGTTCATCAAGCCCGGCGAAGGTGACGGCCGCATCCCGAATCCCGAGGTCACCAAACGGGTCCAGGCCGAGGCGTTCGCCCGGAACCTGATCGTCCTGACCGCCGGGACCTACGTGAACGTGGTCCGGATCATCCCGCCGCTCGTGACGACGGCCGATGAGGTGGATCAGGCCCTCCGGATCCTCGACGAGAGCCTGGCCGCGGCCGGCGCGTGACGGACGAGGCCGACGCGCTCGAAGGGCTTCCGCCCGCCGCCAGGGCCCGCCTCGACACGTTCAGCAAGGCAGTCGACCTGATCGGCCTGGATCTCCTGCCAACATTCATCGGCGGCGTGGGTGCCGAGCGTGACCGGGCGTTCGAGAACGCAGAGCTCGTCGCGATCGAGACCGGACGCGAAGCGGCCGTCGTCGACGGCCGACGCATCGCCTGGGACTACATCGAGCGCCGCTTCGCCGACGCTGGCTACCGGCCGGGTCTCGGAGTCCTGCCTGGGCCACTCCTCGCCGGCGGCCTCGACCGCGCCCGGCTGGCGGAGTCGCTCGCGGACGCGGTGACCGCGGTCATGCTCGACGACGCGCTCGATCCCGCCGACCGCGACGAGCTTCTCGGGCCGTGGGCGGCGCTCCTCCCGTGACCGACGCTGGCGTCTCCGTGGTCCGAGCCGAGGTCGTCCGCGTCGCCCGGCTCCTGCGCGAGCGCGGCCTCGCGATCGGGACGTCCGGCAACGTCGGCGCGCGGCTGGCCGACGGCCGGATCGCGATCACGCCATCGACGATGGACTACGACGAGATGACAGCCGACGACATCGTGATCGTCGAGCCCGACGGGTCGCCGTCCGAGGGTCGCCACCAGCCGAGCTCGGAGGTCCGGATCCACCTCCAGGTGTTCGCCGCCCGACCTGATGTCGGGGCGATCGTCCACAGCCACTCGCCGTTCGCGACGGCATGGTCGGCGACGCGGCGCGACATCCCGGCGGTCCACTACGTCATGGCCCTCCTCGTCGCGCCAGGGCGGGACACGATCCGCGTC